>JBGAUP010000029.1:16055-30902 GCA_044228585.1 Runella sp. | reverse complement strand
TCCACATTACAGGAGGTATGCATCCATTGCCAGTCTTTATTAAAGCCCTGATAAACAAAAAAACTGTCCTCAAGTAACCGCTCCATAAGGCGCAAAATCTTCCCTCCCACTATTTGCACCTCAGGACGAAAATAAAACGTAACGTGCGGATTGATGTACAAAATAGCATTACCCGAAGCCGTGATAGAAGGCGCGAAGGCAAAGCCATTTGAGCCTGTTTGGTGTTCGGGATCTTTTGGAGGTACGATGGCAGCAGTGGCCTCACCTGAGTAAAAGTTTTTTAATTCGGCCACGCTCAAATCAGCCGTACTGATGGCTCCGATGCTCCCATCCGTCCAAAGCAATTGATACCAAGGCTGAAATTTGGTCAAAAGTGCTGGTTTTACTTGTGGGTTTTTGTACAAAAAATAATTGATGCCATCGGCATACGCATTCAATAGTTTCTTCAGCCAAGGCTCGGCTTTTTTATAATCGGCAATCGCCTCCGTAGTATCAATCAATAGCTTGATTTGCAGATCATTATACAAAGCAGTCTCCCCTCTTAGTTCGGCAGTACGACCCAATTTTTCGGACGTAGTTCATCTCTACGCGCTTAAAATCATCTTCACACTGCGCGTAAAGCAATCCAAAACCGCATCGGCATCCGTTTTTCCATAAATGTGAGGAATACCCAACTATCACGGATAATGGTGACCCGTTTGGCCTGCTGTTGGTAACGGGCGATTTCGGCGGGAGTAAATTTTTGAGCCAGTAAAGCAAAAGGCAACAAGAGAAGTAAAATCAGGTTCTTCATAGGGTTATTAAGTAGTTTGTGGACGAAAAATGAGGTCTTTGGGACTTGTTTTGTAGTTTTAGCAAACTTATCAATAACTCCAACAAGCTCAAAGTAAATCCTCCATTAATGAAGTGATTCACATTCATTAAAATCACGCCTCTACTCCAACTCCTACTGACAACCGTTGATTTGAACCTTAAATACTGCATTGGGTTGTGTCTCAAAACCTGGCCTTAACTCTACATATTTTTTCGCCTCATACAGCACATTTGAAGTACTTCCAATCGTTGCCGTCGAAATCAAACTCCCCTCTTTTTCTGTGCTCGTTCCCGCAGGCGACACTCCGCTCAACGTCCGCTGACCCACTACTACAATATCGTCAACCGCCAGCTCATCTCGATTGCCGCTTGTACCACTTTTCCAATAATAACGCCATAACAACTGAACGTACGGCTGATTGAGCAACGCACTTGGTAATTTTACTTCAAACAACACACTGTCGCCCGCAGCCCCTCGACTGTATTCTATCACCTGACTACCAGCGTCCAGTAAATCCACAAAATTAACGATGTCTCCAATCCTGTATTGCAAGCGAATCCCGTATTGACGCGCCCCTACTGCCTTTGTCCGTCCTTTCCACTTCACCGTCACACTCTCCTTTCCTTGCGTATTCAAGGCCAAAATAGCACCGCCCAATTTAGTACCTGGGTAGGAAGTTCCGCTTCCTGTATTGACAACCGAAAAGCCATTTGTACCAAGTCCACTAATTCGTGTCCCACTTGTCAAATTATAGGGGCCATTGGTAAAACCAGCAATTACGGAGTTTACTCCTGGATCTGAATCGGCCATATACACAAACTTCATGTTGTCGGGCGAAGTCCCCGCTACCGACGTAGCACTCCACGAAGTAAAACTATACCCACACACCCCCAACGTTGCCGCTGAAGGTATCGGGCTTGGAGATACCAGCACTTGCTCAAAAAACGCCGTGTATAAAACTGCACTATCTGGACTTATTGTCAATATACTGTCGGCAATCTGGATTGCATTATGAACCCAATGCGTAAATTTATACCCTGCTTTAGGGCGAGCACGGAGTTGTATGGAAAGGTTATTAAAATACGCCCCCGTCCAAGGGTAAGGTATAGCACCCACGCCAGGCGTACTGGGCAAAATATCTATCGTATTGACCCTCACGTAGCCCTGAGCAGTATCCCCTACGTTCACCGTCAAATTGTATTGCCCACCGATTCCAAATTTACTTTGAAGATGACTACGCTGATAAGAAGGTCGCTGCTGAATAAATGAGATACATTCATCTATGATATTTAACCAATCCGAACTATCCGATAACGTTTTCCAGCGGTCAAGGTGAGCGGGGATTTCATTGCGGATTTTATCACGTTTGGCTTCAATAAGTTGTGTGAGGTGAGAAGGTAAAAAAGCAGTATTTAACAAGTCAGCAAAACGGTTAATAAAATTGACTTGAAAAGACTGATTTTGTAATAATCTGCCTAATAGATAGCCATGCTCCCACCAATTGCCAATCACCGAAGCACTTGAGAGGGTATTCGCTGTCCATTCGCTCATCGAGGCGTCTGTATCATAAAGACTCCATCGCCAACGTCCGTCGTGTCCGTAGGGTGCTGTCGGAGTATAAGGCACTTGTAGCCGCCAATATCTAATATTGTGAAGTCCCCAATCAACGTTGTTATAATAAATCTCGGCTATTTGATAGTCCGTAAAATTCTCTACATCCATTTGGGTTTTAACATAATCGTAGTGTACGGTATTTGACACATCGTTGGCATCTATATAGGCAATCATGGCATCATAATGCGCCCTACTCCCATCTTGTACTTCATCTTCTAAAATATCTAAGCTATCTTCATTGACTCCGTATTTTTGAGCATAATAGTGCTTATCTTGACGCTGCCGCATATTATGAATACCCCAATACTCTCCGTTCAAAAAAAGAATAGAGGGTCTATACGCCTGAATATCTATTTTTAAATGACTTACCGACTCCTGAATAAAGGCATCTTTAAACAGTGTGCCATTATAGTCATTGCCCGAATTTCTCAATAGAAATGTCTTATAACTCGAATAAGGTAAATTAGGAAACAAAGCCTTTTCAATAGTTTTATATTGATCCGTACCGTACAATCGCAACGACTTAAATCTAAATCCCCTCGACCATGACCCATGAATCCGAAGCCCTACATTTTGTTTATAAGCAACAGTATCTTTTTCAATAATCTCGAAATGCGCCGCTCGCTCGGCGGTTTCACCTTCCCGCTGATAATTGGCGGGACTACCTTCATTGGGGGTTTCCGATGGATTGGCATTGCGCCAATTGTCAAAATCTACTCCAGGTACATAAATCCCATTCGAGTACGAAAACAGACCATCTTCTTGCGTCACTATCGAAATGACGGGAAGCGTAAATTTATTCTGCCCACTCCCCGAAAAAAAATACGAATTCGACTCAATTTCACTCGGCAACGCTCCTGCCTTCACTGCTATAGCCCTAACAATTCGTCCCTTATAAAGAGGCACTGTTGGTACATAATCCAGAACTTGGCTGTGGGTGGTGGCAATCGTGCTGATTTTATTCGGTAAACTTGAAGGGTCATCTACCAACAAAGCGCCCGTATAGGCATGAGACTGGTATTCTTTTGTCAGACTCACCCCTGGATAATCATTGTGGTATTGATAACTCTGGGGAGTTAGTTTCAACGGATTAGGCTCAGACCCATCAGTAGTGTAAAAAATAGAGACATTGGAATCGGGGTGGGTAATTGTTAAATTGAACGAAGTGCTAAAAAAGCCTCCCCTCCGTGAAAAAACGGGAGGGGTCAACAACTCATCATAACTATTATTAACGCTATTGGCTTCTTCTGGGGTAGGCGTCGCAAAATACCTTAAACCCGATGCTCCATCTGGTAGTCGGCCATAAGAAACATCGGCACGTTGCTCCCCAAATGATAAACTATCCACAATATCGGTTCCATTGGGCATCACCAACGCCACTCGCTCTCCCGAAGCCGATAATGAAAAACTGGTATGATTAACGCCGTTGGCTACAACGCCACTTGCCCAAATCAACAAATAGCCGTTGGCAGGAACGACTACCTGGCCCGTAGTTGTCGTAAAACGAAACTTGGTCAACGCCGAATAATTGTCTGTGAGATAATACCCCGCCAAATCAACGGGTGTGCCTCCTGCATTATACAACTCTATCCAATCTGAGTACTCGCCCGTAGTATCATCAATCGTGTTCACATTGGCCGCCATGATCTCATTGATTTTCACTTGGGCCAACAAGCTATCCGAACAACTTAACAAAAATAATAATAGAACAATTTTTTTCATTTGTCTCTGGTAAAATCAAACTCTTTTTTGTATTATCTATAAGTAAAGTATCCAAAGAGTATTACTCCTGTCATTCGTAGAGAGTTGCAACCTTTTTATATACCCACTCAATTTCTAAGATAGAACTGAGACAAAAAAAGACTTTCGTCTTATTAAGCAGATAGTTTTCCTTATATGTCCGCTTATTTTGTAGTTTTAGCCAGCTTATTCATTACTCCATTAAGTTCAAAAAGTACCTATTCTATTATGCCAACCAACCCCTATCCCTTTCAAGGACTTTCTGATACCCAAGTTGAAGCATCTCGCCAAAAGTATGGTACCAATGCTCCTCAACAAACAGGTAACAATGCCTGGTGGGAGGCCCTGAAAGATACCGTGACCGAACCGATGTTTATTCTATTGGTGGCCTGTACCATTATTTACTTTTCACTCAATGAACTCTCGGAAGGTTTCTTCATGCTGGGGGCGATTGTACTGGTTTCTGCCATCTCCTTTTATCAAGATTCTCGAAGTAAAAAAGCCCTCGAAGCCCTCAAAGCCCTCAAAGCTTACACCCAAGCTTCTACAACCGTGATTCGTAACAACAATATCGTCGAACTGCCATCAGAAGAAATAGTGGTGGGCGATTTGGTGATTGCTTCCGAGGGAGAGCTTATTCCTGCCGACGGAAAAATACTACAAATTCATGATTTTTCGGTCAATGAATCTATTCTAACGGGTGAAGCATTTGCCGTTTATAAAGAGGTAAACTCCCCCGAAAACAACCAAGTTTTTCAAGGCTCTTTGGTGCAATCGGGACAGTGTGTTTTTGAGACAACCACCGTTGGACAGCAGACACGTTTGGGTAAAATCGGTACGTCAATGAGCCAAATAGAGTCCGAAAAAACACCACTTCAAACCCAGATTGATAATTTTGTAAAGAAAATGGCCGCTATTGGTGCCATCATTTTCTTCATTATATGGGGAATCAATTATGTTCAGTCACGTGATATTTTAGAGAGTTTACTCAAAGGGCTGACCATTGCGATGTCGGTATTGCCCGAAGAAATTCCCGTTGCCTTCGCTACCTTTATGGCACTCGGAGCGTGGCGATTGATGAAGCAGGGAATTATTGTCAAACAAACCCAAACCGTAGAAGCACTGGGTTCGGCTACGGTCATCTGTACCGATAAAACGGGTACCATTACAGAAAACAAAATGGAGCTTTATCAGGTCTATGTTTTCAAAACCAACGCCGTTTTAAGCGAATCTCAATGGAAAGAAGTGCCTGCTATTGAACTTATTAGCGCGGCCATGTGGGCAAGCGAGCCTACTCCTTTCGATCCAATGGAGAAAGCCTTACATGAAGCCTATCTACAAGTTGCAAGCAGCGACGAGCGCCCCCGTTTCCAACTCGTACATGAGTATCCTTTGGCAGGAAAACCACCCATGATGACGCACGTATTTGAAAGTGAAAATGGCCAACGCATCATTGCCTGCAAAGGGGCTCCCGAAGCACTTCTACGACATTCTACCCTCAGCGAGGAGGAGAAAGCCACCGTTCACCAACAAATCTCCGATTTTGCCGCCGAAGGTCTGCGGGTACTGGGCGTAGGAATCGCCAAGTATAACCAAGACAAATTTCCCGAAAAACAACAGGAATTCACCTTTCAGTTTTTGGGTTTGGTAGGATTCTACGACCCCCCAAAGCATAATATCGCGAAGGTATTCAAGCAGTTTTACGACGCAGGCATCCAAATCAAAATCATTACGGGCGACAATTCTCTCACCACCGAAGCTATTGCCAAACAAGCTCATTTTAAAAGTAATTACCCCCCGATTACGGGCGACGATTTACTCAAACTCAATGAGGAAGAAATGGCAGTTAAAATCGCCGAAACGAGCATTTTTACCCGAATGTTTCCCGAAGCTAAATTAGAGATTATCAATACCTTGAAATCTCAAAATCAAATCGTAGGTATGACGGGCGACGGCGTCAACGACGGGCCTGCCCTCAAGGCAGCCCACATTGGAATTGCGATGGGCAAGCGTGGCTCAGAGATTGCCAAACAAGCCTCTTCCCTGATTTTGGTGGATGATGATTTTGGCAAAATGGTGGATGCCGTAGCCGCAGGACGCAAGATTTACAATAACCTCAAAAAAGCCATCCAGTACATTATCTCTATCCATATTCCTATTATTTTGACAGTAGCTTTACCCTTGATTTTAGGCTGGATTTATCCTGCTATTTTCACGCCCGTCCACGTGATTTTCTTAGAATTAATCATGGGTCCTACTTGCTCCATTGTCTATGAAAACGAGCCCTTAGAAAAACATAGTATGCACCAGCCACCTCGACCACTAAGCAATACTTTTCTGAATTTAAGAGAACTCTCAACCAGCATTATCCAAGGTTTGGCCATTACTATGGGCACACTTTTTTCGTATCAATACGCGGTTCGGCAAGGCTATAATGAGAACCTTACTCGCACGATGGTTTTTTCCACTTTAGTGGTTGCTAACATCTTTTTGACCCTGGTCAACCGCTCATTTTACTACTCTATTTTTACGAGTTTTAAGTACAAAAACAACCTACTTCTTGGCATCATTGCCATTACAGTACTCATATTCGTATTGCTAATGTACGTACCCCTATTTGCCACTTTTTTCAAATTAGTGCCACTTTCGGCCACCCAATTGGGCATCGCTTCATTAGTAGGGTTTATTACCGTGATTTGGTTTGAAGGATATAAATGGGGAAAGAGAAAGAGTTGGTTTTAGAAATATTCACTAATGTTACTTATAGTCTTTGATTTATAGTCAACATCTTTAGAGTTTTGACCTTGTGGATATAAAACTAAAAATAGGGCGTCGCATCAAAGAATTGAGGGAACAGGCAAAAATGGCCCAAAAGGATTTGGCATACG
Organism: Runella sp.; assembly: GCA_044228585.1. Classification (GTDB taxonomy): domain Bacteria; phylum Bacteroidota; class Bacteroidia; order Cytophagales; family Spirosomataceae; genus Runella. The sequence goes on along the minus strand of JBGAUP010000029.1, from coordinate 23,846 downwards.
CTGCTGACTTAGACAGAAGCTATATTGCAAGTATTGAAAATGGCCAACGCAATGTGTCTATTGTCAATATTGAAAAAATCGCTTCGGCACTCCATGTTACTCTGAAAGAATTTTTCAATTACGATGAATTTAATAACCCTCCAACAGGCAATCCATAATTTCAAAACACTCATTGAAGAATCCATTATTACGGGTGGTGAAGAGGGGAAACAAGCCATGATTCGGTCATCAAGACCAATATTAAATCTACATGAAGCTGTAAAATCAGAATTGATTAAAAATGGGGTTAATGGGAAGTTAATTTTCCCTCCCATCAGTGCCAGAATACCCGAAATGAAACTGGCTGGCTCTCTAAAACAAAAAAACCAAGATGTCTGCGTTATCCCAAGTTTTGAAAAGAAAGTAGAAGTCTTAAAAGAAGGATTACTTCAAGACACAATAGATGAATATGGGGAAAGATTCACGGAACGAACCATCTCAATCAACATACGTAGCCAAATCAGTAGTATTCAAAAGAATTTCGATACACTTTACGAACGAACACTTTCAGAAGCAATAAACCTTCACGACCGCTGCCCTAAAATGTGTTTAGGTGAAGTATATATGATTGCTATTCCAGAATACGACGATAAAGAAATCAAGAATAAAAAGGTAGCATTTAAGAAAATAAACCAAGCTACGGTTTCAAAATACATTAAGTCTTTTCTGGCTATCAATGCTCGAAAAGGAACTGAGAAGAACTTTTATCAATACGAAAAGGCTTGTTTATTGATTGTTGATTTTAGTCAAAGCCCCGTAAAGATTTACAACAACAATGATGAATTGATAGCGGATGGTTTGCTACCAGAAGCTACAACATTAAATTTTAGTGAATTGAGTTGGAATAATTTTATTCCAGATTTATTGAGCATTTATGCCGAAAGATTCGGCACCAGCAGATCTAATTGATATTTTTCAATCAAAAAATCGTCTATTTCCTGTGGAATAGTTAATGAACGAAGCGTTTTAATTTCGGAAATGGTCAGTTTAGGAATCGTAAATTTTTCAATAAAGTTTTTTTGGTAACAAGGATACCCTCCTTCTATTGAAACACTGGTTTTACTTACATAATAGTGCATAAGATATGAGTTCAAAATTTTCTGAACCACATCTATATTCTCTATCTGAGCTACTGGATTTTCAAAGTCAGCAAACAGTGAACTTTCATTTTTTTGTTCCTTAAAAAAGAGTCCATATCCATTCGTAAAAAAAGCTTCTACTTCATTCACCAACAAGAATCTTGGGTACTGGCTAAAAGTGGGGTTCAAAATTTTCTTGCCTATTTTGGTAAGCCCTTGTGTTCTTCCCCAAACAAAAAATGGCTCATATTTCACTTTACCTTTATCCCGTGCCATCAGGGGTTCTTTTTCTGTAAGTAGGTAAGCATAGCATTTGGGAAATTTCTTTTTAAATTCTTCCTCGCCTATTGGCGTGGCATTTCCTCTCCGAATATAATAAGGGCAAATGATTCGTCTTGAATTTTTTTCAGCATCAGCCTGTGATTTAAAATCCGATATTTTATAGACTGGTTTAGTGGCGTCTTTCTCTATCTCAAAAATCCCTTTTTCTGTTCTTTTTAAATAATAACCATTACTTTCTTCCGCACTATCCACAAAAAATATTTCATCTTTTAGTGTGGCAATACCTACGCATATATCAAACAGTTTACCAATAGGAGTCCCAATAGTTTCAATAGTATGAATATTTTTTTGCTCGTCTGTTTTAAGCAATCGCCATTTTTTATAGTTAAGGTTTTTTAGATAATTAGGAGACCCATTGGCAATAGGCAAAAACTCTTCTGGTGTATAGTTATCTTTGATTTTATCAAAGGTTATTATCTCATTTTCCTGCTTATTCAGAAAAGTAATAGCGGTATAAGTTTGAGCATCAAAAACCTTTTTATGACTAAAATCTATGATACGCGAAACGCATTTTTTTTGCTGAAAAAACTTCCTTATTGATTCTCCAGCCAATGAAGTAAAGTAATTATTGGGAGTAATGTAGCCTAATTTTCCAGTAGGTTTTAGTAATTTATAACCAAGTTCAAAAAAAGCAAAGTAGAGATTGAAAGTTCCCCTTTCAACAGTTGCCCAATTCCTTGTTAAATAATCCCTACTCTCATCGGAAAGGTCCTGAAACTTAACATAAGGTGGGTTACCTACAATGGTATCAAAACTCAATTTCCAAGTCGCTTTTAAGCTATCCTGATGAAATAAATTAAAGTCGCTTTCTTCTAATATCTCGTCATGTTGCAAAGCATAAATAGTCAAAATAAGCTTTGTCCGACAAATATTATACGCCAGAATATCTGAACCAAAGACATTTTCTTGAATAATGCTCTGAATAGATTTATTAAAACTTCGTTTGTAGTAATCGGTCAGTCCTACTAAAAATGCTCCACAACCGCAGCTGGATCAAGATTTTTATCATTGAGTTGAGGTTTCACCTCATTGATAATGAAATCAATAATGTAGTCAGGCGTAAAAAAAGCCCCATTTAGTTTTCTGTCAGAAGGCAGGATTATCAGCTCTAAATAATTTTCAAGCTCTTTGATAGTTTCAATTTCTAAAGATGATATGTCAAATACAAGGCGGGATTTTGGAGAAAATTATCGAAATAAGTTGACAAAACGGGGCTTCTCAAATAATCAAGTTGATGGTTTAAGAGATAAGCGTAAATCAAATGCTGCTCAAGACTTACTGAGTCGTAAGATTTAATAAGCTCGTTCAATACTGCTTTTTTTATCATTGCCCTAAATTGTTGACTATAAGTAACAAAAATAAGCAATATTTATCTCCAATCAAAATGAAAACAGCAAAAATAAAGGGATTAATATACGTTACTCTCCACCAAAAACTTCGGTTATAGGCTATAAATTCTTTTTCTTCACTTCCTCCACCGCAAAGGCTGCCGCCCGTGCCGTCAGAGCCATGTACGTGAGTGACGGATTGACACACGACGAAGACGCCATAGCCGCGCCGTCGGTCACAAATACATTTTTACACGCATGGACTTGGTTCCATTTATTCAAGACCGACGTTTTGGGGTCTCTGCCCATACGTGCGGTACCCATTTCGTGAACGCCCCCTCCCATTGTGTATGGATTATTATACGGTTGCACATTTTTAAAACCTGCGGCCTCAAACATCTCGGCGGCGTCGTTGGCCATGTCTAATCGCATTTTGTGTTCGTTGTCTGTAATAGAAGCATCAAATACAATCAAGGGCAATCCCCACTGATCTCGCTGGGTTGGGTGCAGATACATTCGATTCTCGTGCCGTGGCAAAATCTCACCAAAGCCGCCCATACCCATCCACCAACCCCCTGGCTGGGTAATTTTGGATTTAAAATCAGCTCCAAATTCTAACGTCCCATTGTCTCTATGCCAATCGCTTCTTCCTGACCAGCCTTGGTAACCAAACCCCCGAAGATAATCACGCTTGTCTTTGCCCCAATTGCGATAGCGAGGAATATAAATACCATTGGGGCGACGCCCAAAATAGTACTGGTCTTCAAACCCTTCCACCGAGGCGTTTGCGCCTGCGCTCAAGTGATGATCCATGATATTATGCCCCAACTCACCACTGTCATTGCCAAAACCATTCGGAAAACGGTTTGATTTTGAGTTAAGCATAATAGCCGTAGAAGCGATTGAACCCGCATTTAGAAAAATAATTTTGGCATAAAACTCTTGTACTTCTTTCGTATTTTGGTCAATTACCCGAACACCCGTTGCGCGTTTTTTTGTTTCGTCGTATAAAATTTCCGAAACGATTTTATCAGTTAGAAAAGTAAGTCGTTTGGTTTTTTGGGCTGCTGGAAGCGTAGCCGCTTGGGTACTAAAATAAGCCCCGAATGGACAACCGCGTTCACAACGATTTCTGGCCTGACACTGTGCCCGCCCCAAGGCCAAGTGTTCGGCGGTGGGTTGGGTAAGATGCGCCACTCGTCCAATTGTCACGGGGCGTGCCATTTTCTGAAATACTTGCTGTTTAAAGTGTTTTTCGACGCAAGTAAAATCATGTGGTGGCAAAAATTCACTATCAGGTAAAACTGCCAAGCCTTCTTTTTGTCCACTAATTCCCGCAAATTTCTCAACATAACTGTACCATGTAGCCAGGTCTTGATAGCGAATAGGCCAATCTATGCCAATTCCCTCTTTAATATTGGCTAAAAAATCTTCTTCGTTCCAGCGATACGTTTGCCTCCCCCAAAGTACTGAACGCCCCCCTGCAATATCTCCTCTCGTCCATCGAAACGGTTTTTCTTCTATGTAAGGGTATTTAACATCGCTCGCAAAAAAGCCATTGGCTTCTTCAACCCCAATGCGAGCCCCTCGCGCAGGATTAGTTGAGTTGGCTTGTATTTGGGCCAAAGTAGCCCTCCCCCGGTATTCAAAATCCCACGGATTTTTCATGGCAGTGGTATAGCCCACTACATGTTTCAGGTCGCGGCCGCGCTCCAACATCAATGTTTTCAACCCTCTTTCAGTCAGTTCTTTAGCGGCCCAGCCACCGCTGATACCAGAGCCTATCACAATGGCATCAAATGAAATATTGTCTTTGAAATTCATGGTTTTACAAGGCATTTTATTCTATAAACTACTTTTTTAGAAGTAGTTTTTGTAAAACTCTCAACTATGTGTACTTTTAAACGCTTAATTTTCTTCCTAAACTAACTTAAAACTTACCTTTATGAACTCCTTTATTAAACCCGTTTTATTATTTGCCGTTGTTATCTGCACAACGGCTTTTGCTTCGTTGATTGACAAAACCTATTTTTGGGAACAATATAGTATTGAGATTACTGTCCCGAATGATTTCAAAGTGGTTAAAAATACTGCCAATGAATTTGAGTTGGAAGGAGATGGCATGGAAATGTACATGTATATCTGGAACCAAAAAAAATTAACCATTGATGACATGGATGAGGCAACTATCACAACGGCCAAAGAACTCAAACTTCAAGAAATTGATGAAGAAGAGGCATTCAAGAACGGCGATTTTGAAGGATATTACGTAGAAGGTTTCAAAGACGGTGACCGCGTAATGCTCGCAGGAGTGATTGATATTCAAAGTCGAACAAATTTTTTCATTGTCCTTACTTTTGACGACAAAGACGCCGAGGCCGAAAAAGAAGCCTTAAAAATCCTGAGTAGCATTAATCATAAATAATAAAACAGAAAAGGCGACCGTTAAGTCGCCTTTTCTGTGAGTGGAAATTAATAAAACTACAGATTCAGTTTCTTCAATTCAGACACTGCAAAAGCTGCAGCGCGAGCCGTCATGGCCATATAAGTAAGCGATGGATTGACGCAAGAAGCCGAAGTCATAAAAGCACCATCGGTCATAAATACGTTTTTAACCGCATGAATTTGGTTGTTCTTATTCAACACTGAGGTTTTAGGGTCTTTCCCCATGCGTGCCGTACCCATTTCGTGAATGCCAATACCAAGATTTTTGCTGGTATCGTCGTAGCTACGTACATTTTTAAGTCCCGCAGCTTCGAGCATTTCAGCAGCGTCGTTGGCCATGTCTTTGCGCATTTTACGCTCATTTTCACCATAAGCCGCATCAAACACCACCAGCGGCATTCCCCATTTGTCTTTTTTGGTGGGGTGTAAGGTAAAGCGGTTGTTTTCGTTGGGCAATACCTCTCCAAAACCACCAATACCCATGTTCCAACCACCCACTTGACTTATTTCTTCTTTGAACGAAGCTCCAAAGCCTTCCATGCCTACTCCACGGCCCCAACTACTGCGACTGGCACCGCCTTGGTAGCCAAACCCACGTAGATAGTCACGTTTGTCATTGCCCCAATTGCGGTAGCGAGGAATATACACGCCATTGGGACGACGGCCAAAATAATATTGGTCTTTAAATCCATCGAAATCGCCCGAAGCCCCTACGCCCAAATGGTGATCCATGATGTTGCGGCCTACTTGGTCGCTGTCATTTCCTAACCCGTTGGGGAAACGATTTGATTTTGAATTCAATAAAATGGAAGCTGAAGGAATAGCAGAAGCATTCAAGAAAATGATTTTAGCGTAGTATTCTTTGACCTCCAGTGTATTCTGGTCAATCGTACGCACACCCGTAGCACGGCCTTTTTTCTCATCGTACAATACCTCCGACACAATTTTATTATTGGCCAATGTCAACCGTTTGGTTTTCATGGCCGCAGGCAATGTGGCCGACTGCGTACTAAAATAAGCCCCAAACGGACATCCACGCATACACATATTACGGTATTGGCAAGCTGCTCGTCCAAGGGCAGTATGCCAACTTTGAGGTTTGGTGACGTGAGCAACGCGCCCAATAGTAATGGTACGTCCCATTTTTTTCATCACTTCTGACTTCACGTGCTTTTCGAGGCAGTTAAGTTCCATTGCAGGTAAAAATTGGCCATCAGGCAGTACCGACAGGCCATCTTTTGAGCCACTAATTCCCGCAAAACGCTCGGCATAGTCGTACCAAGGCGCAATATCTTTGTAGCGAATAGGCCAATCTATACTAATGCCCTCCTTGGCATTGGCCATAAAATCTTCTTCGTTGAAGCGATAACTTTGGCGTCCCCACAACAACGAGCGCCCCCCCGTATGATACGCCCGAATCCAGTCAAAGGGGCGTGTTTCCAAATAGGGATTTTTACTATCATTTTCAAACAGATAGCGGTGTTCTTCGTTGGCAGTATAGCCCGTACGCATTCCCGCCCAGTATTCTTCAGCGGCCATATTGTCGGGGCGGCCACGGTGCGGTAACTCCCAAGGACCTTTCATCGCTGTTTCGTAGCCTTCTACGTGTTTAATGTCTCGGCCACGTTCCAAACACAATACTTTCAACCCTCTCTCGGTCAATTCTTTGGCAGCCCATCCGCCACTTATTCCTGACCCTACCACAATCGCGTCGTAGGTCATTTCTTTTTGAGCATCTATATTTAAGTACATTGTTGTTAGGTTAAATGTGAGTAAAAAATCATTTTAAAGCGCAAATGCCTTTTGGCCAGGTTTTAAAGGAACACAACCTTCATACCGCCCCGGAATAGGTACGTAATCAAGTGCTTGGGTTGCCCCTTGCTCTGAGGTAAAATACCCAAACAGGGTAAGTTCTTTCATCAAACGCCAAAAAGGAGTACCTTTTAGTTTTTTGGAAGAGATTACTTCTTTATCCACATTATCACCGACTTTGACTTGTTGCACATTGGCACTTTTCATCAATTCGATGGTTTCTTTTTCCACCATTTTCAAAAGTGCTACTTGCTCTGCCGAAGAGGTTTGTAAGAAATTCTTACTGTGTGCTTTCATGGCTTTGGCATCTACGTCGGCCAAACCTTCCAAGAAATTTTGCTGTTCTTGCGCTTTGTAGCAATCTTTCAACATCATTTCAATAAAAGGTCCTACGCCTGCTTCTTTGGCACCTGGCGTCGTTGTTTTAGGAATGATGTGTTCAGCAATTTCAGCAACCAAAGCACGTTGAGCGTCATTCAGACTAAAATCAGCCCCAACTGCTTGGTGGGTTTTTATACCCTCGCCAAAGGCCATCAAAGTGGGCGCCGAGAGGGTCCCTCCCATCAAAAGGGCGACCCGGGATAGTGCATCTCTGCGGTTCATATTATTATTCAGGTTAGTTTAATACCTATTTTATTGGGCAGGTGTAAAAATACGTGAGAATTGTCCAATTTTTACCTATTTCAAAGGCTTTTTTTATCAAAGTCTCCATTTCTGATTTCGAGCGAAGCAAGCCATATTCTTAC
>JBGAUP010000029.1:0-15992 GCA_044228585.1 Runella sp. | reverse complement strand
TACATATACTTGATTGGTAGGCTACTATGTTTGATAGACCGTGGTTTAACAGACCTCAATAAACATTATAACAAGAGACACGAATTGGCGATACCTCCCGCCAGTAGAAGGTAGTCAGAAAGTTTTTTCAGCGCAGATGGGAATACTTTGCCTAAGCAAAATCAAACCGTAATACTTCACTCAATAGTTAAGTATTACGCACATCCGTATAAAAATACCAAGAAAGTCACTGTATATACAGCTAAGGCCAAAAGTCCTTTTTTCATGCTCCAATCCTATTTTATTTGCAAAACAACAACTCGACTTTTATCCAATGATGAAGCCATCGTTAACGAATTAATTCAGTATCGCATTTTTGTGACAAAAAACTTCTATATTTCTGTCACAAAACCTTTATCCTGATGAAATCAATCTCTACTCTACTGGTTGTTGTTGGCTGTATGGCGACCAGTGGCTTGGTAATTGCCCAAAACAATCGTTTTTCGGAAAAGCCTCGCAAAGAAGCCGCCCAACCTCTGCCGCCTTCACTTCAAAATATACCTGAAATAGACGGAAGTCGAACCTCCAAAAATTTGGCAACGAAGACCTTGACCCAATCACGCGTCCTAACCGCCCGCGTAGTGAGAGACTCTTCGGGCATACCTGTTTTTATAGAATACCGACGCGCACTCAAAACCAGCAGTCGTGGGCGCACTGCGATGACTTCTGCCGCGTTGGACTACGTAGTGCAGTTAAAACCTTACCTTCAACTTACCCAACCTGCGGAGGAGCTGGATGTAACGACCATTGAAGAAGATGAGCTGAAACAAACCCACATTCGATTACAGCAACAATACAAAGGCATCCCTGTCTATGGGGGAGAACTTATTTTGCACATCGAAAATAATCAGTTCACAACACTCAATGGACGACATTTCAAAACTCCTACCCTTACCAATCTCTCCCCTACCCTCTCTGAAAATAGGGCTACCCAACGCGCTTTGGCAGATTTGAGTCGGGAAACAGTTGTTAGAGAATTGAGCGGTGGGGAGTTAAAAATTCTCAAAAAACAAGTTCCTGAAATCGAATTAATCATTTATTGCCCTGAAAATCAACCCGAAAAAAGCTATTTGGCGTGGCGAATGGTCGTAAGGCCCAATTTTATGGAACGTTGGAATTATTTTGTGGATGCTCATTCGGGTGAGATTCTCTCTAAAACCAATCATACTTGCGCCTTAGATGGTCCCGTAAAAGCTACCGCCCGCGATCTCAACGGAGTCAATCAGAGTGTAAATGCTTATTTGAAAGGTACAACCTATTATTTGCTGGACATCACCCGTCCGATGTTTAAAAGCACGACCTCTACCCTTCCCGACAAACCCGTCGGCGGTATTTGGACAATTGACGCCCGTAACTCTAAGGCCGATGATATTTCGGTATGGCAAGTAACTTCTACCAATAATGCTTGGACGCCACTTGCCGTATCGGCTCATAACAATGCTGCTCTGGCCTACAACTACTTCAACTCCGTCCATAAACGTAACTCTTTGGATGGTAAGGGCGGGAATGTTATCTCAGTGGTAAATATCCGCGATGAAGACGGCAAAGAAATGGACAATGCCTTTTGGAACGGCGAAATTATGGCCTACGGCAACGGTGCAACAGCCTTTGGACCATTGGCAGGCGGACTTGACGTGGCTGCCCACGAAATGACCCACGGAGTCATTGAAAATACCGCGGGATTAGAATATCAAGGCCAATCGGGAGCTATTAATGAGTCTCTGGCCGATGTATTCGGGGTATTGGTTGACCGTACCAACTGGACTGTTGGTGAATCGGTGGTAAAAAAGAACGTCTATCCTTCAGGTGCTTTGCGCGACGTAGCTAATCCCAATCAAGGAGGAACCAATGACCCTGGCTACCAGCCGCGTACGATGGCTCAGTATGTTAGTACGACCAAAGATAACGGAGGTGTACACATCAACAGGGAATTCCTAACTATGCTTTTTTCTTGTTTACCAACAATGCCAACGTTGGAAAAGAAAAATCAGAACGGGTATATTACCGTGCCATGACCAATTATTTAACGCGCTTTTCTAAGTTCATTGATTTACGATTGGCGGTAATCAAAGCGGCTACCGATCTTTTTGCCAACCTGCCGAAGTCGCTGCCGCTCGCACGGCTTTTGACCAAGTAGGAATTACCGATACCAACAACACTCCCCTCCTAATCCAACAACATTGCCCAACAATACAGGTACGAGTTTTATTGGTGTATGGTTCTGACCAAAAACTGTATTCTCAACTACTGGGACTAATATTACCTCAAATCCAGTCGCGCTATCCTCAACCGCCCCAGTGTCACCGACGATGGTAAGTTTGTTTACTTTGTGAGTAGTGACCGTCGCATTAGAGCTGTGAGTTTGGTCGGCAATCCTGACGAATCATTGGTATCAGACGAAACCATTTGGAGTAAAGTAGCGATTTCTAAAGACGGTCGTAAATTGGCCGCACTTACCAATCAAGCAGATAAGAGCATTTATGTATAGCTTTGATTTGAAAAAATGGACAAAATTCAAAGTTTCCACAATCCGACGTATAGCAGTGGTGTGAGTACGGGCGACGTACAATATGCCGATGGCCCTCGAATGGGATGCATCGGGTGAATACTTGGTCTATGACGCTTTCAATCAACTTAAAAACCGCCACAGGCCAATCTTTAGAATACTGGGATGTAGGCTTTATGCGGGTGTGGGATAGCGTGCAAAGTAATTTTACTGATGGAACTATCCAGAAACTATTTAATGATTTGGAAGAGGGAGAAAGCGCTGGAAACCCATCTTTCGCCAAAAACTCAACGGCCATTCTTACTTGATTATCTCTACACGCCAAATGATACCTACGGAATCTTGGGGTGGACTTAGAAAAAGGGAATGTCGAAGTAGTTACCAGCAACACTGCTATCGGCTACCCTGATTATTCGCGCTTAGACGATCGCATTGTGTATGCCACCAAAGGAACAGGAACGAACAAAACATTAATATTATAGGACTTTAATACCGACAAAATTACGGGCAAAGGAAACGCCCACTACCTCTCTTAAATGCCACTTGGCTGCTGTGGGTAGCTCAAGGCACGCGACAATTGCCCAATAATTAATTTTACGGCCATTGCCGATAAATTTGAAGATGCAGTTCCCTTTACGCTCAATGCCACGGCCTCTAATGGCGACAATGTCGGGTTTATGGTGGCATTGCGATCTCCTGCCCAAATCAGTGGCAATAGGGTGACTTTTGACCGAATAGGCACGGTCACAATACGCGCTTATAGCAACTCGGAGCGTCCTTTTTTTCCAATAGCCACTGCGGAACGTAGTTTTCAAGTAATTCCTATTTAAGTGTGGCCTCTACTCTTTCTGATGAAGTGCAAATCTTTCCCAATCCTGTTCAAGATCAGGTACACATTAAGGTTTCTAAGCAATTGGAAGCAGGTACGGTAGAACTTTCAGATTTGAGTGGACGACAGGTTTTACCAAAAACTTTTGTCTCACCTTACTACGAGACAATTTTAAATCTAAAGTCCTTACAAACAGGCATTTATATGATTTCTATACCCACCAATAAGGGTATTATTCGACAGAAAATTGTAAAACAGTAGAAAGGATAAATGTAGGGGTAGGATTTACTTCTGCCCTTACTGTATATCCAACAATCTCCGATGGTAATTAACTTGTCCTAAATGATAGCCTAATGAACGGCAAGGTGAATAAAGAAATATTCAGTAGATGTCTTTTGTTCAAAAACAAGCACAGGGTATTCCGCTTGATAGTCTTCGGTGAGAAGGGGTAACGCGTTTTTAATCACTTCAATCGTAGCCTCAATATCCGCAACAAGTTTATCTCGTGGTACAAATTGGCACTGAACTCCAGCGGGCGATTGCGAACGTAGCCTGTTTTGCCAATTTCAGCCCCAATGTATGTATTCAGATTGCCAATCAAGTGCAAGGCCAGATTTCCTGTCGAATTGGCAATAGCAGCTTCTGTCTTCCAAATAGCTTCGGATTGATACGCCAAGAGTTCAGTTTTCAGTTTAGTTAAATCTCTTCAAAAAAGAGCAATAAGGGTCGTTGTCAACATCCTATACCAGTTTTTTTAGTGCTTCTACGTTGGCTTTTGTTCAAAAATAGCACGAATAGGGATGGTAAAACCTCCAAAAACGCGGCTGCTTATGTCGTCGTCAATCCGATAAATATAGGGTTGAAAGTATTCCTCGGAATGCTCATCAATCAAAAAGTACTGCTCCACAATTTGTTTGATAGGGTCAATAATCCAATATTCTCGAATCCCGTGTGCGGCATAATCCTGTTTTTCTTGTTTACCAACAATGCCAACGTTGGAAAAGAAAAATCAGAACGGGTATATTACCGTGCCATGACCAATTATTTAACGCGCTTTTCTAAGTTCATTGATTTACGATTGGCGGTAATCAAAGCGGCTACCGATCTTTTTGGGGCCAACTCTGCCGAAGTCGCTGCCGCTCGCACGGCTTTTGACCAAGTAGGAATTACCGATACCAACAACACTCCCCCTCCTCCTAATCCAACAACATTGCCCAACAATACAGGTACGGAGTTTTTATTGGTGTATGGTTCTGACCAAAAACTGTATTCCTCTTCAACTACTGGGACTAATATTACCCTCAAATCCAGTCGCGCTATCCTCAACCGCCCCAGTGTCACCGACGATGGTAAGTTTGTTTACTTTGTGAGTAGTGACCGTCGCATTAGAGCTGTGAGTTTGGTCGGCAATCCTGACGAATCATTGGTATCAGACGAAACCATTTGGAGTAAAGTAGCGATTTCTAAAGACGGTCGTAAATTGGCCGCACTTACCAATCAAGCAGATAAGAGCATTTATGTGTATAGCTTTGATTTGAAAAAATGGACAAAATTCAAGCTCTACAATCCGACGTATAGCAGTGGTGTGAGTACGGGCGACGTACAATATGCCGATGGCCTCGAATGGGATGCATCGGGTGAATACTTGGTCTATGACGCTTTCAATCAACTTAAAACCGCCACAGGCCAATCTTTAGAATACTGGGATGTAGGCTTTATGCGGGTGTGGGATAGCGTGCAAAGTAATTTTACTGATGGAACTATCCAGAAACTATTTAATGATTTGGAAGAGGGAGAAAGCGTCGGAAACCCATCTTTCGCCAAAAACTCAACGGCCATTCTTACCTTCGATTATCTCTACACGCCAAATGATACCTACGGAATCTTGGGGGTGGACTTAGAAAAAGGGAATGTCGAAGTAGTTACCAGCAACACTGCTATCGGCTACCCTGATTATTCGCGCTTAGACGATCGCATTGTGTATAAGGAACGCCCACTACCCTTCTCTTAAATGCCACTTGGCCGCTGTGGGTAGCTCAAGGCACGCGACAATTGCCCACAATTAATTTTACGGCCATTGCCGATAAATTTGAAGATGCAGCTCCCTTTACGCTCAATGCCACGGCCTCTAATGGCGACAATGTCGGGTTTATGGTGGTATCAGGTCCTGCCCAAATCAGTGGCAATAGGGTGACTTTGACCGGAATAGGCACGGTCACAATACGCGCTTATAGCAACTCGGAGCGTCCTTTTTTTCCAATAGCCACTGCGGAACGTAGTTTTCAAGTAATTCCTATTTTAAGTGTGGCCTCTACTCTTTCTGATGAAGTGCAAATCTTTCCTAATCCTGTTCAAGATCAGGTACACATTAAGGTTTCTAAGCAATTGGAAGCAGGTACGGTAGAACTTTCAGATTTGAGTGGACGACAGGTTTTACCAAAAACTTTTGTCTCACCTTACTACGAGACAATTTTAAATCTAAAGTCCTTACAAACAGGCATTTATATGATTTCTATACCCACCAATAAGGGTATTATTCGACAGAAAATTGTAAAACAGTAGAAAGGATAAATGTAGGGGTAGGATTTACTTCTGCCCTTACTGTATATCAAACAATCTCCGATGGTAATTAACTTGTCCTAAATGATAGCCTAAATGAACGGCAAGGTGAATAAAGAAATATTCAGTAGATGTCTTTTGTTCAAAAACAAGCACAGGGTATTCCGCTTGATAGTCTTCTTCGGTGAGAAGGGGTAACGCGTTTTTAATCACTTCAATCGTAGCCTCAATATCCGCAACAAGTTTATCTCGTGGTACAAATTTGGCACTGAACTCCAGCGGGCGATTGCGAACGTAGCCTGTTTTGCCAATTTCAGCCCCAATGTATGTATTCAGATTGCCAATCAAGTGCAAGGCCAGATTTCCTGTCGAATTGGCAATAGCAGCTTCTGTCTTCCAAATAGCTTCTTCGGATTGATACGCCAAGAGTTCAGTTTTCAGTTTAGTTAAATCTCTTTCAAAAAGAGCAATAAGGGTCGTTGTCAACATCCTATACCAGTTTTTTTAGTGCTTCTACGTTGGCTTTTTGTTCAAAAATAGCACGAATAGGGATGGTAAAACCCTCCAAAACGCGGCTGCTTATGTCGTCGTCAATCCGATAAATATAGGGTTGAAAGTATTCCTCGGAATGCTCATCAATCAAAAAGTACTGCTCCACAATTAATGCCTCGGTCATTTTTGGCTGTTTTTTTGGATAAAATCTCGACCACCAAATCAGGCGCAGGAAACAGCATTTGGTCGTCAGCAAAAGCAGAAGCCTTCTCTTTTGAGAAGAAACAAATGTCCGGTTCATAGTCATTGCGGGTCAATTCAATCATCACTTTTTCGACCCCAACCTGCCCTAAATCATTGATACCAGTGTAAACACTCAGCAGTCTTGACAAAAAATCTGACGCTTGCCAATGCCGCTTCTTCACGGGCGAGTGCATCACAATTTCTCCATTAATAAATTCTGCCTTGATGTCTTCGTCGAGCCACTCCCGAAACTCGTGCCTTTTACGGGCTTCTTCCTCCAAAATTGCTTGCATTGCACGTACCTGCTCAAGCGCATCAGGGCGACTGAGTATCTGTTTAGCATGTTGACTAATCTGTACCATAGGGACTGCTTTACACAAAAATAAAGGTATTTAGGTAAAAAACGCAATTACTTCCGTTTGAAATATATAAACGCCAATCCACCCAAGCCCAGAAAAAACAGTCCCGCAATTGCCTGTTCAGGCTTTTCAATGAGCGTATTTACCACCACAAAAGCCGACATTCCCATAAACACCAATGGAGTGACGGGATAGGCCAAGGTGCTGTAATTTCGAGCCAGTTTTCGTTTTCTGAACTGAAAAATGGCAGCAGCCGTCAGGAAGAAGAAAGCAGTATCAACAAACACTACGTACGTAATAAGATTGGAAAATGTTTTCCAGAAAATAAGCAAAAGGATAGTCCAGAATGATTGGAAAATAATGGCCCAAAAGGGAGTTTGGTAGCGCGGATGTATTTCGGCAAACTGCTTAAAAAACAGCCCGTCTTTGGCCATGGCAAAATAAATTCGCGGAGCGGTCAGAATGTAAATCCCAATCGTTCCCAATACCGACAATACAATCAAAAACGAGATAAACTTTCCTCCTAAAGTCCACACCGTAGAAACCGCTTCCGAAGCTACTCCGGTAGATGCGGCTATTTTCTCAATGGGAAGCAGTTTTAAATACGCTACGTTGATACTCAAGTAAGCCAGACAGACAATACCGATGCCCATGAGCATAGCACGCGGCACGATTCGGTCAGCATCTTTTACCTCTGCTGCAATAAAAGTAGCATGTTGGTATCCTCCATACGAAAAAGAAACCCCAATCAGTGCCAAACCAAACGAAGAAACCAAAGGAAGTTGATGAACATTAGAAGTCCAAGTAAAATCAGTTACGTTTACGGCATATACGCCCGCCACAAATCCAATGACCACCACCACCGCAATTCCCAACAGTTTGGCCGACGTAAAAATTGAAGCAAACACCCCTCCCCACTTTACCCCCAATACGTTCATCAGCGTGAGCAGTGCAATGGTCACTACGGCAACCGTCAGTTGCACGTTTTCAGACATGGGTATCAGTTCGTTGAGATAAGAGGTAAACACTAATGTCAAGGCCGCTAATGAGCCTGTATTAATCACCAGCAACATAGACCAACCGTAAAGAAAGGCGGGCAATTCGCCGAAGGCTTCTTTCAGGAAAACGTAAAAACCTCCTGCTTTTTGGAAAATAGAAGCGATTTCAGCAAAGGTTAACGCGCCGCAAAGCGCCACCAAACCTCCCGCTATCCAAACTCCCAACATCCAACCCGTTGTGGGTAAGTATCCCGCAATTTCGGAAGGGGTGCGAAATACCCCGGAGCCAATACTCGACCCTACCGCAATCATGGTGAGACTGTAAAGGCTAATTTGTTTTTTGAGTTGGTTGGACATGAGTTATTTTAGGTTGGTCATTTAGGATTTCTTATTCATATCTCCATGATTAAAGGCATTTGGCAGCTCTACCACAAATGTACTACCTTCTTGGGGTTTACTATGTACATGAATTTTGCCTTTGTGCAATTCTACAATTTTACGACAAATGGATAGTCCCACTCCAAAACCAGCAATCGAGAGCGCATTTTTGGAACGATAGAAAGGATCAAAGATACTTAAAATGTCATCGGGCGGAATACCAATACCCTTGTCTTGAATACTAATAATAGCATGAGTATCGGCAAAATCAATCATCACTAAGGCGTAGTGATCAGCCGAATACTTACAAGCATTGTCAAGAAGATTCATAAAAAGAGTTTTGAGCAGAACCTCCTCTCCGAACACCGTAATTTTTTGCTCGTTTTCGGGTTCTTGGGCATATTCGACGACAATATGGTAGTCAGGTTTACCTATCAAAAGTTCATCTTGGGTCTGAAAAATTAAATCATCAAGCCTTATTTCAACCGTATTATTCAGTGAAGTTTTCAATGGCTTCACTATCTGCAACAAGCTGTTTGAGAGAGCAATAAGGCGATCAATGTCTTTGCCGATGTTGTGCAAAATACCACGGTGTTGAGCAATACTCAGTTTTTCCTCTAAGCTAATCTCAACTTCTGACTTTAAGGCGGCCAAAGGAGTCCGAAGTTCGTGGGAAGCGTGGGAAACAAAGCTTTTTTGAAGCTCAAATGACTGTTCCAAACGGAAAAGCATTTTGTTGAAAGCCGTTGCTAATCTTCCAATTTCGTCTTTGTTGTTGCGCTCATCAAGGCGTTCTCGGAGGTTATTGGCAGTAATGGCACTTATTTGCGTAATAAATTGATTGACAGGTCTAAGGGCATTACCCGCAAAAAATATTCCCAGTAAAACAGTGACTCCAATCCCAAAAATAAGACCTACAATTAATGTACTCCGCAAGTTATTCATCTTACTCCGACCAAACTTATCATAAGCAGAGGCCAAAATGACGTACTTTTCTCCGTTAAGTTCGTACAACAATCCTACCACCTCATTGTCAGTACTCTGGGTTTCGACGTACTTTTGTGCTCTTACCCTATCTAATAAATCTTGGCTAAAATGGATAACATGGTCGTCTAAGCTACTATAAAATAGCCTATTTTTCTGGTCAAATACCAATACCTTTTCATCAACCAAAGCACTTAGGGTATTTTTGTCAATGATTTTGAGCATATCGCGATCTATCTCATCTACTTTTATTAGCAACTGGGCCGTCGTCATTGCCTTACTTTTGAGTCGGTCGTAGTATTCTTGTTCTCTAAACTCCGCAAATATCTGATAAACAACGAAGGAGAATACCGTAAGAAGGCTGGCTACGATCAACGAAAACTGAATAGCTATTTTGGTCTGAATTTTCATGGATATTCGCGGAGTAAATAGCCTAAACTGGGACGCGTATGGATAAGTTTAGGCTCAAAATTTCGGTCTATTTTTCGCCGTAAAATATTGATATATACTTCTATCACGTTGGTACCCGTATCAAAATGCACGTCCCATACGTTGGCAGCTATATCATTTTTAGAAAGAACTTTTCCTTTGTTTTTCACCAAATAAATTAAAAATTCGTATTCACGTGCCGTAAGGTTTATTTCTTGCCCTGCCCGTCTGACCAATTTACTCTCTAAAAACACTTCTAAATCAGCAATACGTAGTACTTTCCCAACCGATTCTGACACGGGGTTATTTCTCCTTAGTCCCACCAAGACCCGATGATAAAGTTCTCGAAAATCAAAAGGTTTTACGATATAATCGTCGGCTCCCGCCTCAAAACCTTCAATTTTATCTTCCATTTCACTCATCGCTGTCAGCATTAAAATAGGTACGGCAGGTTTGCTTTCACGAATCCGCTTGCATACTTCATAACCACTCATTTCAGGTAAGTTAATATCCAAAATCACCAAATCGAAACTTACCGATTCTGCTCTTCTCAATCCTAAAGCACCATTATAGGCTACTTCTATTTCAAAACCTTTATTGGCTAAACCTCGACTCAGAAGTTGAGCAATACGCTGATCATCTTCTATAATCAGTATTTTGGGAGGTACTATTTCATCAATCATATTCTTATTTTTCAACTATTCCAACCTAAAGATATAACCCTAAAAGTACTATTTCCCTTTGTTAAGCTTTTTTTAATGTCACCTTAATCCTAAGTTAATCTCAAGACACAACCTTTGTAAAAATGTGTTTCCCTGTTCTGATGAGAATTATTTTTCTAATAGCTTTAGTACTACCCTTACGTTGCTTTTCGCAAGATTCATTGCAATTGTCTCTTCGGCAAGCCGATAGTCTTTTTCTTAGAAATAACCTTTTACTTTTGGCCGAACGATTTCGAATCGCTGCTTCTCAAGCCTCTGTTATTCAGGCACGTCTGTGGGACAACCCAACGCTTTCGCTCGAAATGAATGCGTTTAATCCCGACAAGAGGCGCGTTTTGGATGTGGCTCGCGGTGGCCAAAAAATCGTCTCTATTGAACAAATTTTGGTTACGGCTGGCAAGCGTAGCAAGCAGGTGGCGTTGGCCATAGAGAATGCCCACATGACCGAATACGAGTTTCTGGATTTATTAAGGGTGTTAAAATTTGAGCTTCGCAATAACTTTTTTGATATTTACTTTCTTCAAAATACCCTAAAACGTTATCAACTACAAATCACTAATTTACAAAGTACAGTGGCTGCTTTTGAGACGCAGTATGATAAAAACAACGTTTCTTTACGTGAATTGCTACGCTTAAAAGCGCTGCTTTTTCAGCTCAACAACGACAAAACTGAAATTCTTTTCCAACTTGCCGAGAAGCAAAAAACGATTAAAGTGCTACTTAATCTCGATCAGCCAATCAGTCCGATTGTGAACGAAACCGAGTTACGACGCTACCAATTGAATGGTTATGACGCCTCTACCTTGGGTCAATTGGCATTGCAAAATCGAGGAGATGTAAAAATAACCGAATCACTTACCCGTCAGGCCGAACTCAACTACAGTTTACAGAAATCATTGGCAATCCCCAACCTAAGAATAGGAGCCACATACGACCAATCAGGAAGCTATGTCAACAACTACACTGGATTAACCCTGGCGGCAGATTTACCATTTTTTAATAAAAATCAAGGCAATATCAGAGTAGCCAAAAGCCAAATTGATTACCAAAAAGGTCTCCAAAATCAAAAAGTAAACATGGTCACCAACGAAGTATCAGCGGCTTTCCAAAAAGTACAATACGTAGAAAGTATGGTACAAAGTATAGACAACAAGTTTTCGGACCAATTTGAACAACTTAATAAAGGAGTAGTTGAAAATTTTCAGAAACGCAATCTGTCATTGCTCGAATTTATTGACCTCATCGAAACCTACAGCGAAAGCATCCGAGAACTCAACCGCCTTAAGGCCGATCGAGTGGGGGCTTACGAAGAACTTAATTTTACAGTTGGACAAGAACTTTTTAGATAAAAAAATGAACAAAGGATTTATTATTTTACTAATCGTAAGCGGGTTTTTATTGGCTTCCTGCGAGAAAAAACAAACAGTTTCGGAAGAAATAAAAGCGTTTATGTTGTCGGATACGATGATGAAACGTATTGAACTGGCCACAGTCAGTACCGAACCCGTCCGCAGCGAGCTTACGCTTGTAGGGAAAGTGACAGCCGACGAGAACCGAGTCATTAAAGTATATCCCCTCGTTGGTGGAAATGTAGAAGCAGTAAACGTCGAATTAGGCGATTATGTCCGTAAAGGACAAGTATTAGCTACGATTCGTTCAGGAGAAGTCGCTGATTTTGAGCGCCAAATGATTCAGGCACAATCAGAAGTGCTGGTAGCCGAGAAAAACCTCAAAACAGCCGAAGACCTTTTTGAAAGTAAACTCAATTCGCAACGAGAGGTAACTGTTGCCAAAAAAGAAGTCGAAAATGCCCAAGCTGAGCTAAACCGAATCAAAGAAGTTTTTCGGATTTATGGCCTGGGGAAAAATACCAATTACTTGGTTAAATCACCCATTGATGGTTTTGTTATCAGCAAAAATATCAATCCGGGTATGCAACTACGCTCTGACAACACTGAACAGATTTTCACCGTAGGGCAAATCAGTGAGGTGTGGGTCATGGCCAACGTCAACGAAAGCGATATTCCAAGAGTAAAAACAGGAATGGTAGCCGATATTCAGACCATCAGCTACGGCGGAGAGCTGTTTCGGGGAAATGTAGATAAAATTTATAATGTGCTCGACCCCGAAACAAAAACCATGAAAGTGAGGATTCGGCTCAACAACGCTGGCTATAAGCTCAAACCCGAAATGCACGCTACCGTCTCACTCAAGTTTGACGAAGGCGGTGCCATGACCGCCATTCCTGCCAGTGCAGTAATTTTTGACCGCAGTAAAAACTGGGTCATGGTATTTAAAAACCGCTCTTCGATTGAGACCCGCGAGGTAACTGTTTATAAAATGCTCAATGACATTGCGTATATACGTACAGGTTTGAAAAATAACGAGCAGGTTATATCCAAAAATCAACTCTTAGTGTACGACGCTTTAAACGACTAAAACTCCGAATCAGGTAAATTTTAACTCCTCCTTTGGGGGCGGTACGCCGCGTGACAGAGGAGCTTTAATATATGAATAAATTCATCAGAGGAATCGTCGGCTTTTCGCTAAAAAACCGCTTTTTTGTTTTCTTCATGACGGCCATTTTGGTCATCTCAGGCGTGTTGAGTTATTTGAATACTCCTTTGGAGGCGTTTCCTGACGTCGCCAACACCCAAATCATTGTAGTAACCGAATGGAACGGACGAAGCGCCGAAGAAATTGAACGCTTCGTGACTGTGCCAATTGAGGTATCTATGAACTCAGTGCAGCGTAAAACCAACGTACGGAGCATCACCATGTTCGGATTAAGTATCATCAAAATCATTTTTGAAGACGATGTTGAAGACTTCTTTGCCCGACAACAGGTTAATAATCAACTCCGAACGGTTTCCCTCCCTGAAGGCGTAGAACCCGACGTGCAACCTCCGTATGGCCCCACGGGCGAGATTTTTAGATTTACACTCGAAAGCAAAGACCGTGATAGTCGTGAACTACTGACCTTACACAATTGGATTATTGACCGTCAGCTTAGGAGTGTACCTGGCGTAGCTGACGTGGTGGCTTTTGGTGGCCGAGAAAAAATGTACGAAATCCAAGTCAATCCTACCCAATTAGCCAAATACGACATTACACCATTAGAAGTCTATCAAGCAGTCACCAAGAGCAATATTAACGTTGGAGGAGATGTCATTGAGCGCAATGGACAAGCCTACGTGGTGCGCGGAATTGGACTTCTCAGCAACATTTCCGACATTGAAAACATCATCGTAGAGTATGTCAATGACAATGCAGTACTCGTGAAAAACGTAGCTGAAGTCAAGGAATCCAACCTACCGCGAGTCGGCCAGGTGGGACTCAACAACAACGATGACGTGGTAGAAGGGATTGTAGTACAGCGCAAAGGCGAAAACCCAAGTGAAGTATTAGCCCGTGTTAAGGCGAAAATTGAGGAATTGAACACCAAAATCTTGCCGCCCGATGTCAAAATGGTCACTTTTTATGACCGCGACAATCTAATTGCGTTCTGTACTAAAACCGTCTTACACAATCTGTTTGAAGGCATTTTGTTTGTCACGGTCATTGTATTTTTATTCATGGCCGACTGGCGAACCACCCTTATTGTCTCCATCATTATTCCATTAGCTTTGCTATTTGCTTTTATGTGTTTGCGGCTCAAAGGAATGTCGGCCAACTTACTTTCTATGGGGGCAGTTGATTTTGGAATCATCATTGACGGTGCCGTCGTCATGGTGGAAGGTATTTTTGTGACACTCGACCACCTGGCGCACAAAAACGGCATGAAACGTTTCAATAAGCTGGCCAAACTGGGTCTGATTAAAAAGACAGGCGGAGAACTGGGTAAAGCCGTTTTCTTTTCAAAACTTATCATTATTACCGCACTCATTCCTATTTTTAGTTTCCAAAAAGTAGAAGGCAAGATGTTTAGTCCATTGGCCTATACCTTGGGTTTTGCCTTACTGGGTGCCTTACTTTATACATTGACGCTCGTACCTGTCCTGTGTTCGTTTTTGTTGCGAAAAAATGTTCGTGAAAAAAATAACCCCCTCGTCAACTTTTTTAATCGCACCGTATCGGCAGGATTTGAGTGGTGTTATCGTAATAAGAAAACCAGTGTGTTAGCATCGTTTATTTTCTTGGGTGCTACTTTGTTTTCAGCCTCATTTTTAGGTACTGAATTTTTACCCCAATTGAACGAAGGAGCTTTGTGGGTAGAAGCTAAATTACCCATGAGTAGTTCGCTGAACGAAACTGTAAAAATGGTCACAGTATTACGAAAAAAACTGATGGAGTTTCCAGAAGTCAATGGCGTTCTTTCACAAACAGGGCGCTCCAACGATGGAACTGACCCCTCTGGTTTCTACTACGTCCAAATGCAGGTAAACCTCAAACCCAAAGATGAGTGGAAGCGAAAAATCACCAACGACCAACTGGTGGAAGAAATGGATACGAAACTCAAACAGTTTCAGGGAATCAATTATAACTATTCACAGCCTATTATTGACAATGTAGCTGAAGCCGTAGCGGGAATGAATGCCAGCAACGCCGTAAAGATTTTTGGCGATGACTTGGAACTACTCAATCAAAACGCCAATAAAGTTATTGAAGCCATTAAAAACGTACCAGGGGTAAAAGATGTGGGTATTTTGAGAAACATTGGTCAACCCGAAATGAGTGTGTTGTTTGATGAACAAAAAATGGCACTTTATGGGGTAAGTACCGCAGATGCTCAGGCAGTGATTGAAATGGCTATTGGGGGGAAAACGGCGTCTATTTTATACGAAGGTGAGCGCAAATTTGAAATCCGTCTTCGCTATCAGGAAACCTATCGCCGTACCGAAGATGACATTCAACGGCTTATGGTACCGACCCTCAAAGGCAGCAAAATCCCTTTGAAAGAAATAGCTACGCTTCGCAAAATAACAGGTCCTGCCTTTGTATATCGGGACAATAACAAGCGATTTATTGGAGTAAAATTCTCGGTGCGTGAGCGAGACTTGGGTAGCACCATCGCCGAAGCACAAAGCAAAGTAGCTCCTATTTTAAAGGATTTACCAAAAGGGTATTCTGTCAACTGGACGGGTGAGTTTGAGAACCAAGTACGCGCCACCAAACAATTGGGGCAAGTTGTACCTGTTTGTTTAATTGCCATTTTCATCATTTTGTTCATCATGTTCGGCAATGCCAAAGACGCAGGTTTGGTACTGGCCAATGTCCCATTTGCCATCATGGGTGGAATTCTGGCCATCCACTTCACAGGAATCAATTTTGGTATCTCAGCAGGAGTAGGATTTATCGCATTATTTGGGATTTGTATTCAGAATGGCGTGATTTTAATTTCCGTCTTTAACAACAATCTATCCGCCCGAATGTCGCTTGATACCGCCATTCGGGAAGGCGTAAAATCTCGTATTCGCCCTGTGGTAATGACTGCCTTGATGGCAGCTATCGGTT
>JBGAUP010000028.1:8203-31596 GCA_044228585.1 Runella sp. | reverse complement strand
CCTCCATGATTCACTACGACCATTTTACCCTTGCCAACGGCCTTGAAGTCTATGTTCACGAAGATCACACTACTGCCATGGCGGCAGTTAATATTTTGTACAATGTAGGCTCGCGCGATGAGGAAGAAAACCGTACGGGTTTTGCCCACCTTTTTGAACATTTGATGTTTGGAGGGTCAAAAAATATTCCTGCCTACGATGAGCCGCTTCAAAAAGTAGGAGGCGAAAACAATGCCTTCACTTCTCCCGATATTACCAACTACTACATTACTCTTCCTGCGGTTAACTTGGAGACGGCTTTTTGGTTGGAATCTGACCGTATGATGAGTCTTTCGTTTGATCCTAAAGTGCTTGAAATTCAGCAAAAAGTAGTGGTAGAAGAGTTTAAGCAACGTTATTTGAATCAGCCTTATGGCGATGTTTGGCTCAAGCTTCGCCCATTGGCCTATCAAGTACACCCTTATCGCTGGGCAACGATTGGCAAAGATATTAGCCACATCGAAAATGCTACTATGGATGATGTGCGGCATTTTTTTTATAAGTATTATTTACCCAACAATGCGGTGTTGGTCGTAGCAGGGGATGTAACATTACCACAAGTAAAAGCACTGACTGAGAAATGGTTTGGGCCGATTGCGGCAGGAGAAAAGTACGTTAGAGATTTGCCTCAGGAGCCAATTCAAACGTCGGCTCGTTTTAGTGAAACGGAGGCGAAAGTGCCGCTCAACGCGCTTTACAAGGCGTATCACGTACCTGGTCGTTTTGCCCAAGATTATTATACCGCCGATTTGATGAGTGATGTATTAGGGCGCGGGAAATCGGCTCGTTTATATCAAAAGCTGTTAAAAGAGAGGCATTTGTTTGCTAATATCAACGCCTATAATACATCTTCAGTTGACCCAGGTTTGTTGGTCGTTCAGGGAAATCTGAATACGGGTATTACTTTTGAAGAAGCCGACGCCGCTGTAGAAGAGGTATTGCAGGAATTGGTAGAAGTGACACTCAATGAGCAAGAGCTTGCTAAAGTAAAAAACCAAGCCGAATCAACTTTGGCTTTTTCGGAAGTAGAACTCCTAAATCGTGCCATGAATTTAGCGTATGCTGCCAATGCAGGTAACCCTGATTTGGTAAACCAAGAAGCAGAGAAAATACAAGCAGTTACGGTGGAGGATATTCAAAATATGGCAAAAAAGGTATTGAATAAAGCAAATAGCTCGACGATGTATTATCGGGCGGTGAATTGATGATAATTCAAGTAGGCAAGTCACACGGATAACACTGACAGATTATCACAGATTTTTCATTTTATCAGTGAAAATCAGTTGTATTGGTGTTATCTGTGTGCTTTTTAAGGAGTAAAATTATTGAAATCAACTACTTTATGAAATTTAGAATTGGTCACGGATACGACGTACATCAGTTGGAAGAAGGGCGGGATTTTTGGTTAGGCGGGATTAAAATTCCACATACACACGGAGCCAAAGGACATTCGGATGCGGATGTGGTATGTCATGTGCTTTGCGATGCGCTGCTGGGAGCGGCCAATATGCGCAATATAGGTTATCATTTTTCGGACAAAGACCCACAATGGAAAGGAGTAGATAGTAAGATACTGTTAGCCAAAGTCATGGAAATGATTCGCGAAGTAGGCTACGAGGTAGGAAATGTGGATGTGACAGTAGTATTGCAGGAGCCGAAATTGAATCCCCATATTCCCACAATGAAGGAATGTCTATCGAGCGTAATGAACATTCCTGTTGAAGATATTTCAATCAAAGCTACCACTTCCGAACATTTAGGTTTTGTGGGAAAGAAAGAAGGAATCGCCGCACATTGTGTGGCGTTGATATATCAATAAGAAATCAGTATGGATAATTCAATTCAGCAATTGTCTTTAGAATTTAAGCAAAGCCTTCGAGAACGGTATGGGGGGCGTTTTGCTAAACTGATTCTATTTGGGTCGTATGCCCGTGGCGATTTTCATGAAGAATCAGATGTGGACTTTTTGGTGGTTTTGAACGATGAGAAGGTACAAGGGGGAGATGAGATATTTTTTGTAAGTGATATTGTAAGCAAGCTGACTCTAAAATATGATAAGCTGGTGTCTTATTTACCCGTAAGTTATTTACGGTTACAAAATGCCCAAACCATTTTTTATCGTAATATTCGCCGTGAAGGCTTAGAAGTATGAACGAAGATATTGAAGGTTATTTACAAAAAGCGCAAGATTGTTTGGCAGATGCTGCGTATCTTTTAGCAGGAGATCGTTTAGAGGCTTCCTGCAATCGCTCTTACTACGCAATTTTTGACGCCATTCAGGCATTATTATCATAAAAGTTGTTTAGTTGAATTTCAAGTATCTTTATCATAAAAAAACCTATGAATAAGTTACCTGTGAATGTTTCAGAATCAGATTTTGAGACTTACATTTTACCACACTTGACCCATAAAATTGGTCATAATCGTTTGAAAGTAAGTTACCATTATATTTTCAATACGATTTTACATGTATTGAAATCTGGCTGTTCATGGAGAACATTAAAGCCTGACAATCAATTGGTTACTTGGCAAAATATTTATTATCATTATGCTAAATGGAGCAAAGATGACAGTTTTAAACGACTATTTGAATCTTCAACTTCAATTATTTCTGATAAATTAGCTCTTGAATGTTTACAATTAGATGGCACTCACACTCCGTCAAAAAAAGGGGTGAAAATGTTAAATGGCAACGGCGCAAAAGAGCAAAAACCGTGAATAATTTGGTCATTTGTGATAATAAGTACAACATTTTAGCCATTTCAGATTGTATTGATGGTAATCATCATGATAATTTTGAAATCATTGAGAATGTCAAAAAAATGCTTCAATCACTTGATGAACAGCTTATTGACTATAATATGTCTCATCTTAATGCCGATTCTGGATTTGATGTCTCTGCATTCATTGAGTTCATTGAAAAGCATAAAATTGTAGCTAACATCAAGCAAAACAAGCGAAATACTAAGAAAATCATGCCCGAATATCGATACATGAGCGATTATATTTATGCTTTTAGATTTAAAATAGAGGTGGTTTTTGCTTGGTTAGATACTTATAAAAGAATCCTTGTACGCTTTGAACAGTTAGCTAAAAACTTTAAAGCATGGCTATTAATGGCTTCGGCAATGATTAATTTTAGACATACTTTCAACTAAACAACTAGTGACAGAAGACGTTTATTTCAAGACGCATCAGGGAGCGCATACCAAATTCCGTGAATTGTATTTAAAAGAACGTAAACTCCTCTTTATCTCAATAGAATCCTCCCCGAAGCGTTTGCCCTCCAGACAAAAGTGATTACAGAACTGCAATTCGAGATTACTAAAGAGAAGGCTCAGAACTTTGAAAATGCAACAAAATTTATCACCCAACGATTGCTGATTATATAAAAGACCAATTTGCTGAATAACATGAAACACCACCTTACCTTTCTTTGCAGTATGATAGCCTTGGCAGCCTGTGGCCAAACTACCAATAATGGTCGAATCGAACAACCGCTTGGTTTTGAAGAGTATGACCCCGTCTCGACCCTCAAAGTGGCAGAACACAAAGTGACACGCTCTAAATTTCCATTTATTGATGTACACAACCATCAATACAGCATGGCGAGTCAAGATTTAAGTAAACTCGTAGCCGATATGGATGCCCTCAACATGGGTGTATTGGTCAATCTCAGCGGTCGCGGGTTTTCGCAGCAATGGGAAGATGGTACTTCTAACATCACGGGGGCTATTGCCAATGTTCGTAAAAACTATCCTAAACGGTTTATGGTTTTACTAATCCCGAACTCAAGGGCATTGGCTCACCAGGCTATGGGCAACGAGCGGCAAAACAAATCAGAAGATGATGTAAAAGCAGGATCGTGGGTATGAAAGTCTATAAAAGTTTAGGTTTCAGTGGCATCAAATGCCGATGGCAGAGCGCGTAGCAGTAAGTGACCCCCGTCTCGACCCGATTTGGGTCAAATGTGGAGAACTGGGAATTCCCGTGATTATCCACACGGCTGACCCCAAATCGTTTTGGGACCCAATGGATCGTTATAATGAACGTTGGTTAGAACTCAAAACCCACGCAGGTCGCAAGCGGAGCAATACTGACCCAGTTCCGTTTGACTCGTTGATGAAGAGCAACATGCCGTGTTTTTGCACGTCACCCCAAAACTACCTTCATCAACGCCCACATGGGTTGGTATCCCAACGACCTCCGTAAATTGGATAGTTTGATGCAGAAATTTCCGAATATGTACGTAGAAATTGGCGCCGTCATTGCCGAACTGGGTCGTCAACCACAGGCTTCCAAGCAGTTTTACCAAGTGGCGGGATAGGAATTCTCTTCGGGAAAGATAGCTGGGTTACGCTCCGAGTACGCCATATTTCAGGGTCTTAGAAACTGAAGATGAATATTTTCCTACAAAAAATACCACGCCTTTTGGCGAATGTATGGGATGGGGCTTCCTGACGAAATTTTGAAAAAAGTCTATTACAAAAACGCTATTCGGATTATTCCCAACATTGATAAATCACAGTTTCCGGAATAAGCAGGTCTGACCTCTGGTCTGACCCGAAATAAGGTAAAATCAAAACCATTCAAAATTCGTAACTCATTATTCCATATGCCTCATACGCTCGCTTCGGTACAAAATCTCCTCCAATCGCGTGGCTATATTGCCGACGAATACGTGGCGATGTCGGTGTATTTGGCAATAAAACTCAATAAACCTTTGTTGATAGAAGGCCCAGCGGGGGTAGGCAAAACAGAGATTGCTAAGGTAATGGCACAGGCATTGGAGACGGAGTTGATACGTCTTCAATGCTACGAGGGTTTAGATGCCAATCATGCCATTTATGAGTGGAATTACCAACATCAGTTGTTGTATTTGAAGGTGGCCGAGCGCAAAGGGCAAAGGGCAGAGGGAGAAATTAACGATGACTCTCCCTTCGCCGACTGGGGGACTGATTTGTTTAGTGATAGATTTCTCTTAAAACGCCCTCTTTTAAAAGCACTTACCCAGTCAAAATCCCCTGTTTTACTGATTGACGAAGTGGACCGCGCTGACGAAGAATTTGAAAGTTTTTTGCTCGAAATGCTTTCCGATTGGCAAATTACCATTCCCGAAATCGGCACTATCAAAGCTACGCATGTGCCGCATGTGATTCTGACAGGAAACCGAACGCGCGAATTGTCGGAAGCATTGCGACGCCGGTGTTTATATTTGTGGATTGATTATCCTCCGTTTGAAAAAGAATTGGCCATTGTGAAGTCGAAAGTGGAGCAAATTGATGCTACACTTGCGCGACAAATCACAGCATTTATGCAAGAACTTCGCCAGCAACGACTCAACAAAGTCCCGGGCATCGCCGAAACCCTTGATTGGGCACAAGCATTGGCAGGAATGCACATTCAGCATCTTGAAAAATCGTTGGTAGAATCTACTCTCGGAGTCGTTCTGAAAGATTGGCAAGACATTCGTCAAACACAACTTAGTTTGTCCGAATTGTTTGATAAAGTAGGCATTAAGTCCAAGTGGGAAGAGGCATAAATGGCCAATTTGAAACTGGGCTAATTTGTCAATTTACAATTAAGCAGTAAGTAGAATTGGTTAAGCTGACAAAAACGTACATTTTTGCAAAAAATCTTTAACTCATTGTGAAGCTTTCATCAGATGAAATACGTCAATTAAAGAAGTACTTCAAGACTCAACCTGTTTTGAAGGCTTATTTGTTTGGCTCTTATGTGCGCGGAGAAAGCTACTTTAGAAAATTATCTAAAACGACATCCCCGACCTAAAAGTAAAAATTGAAAACATACTGAATCAATTATAAAAAATGCAAAAGAAAATCGTTCGCGTAGGCGATATTGAGTGCGGAACCGACGAGTTGTTCTTGATTTCGGGGCCTTGTGTCATTGAAGATGAGAAAATTATGATGACCGTGGCCGAGCGTCTGAAGGAGATTTCAGAACGTTTAGGTATTAAGATTATCTATAAGTCCTCCTTTATGAAAGACAACCGCAGTAGCCTTGACTACTATATGGGGCCTGGATTGGAAGAGGGAATGCGGATTTTGGCAAAAGTGAAAGAGCAATTTGGTTTTACGCTTTTGACCGATGTGCATTACCCAGAACAATGTGCGCCCGTGGCTGAAGTCGTAGATGTACTGCAAATACCTGCGTATTTGTGTATGCAAACTACCTTGGTAGTAGCTGCAGCCAAAACAGGTCGCGTGGTTAACTTAAAACACGGCCAATTTTTAGCTCCCGAAAACATGAAACACCCTGTGAAAAAAATCGAAGACAGTGGAAATGACCAGATTATCCTGACCGAGCGCGGTTATACATTTGGGTACAATGACCTGATTGTGGACCCGCGTAGTTTTTACCACATGAACAAAACGGGTTATCCAGTTGTATTCGATGTAACGCACGCGATTCGTAAATACGGCATTCCTTCCAAAGATAGCAAGGGGGGCGCTCGTGAGTACTTGCCAGTTTTAGCTCGTGCGGGTGTGGCAGCAGGCGTAGATGGGCTGTTTGTGGAGGCACACACTTGCCCATCAGAAGCACTTTGTGATGCCGCCAGTCAATTGGATATTAATTACTTAGAAGAGTTTTTGAAGCCGCTTATCGAACTCCATAACGTGGAAGTAAAATACCGGGCTACTGCGCAAGAATTGGCGTAGTAGTTATATAAACCTATGAGGTTTCGCTACAAAATTTGCTAAAAACCTCATAGGTTTCAGTATAAAATTACTCTGCTTTCACGCTATCAATCGGAATGGTTTGATTCCTATCCCAAAGCGCCGTTACATTCACAATTTTCCATTTCCCATCTTGCTTTTCCATCAGCCGAGTCTCGGTACTGTGGATGTAGTGTTTCATTTTTTTGTCTGCATTGTATTGGTGCCAAATTAGATACGCGACATTGTCACCATAAAACTTGACAATCATCCCCTTACGAATGACCTTGGGGTTATTGCTTCCTCCTTGTCCTAATTTGTTGTCTTCGATGTATCTTCCTATTTTATCATCTACTTCTTTCCAGCCGATTTTCGGGTCAAACGAGCCACTTGCATCACTCCATACTTGGAAGGCATAGTCGGCTTGAATGAAATTCTCTTTCCAGCAGTTGTAGTCTCCGTTAAAAAAGCAACTTGTCTCATTTTCAATGGTTTGCATAATTGCTTTTTTCTCCTTTTCTTCGTCAATCATAGAAGCGGCTTTACTGTCTGTTTCTTTACAGGAAGTCAGCGTGCAAAAAAACAATAGAAGGGCGTACAGTGTAGTTTTCATAATATGGAAAAGTTTAGATGGAAGAAAATTGAACTTATCTACGTTTCCAATAAGGTAGGATATGTACGAAAACTGAATCGTCGAATAGACACGTTGAACTTCTACTTATTTAAGCATTTTTCCAAATAAAATCCAATATTTTTTTGATATTATCCTTTTATTTTTTATTTACACTCCCCAAATGCCTTACTTATCGCGTAAATTGCTGTTACGAAACTTGGCCGCTGATTTTGTCATGCGATTTTGAAATTTCTTGGGAGATTCACCTACTTGCTTTTTGAATAATCGAATGAAATACGAATAATCTTCGTAGCCTAAATATTCTGCTACGGCGGAGACGCTGATGTCGCTATGGATTAACATCCTCTGGGCTTCTACTATGACTCTTTTTAAAATCAAGGAGCCCGTGCTTTGGTTTAATATTTCCTGACAAATACGGTTTAAGTGACGAGTGGTCATATTCATCAAATCAGCGTATTCCTTGGGAAGCTTTTTAGTTTTGAAATTTTCGTCAATCAATTTCTCCAACTTTTTTATTCTTACGTAGTGATAAGAGTGCTTGCCAATGATTTTGTATGGTTCAAAATAGGCTCTTGAGAGCTGTATATATACCAAATCAATCAATGACGTTAATTTTTGATATTTGAGTGGCAGCGTATTTTGATATTCTTCATCAATTAGTCTAAATAAATCCTCAATGTGAGACCTTTCCTCTGCTTTTAGGTAAATAACAGGGTAGTTGATTTGCAGCCAGAAAAATGGAAAGTCTTGTATTTTTTTTGATAGATAAGCGGTATTGTAAAAAGCTTCCGTATGAAAAAAAACGTACCCACGGATGTCTGCCGAAAGTTCCCAACAATGAACTTGCCCAGGCATAAGCAAAAAAATACTTCCTGGACGCACTTCATAGGTGTTGAAATCTATTTCATGCTTTCCGTTTCCTTCGGTAAACAATACCGCAATGTAGGTACTGTGCTTATGCGGTGAATTTATAAAATGATGACTTTCGAGGTGGCTTCGCAAATTATTAGCATAAAATGCGCTTGCCAAGTCGTTTTCTGCAAATTCAGCAATTCCGTAAATGGGAATGTTTTTCATGAAAAAATGTCTGTATAGTCCTATTTTTGGATACAAAAATGACTCATTTATGAATAATGAGGACTGTATCTTTGTATATTGAAAATCTCAAACTTAAAGATATGGCACTCATTCACGTAATCCAAAATAAATGCCCTAAATGTCATAAAGGGCAAGTGTTTAACACTAAAAACCTGCTCAGTTTTCGGCCTGCTGTGATGCAGGAGGCATGTCCCCATTGTCATCATAATTTTAGTAAAGAACCTGGGTTCTATTGGGGAGCTATGTATGTGAGCTATGGGCTTGCTACCTTAGAAATGGCGATAGTGTACGCAATATGCATCGGGCTATTAGGTTTTAAATCCATTGATATTTTTAACCTTGCTGCAAGTATAGTAGTGGTTTTGGGTTTGTTTCCCTTTAATTTTAGGATGGCTCGTTTGCTTTGGCTTTACCTGTTTTCGGGTATAGTAGAATAATGCCTTACTGATGGGCGTACTTCTCCCATTTTTCAAGTACACTTTTAAAGTCGTCGGGCAGAGTTGAGTCAAACTGCAACCACTTTTTTGTTCGCGGGTGTTCAAAGCCAAGAGATTTGGCGTGAAGTGCTTGCCTCGGCATAAGCTGAAAACAATTTTCTACAAAAGCGCGGTAAGTACCGCTGGTAGTCCCACGCAAAATTTTGTCACCTCCATAGACTGAATCACTAAAAAGCGGGTGGCCAAGGTGCTGAAAATGTGCCCTAATTTGATGGGTTCGTCCCGTTTCGAGGTTACACTGTACTAACGAAACATACTTAAAACTTTGTATTACTTTATAGTGAGTAACGGCGTGTTTTCCTTGGCTTCCATCAGTATATACAGCCATTACTTTGCGGTCGCGGGCACTGCGCCCTATGTGGCCTATGATTGTTCCTTTGTCTTCTTTGGGAATTCCCCAAATGAGGGCATAATAAGTGCGCTCAGTCGTATGTTCAAAAAACTGCCGTGCGATGTGCGCCATCGAAAATTCGGTTTTGGCTATTACGAGCAATCCAGAGGTGTCTTTATCAATCCGATGAATCAGACCAGGTCTGGCTTCTCCGTTACGTCCCGTAGGTAAGTGTTGAAAATGATATACTAATGCGTTCACAACCGTACCACTCCAATTGCCGTAGGCAGGATGAACCACCATACCCGCAGGTTTGTTGAGTACTAAGACATCTTCATCTTCATAAACGATGTCTAAGGGAATATTTTCGGCAATAATTTCAGTAACCCGTGGTGGATGAGACAAAGCAATGGTGACCACATCCAGCGGTTTGATTTTATAGCTTGATTTTACGGGCTTATCATTTACTTTGACCGACTCGGCCTCGATGGCACTTTGGAGCTTGGTACGAGTAACGCCCGATAAATGATGCTTGAGATAATGGTCAATGCGCATCAAGGTTTGACCCTTGTCGGCCACGATGCGGTGATGTTCGTAGAATTCTTCTTCCTCTTCTTCAGCAGGGGATGATTGATTTTCGAGCATTGAAATATTTTTTATTTTTCGCAATAAATTTTCTAAAGGTGCGTTTCTTGGGCGATAACTACTCTAACAATTAACTACTATTATGGACTACAATCAAGGACAAAAGAAAGACCGTAAAAGCCTCCTCCTTGCGGCACTGGCGATTTTGGCTCTCCTCAACGTGGTGTTAATCTATTTCTTCTACAAAGAACGGGAAAAGAACAAAGAACAGGAAACTGTCATTGCGGCTAAAACGGAAGAAGTTGTAGCAACTAAAATGAAACTTGATTCTATTTCGGCACAATTAGACGCTAAAATAGCCGAAATTCAACAGTTGGGCGGTCAAGTGGATTCTTTGATTACATTGAAGCAACAACTTGACCGCGACAGAGCTGCCTTGAGAAGTGCATCAAGCGCAGCATCGGTTGATGTATCTAAGTATAAGCAGAAAATAAAAGACTATGAGGCAGTTTTGGCCCAAAAAGACCAAGATATAGCCAAATTAAAAGAAGAACTGGGAATTGTAACTGCCCAAAATCAAGAGCTATCTTCTAAAGTAACGGGCTTAGAAGGAGAAAAAGAGACGTTGCAACGTACCCAACGTACCTTTGAAGATTCCGTAGGTAGTTTAAGTGCCAAAAATCGTGAATTGGCCGAAAAAGTGACGATTGCCTCGGCATTGAAAGCCGAAAAAATTGCGGTAAATGCTGTTTCGTCGAAAGGGAAAGAACGAGATGGAGGAGCTTATCGTGCCAAACGAATTGATAAACTTAAAGTGGATTTCGACTTAGCCGCAAACCCAATTTCTCGCGATGGAACACGGGAAGTATTTTTGCGTATTTTAGACCCAGAGGGGGCTGTGATGGCTGATATGGCAACGGGTTCAGGAACATTTGTTTATGGAGGCCGTGAAACGGTTTATACCGCTAAGCAAAGCCTTAATTACAGCAATGACGGTTCGCAAGGCTCTATTATCTATTCACGGGGAGGGATTCCTTTGAAAAAGGGAGATCACACCATAGAACTTTACTGCGAAGGATTCCGTATTGGGACAACTACATTTAAGGTACGTTAATCGTTTGAAATAGAAGAATGGGAGTTAAAGGCCATGGTTAAGGACGTTAATCTCTTAACTATTGACCTTTAACTCCTAATTTTTTATAATTAATCCTTAACTCTTAACTTTTAACCCCTATTTTTGCAAGTAAAATAAACTTTTTTATATAAATTTTTGTAGAAAACTCAACTATTGATTAGTTTTCGCATCAAACAAAACGCTACCATAATTTAAGTATTGAATGGCTCAACAACAACGCAGACCTTTTCGACCCGTAAGACAAGAAGAACCGTACCGCATCAATGACCGTATCCGTGTGCCTCAAGTACGCTTAGTTGGTGAAAATGTCCCTCAGGGCATTTATGATATTCAGCAAGCATTGCGTATGGCAGAAGAACAAAATTTAGACTTAGTAGAAATTTCGCCTAATGCCGTTCCGCCCGTTTGTAAAGTAATTGACTACTCTAAGTTCAAGTACGAGCAAAAGAAAAAGCAAAAAGAAATTAAGGCCAATGCTCAGAAAGTGGTAATCAAAGAAATTCGGTTTAGTCCTACCACCGATGATCACGACTACGATTTTAAGCTCAAACACGCTATGAACTTCCTGAAAGAAGGGGCAAAAGTGAAAGCCTATGTGCAGTTTTCGGGACGTGAGATTGTGTTTAAAGACCAAGGTTATAAATTACTGGAGCGCTTTACCAAGGCTTTAGAAGAGGTAGGAAAAATAGAACTTGAGCCTA
Organism: Runella sp.; assembly: GCA_044228585.1. Classification (GTDB taxonomy): domain Bacteria; phylum Bacteroidota; class Bacteroidia; order Cytophagales; family Spirosomataceae; genus Runella. The sequence continues at coordinate 19,899 of JBGAUP010000028.1, read as the reverse complement.
AGCTCGAAGGAAAGCGCATGAGTACGATTTTGACGCCTAAGGCGATAAAGAAATAATTCTTAATGATATTTTTGGGTGAGTTGGGACGTACTTATTTCCCAACTCACTTTTGTTTTTAGGCTTGCTGGCAATTAGAAAGAATTGATTCTAATCTCAATTTTATTCATCCCAGGATTGAGTCTGATAGACCCAAAGGAAGGATTCACCCGTTGGCCGTTAAGGCTTACTTCGCCATCTGAATAGTTATCTATTTCAAAATCACCTACCATATTGGCGGGAAGTTCAATGCTATATCGCTGCAACTGTGCATTGACCCGTACATAACTTCCTTTAATTTGCCCTTGTAAGGTGGGTACTACTATCGAAGTAGATTTCAAATTGCCCATTTGGGGTTTGATGCTTGCCTTTTGAAAACCCGCTGATTGCGGTTGAATCCCCCAAAGATAGCGTGGGATAATGTTGGCAGGTACGGCTCCCCAAGCGTGGTTCCAGTCGGAGTTGGGCTTGTACTTCATGTCCCATGCCTCTAAGGTAATGGTAGAACCTGTCTTTATCATATTCCACCAGCTTCTATCGTGGGTCGCACGCATCAAGTCGAGGGCATACTGTCCCTCTTGGGCTTGGTACAATCCTTCTAATAAAAATTGAGCACCATACACACTGCACGCCATTCCACGAGATTTTACAAACGCAGCCACTGATTTTTTGTAGGTAGCGGGCACAATACCAAACGCCAATGGCAACATATTAGAATGAAGGGACGAATGGGTGGCGTTTTCGCCATCAATGTAAATGCCTTTTTCGGTATTGAAGAGTTTTTCGTTCATGGCTTGCTTTACTTTGGCAGCCATCAACTCATAGTAGTCTTTATCGGCGGGTTTGTTGAGGATTTCGGCAAACTTCGCCATGATTTTCATGTCCATGTAAAAAAAGCTGTTGACAACGGTATTGATGGGCAGCATTTCGTGACCGTCGCGTTCGCCTTCGGCAGTGGCAAGTTTCCAACCCGTATCTTTTTGGGCGGGAGGCCAATCTACCAAGTCGGCTACGAGTTTGGTGGTGTCGGTAAAGCCAATCCGTTTCATAAAAGCTACGTTGACTTTATTTGTTTTGGTACTAATCAGGCCATCTTCGCGGGTCAATTCGCTCAAAGACTTGAGTTTGAGGTTTTCATAATAGGCTTTGATTAATTCTGTATCTCCCGAATAGAGATAATCCTGATAGACAATCATGGGGTTGTGTAAGAGCCATTCGGTAGGCCAAGTTGAGTTTTTCATAAAATACTCAATGGTTTGCTTGGCCATACTGTACTCTCGGTCTGTGTTGTAATGTCCCAATTGATTGATGTAAGCATCACCTTCGTAGGGAATCCGCTCGCGGTCGCCATCTATGTACAATCCCATAAAAGAGGTGGCTTTCATGCTGTATTTGCACAAATCCCAAATTTGATTGAGGGTAGTGTCTGAGCTTGTAAAACTACTTTGGCTATCGTCAAAATAATGAAAATAAGCTTTTTGCTTGATTTGGCTGGCTGCAAATGCTTGGCGTACATTGTCTAATTCGCAATATCGAAACGGCAAAACTACCCCCATAGACGGCGGTAGAATAACAGCCGCCCCACTGGTGTTGCGCTTGTCGGCAGGTAACTCTACTACATAGTTAGTTTGGGCGGGAGAAACCGCCAATTTATATTCGGCAAACCGAATGGTTCCGCTTGGGTTTCTATCAATTTTGCCATTCAATAACTTTTCTCCCAAGCGAATGACGATGGTATCGCTGCGGTCAGTTTGGTAAGTAAGAGACAGTTTGCCAAAAGCATCTTTGCCAAAATCTATAAAATAGCTACCTTCCTTGGTCTTGGTGAACACTTTGGGGGCGATTAGCTCTTCTACGATGCTGTTTTTGGAGGAAACGGTTCCCCGAAAATCACCCGTTGTAAACTGTTGGGGAGACGAGTAATCCGAAAGACGATTGTCTTTGTCCCAAACCCGTACTTTCCAAAAGTAATTAGTGTGGGGCGAAAGCGGTTTTCCACCGCAAGTGATGTTGGTAGAAGCGGCGGAACGTACTTGCCCGCTGTTCCATACATCGCCGATATTGTTGTCAATCAGTTCTTTACTCGACGAAACCAATAACTGATAAGCCGATTGATTTACGGCTTCGTGGGGTACTATCCAACTAAATTCGGGTAAGGGGTCGTTGATTTTTAATTCTTTGGGTTCGCGGATAAATTCTACCATCAAACCGCTGGGAACACCTGAGTACGGGTCGGCGTATTTTTTAATCAATTGCTCGCATTGGGTTCGTAAGTTTTTCAAAACCTGCTGATAATCTTTGTTTTGTGCCAAATTGTTGACCTCCAAGGGGTCATTTTTGAGGTTGTATAGTTCTTCTGTCGTTTTGTCGTTGACGTATCTAAAGTACTTCCATTGGGCGGTTCGGATGCCCTCACTCGGTGGGATTTTATCAAACTCCCAAAGGTGTTCAATCAAAAGGGTATCTCGATTCAGGGTCTTCTTCTCCCCCGTCACCATGGGGCGGAGGCTTTTACCGTGCCAGCTTTGGGGCTGTTTAATACCTAAGAAATCAATGATAGTCGCAGGAACGTCAATATTGAGGGCCATTTCGTTGATGTCTTTGTGTTGTTTTACCCTCGGGTCATACACAATCAATGGCACTCGAATAGACATATCATACATCATCCACTTATCGGCCAATTGGCGATCGCCCAGGAAATAGCCGTTATCACCCATGACGATAATCACGGTATTTTTGTCTAAACCTTTTTCGGCCAGTTTTTTTCTAATCTTTGCAATTTCCGAATCTATCTCGGTAATCATTCGATAGTAGCCTTTGACGCTCTTTTGGTATTTTTCGGGGGTATCAAATCGCCACGCCCAACGGGTGCGGCTGAAGCCTTCTCGTACTCCTTTGGGTAAGCGGTTAAAGTAATCATCATCGGCCAGTTTGGGTTCAGGAATAACTACATTTTCGTAAAGTTTGTCAGACTCTTTTTGCCAATAATATTGTTCTTTTGAATTGTCGTGCGCGTGAGGAGCGCTAAAACTCAACGAAAGGCAAAAGGGCTTATCATTGGGTGTTTTGTCAATAAAATCCAATGCTTTCTGCCCCGTGTATCGGGTCAAATGCACGGTTTCGTTGCCCAATTTTTTATAAAAATACCCGTCTTTTTCTGGAAGCGGTCCACGGTCGTAGTCTTCAAAAACATGGAACAATTGGGCACTATTGGCGTATTTTACGCCAAATTTCCCAAAAAATCCCGTAAAATAGCCCGCTGCTTTGACCAAGGCAGGGTAAGATTCTTGCATGTATTCGTGGCGAATGTCACCCGTCTGGAACGTGTATTTATGGGTACGCTCTTGCATACTGCTTAGAATACTCGCCCGACTCGCCGCACAAATGGGGGTAGTCACAAAGGCATTTTTAAAGTAAACGCCCGTTTTTGCCAGCTTATCAAGTTCGGGGGTTTGGATGATGGTATTTCCTGCATAGCCCAGCGCGTCCCAACGGTGGTCGTCGGTGAGGATAAAGATGACGTTGGGCTTTTTTTCTACTTCTGGCTCGCGTGTTATAAAGGCCATACTAATGACCATGCAAAGGCCAATTCCGACAAAAAAAAGGGGGCGTTTGGTTATCATAATTTAGGGTGAATGATTTACTCTACAATGGGTTTACCTTCATAATTTACTTTGACATAAGGGACTGTCTCGGTTTCATCTACTAAGTAATTCCACTGCTTCACATACTCCATTCCTGGCTTAAATTCGTCTTTTCGTTTGCTGAGTTCAGCTTTGAGTGTTTTATCTAATTGATTCTGAATTTGTTGATATTCGGGTTTTCCTAAAAGATTGTTTAGTTGCAATGGGTCTTTTAGGTTATCAAACAGCAGCCAAGGGCCTTTCAGGTCGCGGGTATAGGTGTATTGATGTGTTACGATACCCCGGTATTCTTTTCCGCCCATACGCCGCGCCCATTGTCCAAAAGGCTGAACACACGAAATGAGCGTATGTTTTACGTTGTCTTTCTTGGTTCCTTTCAACACACCCGAAAAATCTACGCCTTCGACCGACGAAGGTATCTTCATGCCGCATAATCCCAGCAAGGTTGGCATAATGTCGGGAGTATTGAGTAGTATATCTGAGGTTTTGCCCGTTTTACCAAACAGCTTTGGATAATGGAGCAAGAACGGCACTCGGATACTTTCTTCGTAAGGCTGCTGTTTGTTCCAAGAGCCGTGTGCGCCCAACAAATCGCCGTGGTCGGACGAAAAAACGATGATGGTGTTGTCGTCAATGCCCAAATCTTTCAGCGTTTGCCGCATTTTTCCGATACAATCATCAATAGCCGCAATGTGGGCGTAGTAGCCTCTCAGGTCTCGCTCTACTTTTTCTCTTTTTTCGGCGGGTACATTTTCGTTGATGACTATCTTCTTATTTTCAAACATTTTACGGTATTTCTCAGGCGCGGTTTGATAGGGGTCGTGTGGGCTACCAATCGAAATAAAGAGCAGAAAAGGATTTGCTTCTTTGGCTTGCGCGGTCATATAATTGCAGACGTCGTCGGTCTGCGCAATGACATCGTAGCCTTTCCAAAATAATTTTTTCTTGGAATCGCCCGCATAATACGCTGAGTTGTTGTAATCGTGGGTACATTCCAACGCTTTCCAATAGCCAAACCCCTGCTGACGGGTGGGAGGAATGTAGGTGTTGCGTCCGTGGCCATCGAGGTGCCATTTACCCACGTAGCCCGTGGTGTAGCCGTACTTTTTATATACTTTGGCAATAGTGACTTTGTTGGTGTCGAGCAGCACATCGTTCATAAAGAGTCCATGCGTAAGTGGGTATTGTCCTGTCATCAACGAGGCGCGATGTGGCGTGCACACGGGCATTCCAGAAATGGCGTTTTTTACATTGACGCTCTCCGAGGCCAATTGGTCGAGGTTGGGACAAATGACATTTTTATCGCCTGCATAGCCCGTCGCTTGCGCGCGCCATTGATCCACGAGTATATAGAGAATATTGGGCTTTTTACCAGTATTTTGGGCTAAAAGAGGCTTGGGCGAAGCATAAAAAAGTACCGCGAGAGCGACCAAAGAGAAACGTATCATTTTCATAGGTGATTTCTTTATTTCGTCTTGTTAGAAGTAAGCCATTGCTAAAAAATAACGTAGGCTTATTTGAAAACTCAAATAAGCCTACCTATGATATGATTAGTACCCTGGATTCTGCGTTAATTTATTGATAGAAACCTCATTAACAGGAATCGGTGCAAGTAGCTTATTGGGTGTTAGAGTATATCCTTCTGGATAAAGAAATGTCTTCTTGGCTTTTTCACGAATTCCGTGGGCGGTCATTACTTCTATGGCTTTGCCAGTCCGTTTGAGGTCGTACCAACGTTGGTTTTCAAAGCAAAATTCAACTTGGCGTTCTTTGGCGATGAGCGTTTTTAGGGCTTCTTTGCTCAACGCGGCCAAAGGAGTGGTCAGGCCTGCTCTGTTGCGAACTTGTTGAACGTATGGAATGGCTTCGCCCGTGCGGTTTAGTTCGTTGAGCGCCTCTGCGTACATTAGCAAGACATCTGAGTAACGTAACACGGGGAAATTGTCGCCACAACGGTCGTCAGGAGCAGAAACGGGGGCTTTGTATTTGGCACAATAGGCAATAGGACGAACGACGTTATCCCAATCTAAGCCATTCCAGAAACCAATCGAAACGGCTTTGCGCGTATCGCCAGCCTCAAAAGCGTTGATTAAATCGTCGGTGGGTTGATTCCAACCGGCTCCTACGATGTTGATATTTGGCCGATTCGTCACGGCTCCTCCCGAAGTATGCGGGGCAAATAGAAAGATGAATCGGTTGGCGAGTTCAGCACTGTTTTCGGAATACTGCACCGCAAAGATGGTTTCTTTGAAGTCCTTTTTAGAAGGGTTGAAAACATCGGCATAATTGGGCAAAAGGGCATATTTCCCCGAAGCAATGACGGTTTTCAAGGTTTGTTCGGCTTCGGCATATTTGCCAAGGGTAAGATATACTTTTCCCAACAGCGACAGAGCCGACATCTCATTGGCACGTCCGATTTCTTCTACATCTTTGGCTTTGGCAAAACGTTCGGCGGCTTGTTTTAAATCATTGATAATACTGTCATAGACCTGCGCTTCGGTTGAACGCTTGATGTTTACTGCTTCTTGCGAAGTGGTGGGCGCTAAGACCAAAGGCACTCCGCCAAACTGTCGAACAAGATTGAAGTAATATAATGACCGCAAAAATAATGCTTCACCTGCACAACGTTCTTTGAAAGACAATTTTGACCAATTCACGCCTTCTCGGTCCAATTCACTCAGTAATTTATTACAACGCGTAATCCCGTTGTAAGAGAGGTTCCAAAAGTTGGCAAAGGCGATATTATCGCCCACCAGTATAAATTGGTCAATGACTCCTCTGGAGGCTTCTCCCGTTCGGACATTGTTTTGAAAACTTGCGTTGTCAGAAATCAATTCGGCCAAAACCCAGTGGTTGTTTTTTTCATTATCGCGCAATGGGACATAACAACCGTTGGCCAAGAGGGTATATTCTACCTCTGTTTGGTAAAAATTCCCTTCGTTGAGGGTTGATTTTGGATAGAGTTCCAGAAACTTGTTGGTGCAGCCTGTCAAAAGTGAGAGTGTCAGCACATATATGATTTTTTTCATGTTGAAAGTCGTTGTTTAGAAGGATAGATTAAGTCCAATGGAGGTAGTACGGGCAAGGGGATAAGACGACATATCAAAGCCAGGCGAGAGGGTATTGTTAATATCTCTGGACTGTGCTTCGGGGTTAGCACCTTTGTAGTTGGTAAACATGGCCAAGTTTTGCACCGTAAAATAGAGACGGCAGCTATTGACAAAGCCCGTTTTTTTGACCAGACCTTCAGGAATTGAGTAACCCAATGAGAGATTAGAAACACGCAGGAAAGAAGCATCTTCTACCCAGCGGCTATTGACACGGTGTCCCCAGCTTGGGGTTAATTTAGGAACTCCATATAATGTTCCATCTCCTGGATTTTCGGCACTTCTCCAACGGTTTACAAATTCTTTGTTTACGTTGAAAAATCCTTGCAGGTTGTCGGTTGATTGGCGTAATCCGTTCATTACTTGACCGCCATATTGGCCGTTCATAATGACCCCTAAAGTAAATCTTTTGTAAGAGAAGTTGTTTGAGAAACCAAAAATAAAGTCGGGATGCGGATTGCCAATGATGGTATAGTCTAAAAAGTCGTTGATCACACCATCTCCATTGACATCTTTGTATTTGGAATTCCCTTCATATACCTGTGCAGTTTTGACGATATTGGGATTGGCAATATCTTCGGCAGTATAGACGCCGTCGGCAATAAACCCGAAGAATTGACCGATGGGCTTGCCTACTACTGTAACGTGCGTGGGATTGTTGTCGTTGTTTCCTGACAGAACTCGATCCCCGTTTTCATTGAGCGATAGCACCATGTTACGATTGAAAGCAATATTGAGGTTAAAATCCCAATTTAATGCCCCTTTGATAGGGGTTCCTCCGAGTGAAATTTCAACACCTCGGTTGCGCACGTTGCCCTTATTCACAATCTGTGAATTGAAGCCCGTAATGGCAGGGATGACGTCGTTGAGGAGCATATTTTTGCTCTTTCGGTTATAGAAATCTACAATCAACGAAAGACGATTGTTGAAAAATTCGGCATCCATTCCCAAATCAATCTGTTGGGATTCTTCCCATGTCAAAAAAGGATTGGATAACCCCACGAAAGAAGCCGAAACTTGGGTGTTTCCAAAGACGTAAGCGCCTGGGTTGATGGCCGCTAAGTGCGAATAATTACCAATGTTGTTGTTGCCACTTCTGCCATAACTGGCCCTTAATTTCAGGTTGTTCAGCACCTTATTATCTTTCAAAAAATTCTCTTCAGAAATACGCCAAGCCGCAGCAATAGAAGGGAAAGTCGCGTATCTATTTTTTTCTCCAAAACGAGAAGAACCATCTGAACGGAAGGTAGCGGTGAGTAAATACTTATCGTCAAAAGAATAATTGAGTCGTCCGAGGTAAGAAATAATGCTCCACTCCTGTTGATTTTCTCCCCAAGTGGCGATAGCCTGTGCCGCGTTGATGGTCTGAATCAGGTCATTAGGATAAGGACTGGCGTTGAGATTGATGGTATTGGAGCGGTCTTTTTGTGTCGTATAACCAACAAGGGCGTTCAACCGATGTTTTTGAAAAGTTTTGTTATACGTAAGTGTATTTTCGAGTAGCCAGTTGAACCCATCTGCCCTCGAATTGCTCGATCGTCCCGTTCCAGCTACGGGTGGGATATTGGAAGCCCCTACTGTACTTGGCGTAAATTGATTGAATTTGGAAGTTGACCAAATGGTGTTGAGCGAGGATTTTGCTCTTAAGTCGGGGGTAATCTCCCATTCCAAATAGGCCGACCCGAGATTTTGGAATTGTTGCTGTAATTGGGTAGTTTCTCTCAACACAAAAAGCGGATTGGCAAAACTCCAGGCCGAGTGGTATTTGCTCTGTGGTGAGCGTATGTAGGGGATAAGCTGCCCATTGGCATCGTACGGACTCATGACGGGATTGGCCCAGTTGGCTACGCCTATCACGTCTTCGCGATTTGAATTGGTATTGGTACGGTTTTGATTGATAAATGTAGGTTGAAGCGATACTCCAACGGTGACATGCTTGCTTAAATTGGATTCGATTCCGAGGTTTGCGCTGTATCGCTCTACGCCCGTATAACGCAAAACGCCCTCTTGTTTATAATATCCCATACTGAAATTCATACGGGAATCTTGCGTCCCTTTTTGAATACTAACGGTATGGTCTTGAATGGGGGCAGTTTGCAGCAATAAATCATACCAATCGGTGCCTTCGCCTACCAGTTGATCGGGGTTTTGATATTCGACGGGATAGTCATTGATGGTAGCAGCTCTGTTTTCAGCACGTCGAACGGCAATGTCAATTTTATTGCGCTGTAAATCAATAAATTCTTGCTGATTCATCAAGTTAGGTCTGCCTTTTTGAGGAACTTGCTGTACCCCTCTCATGGAAGATACATTGGCTTGAAGGCGATTGTACTGGCCTTTTTTAGTTGTAATCATAATTACCCCGTTGGCCCCACGTGAACCGTAAATGGCCGTAGAGGAAGCATCTTTCAGGATGGAGATTGACTCGATGTCGTTGGGGTTAATCAATAGGAGAGGATTAAAATTTTGATTTAACCCCGCCGCATAAGGCATCCCATCAACCACGTATAAAGGCTCATTTCCCGCACCCAATGAGCCACTTCCCCGGATTCTGACGGAAGTACCCCCGCCTGGTGCGCCTGATAGTTGCTGTATTTGGACACCTGCCACTTGTCCAATCATTTTTTGGTCAAGAGTAGCAACGGGCAAGTCTTTGATGGTGGTTTGATTAATGGTGGCTACCGATCCCGTCACATCTTTGGCTCTTTGCGTACCATACCCTACTACTACCACCTCGCCCAACGCCTTGGTGTCGGTTTTGAGGCTGAGGTCAATTTGTGTACGGTTACCTACCAATACTTCCTGTGGCTCATAGCCTACGAAACTAAAAACCAAAATGGCATTGTTGTCGGGTACAGAAATAGAATATTCTCCGTTTGGGTTGGTTGTTGTTCCTTTTTGGGTTCCTTTCAATAAGATGCTTACCCCGGGAAGCCCTTCACCTTTCTCTCCATCGGTTACTTTCCCTTTGATGAGCTGGTCTTGAGGTTCGCTTACGTTTGGGACAAGCCCTGGAATCTCCTCAATGGAAGCTGATTTTTCGGGCTGTTTTTGCCGTAAAAGAATCCGGGTTCCTACCATTTCGTAGGAGATATTGAAAGGAGATAGCAATTCTTTCAGTACTTCAGAGAGTTTATTGGTAGTCGTCAACGACACTTTTTGGTTAGATTTGATGGTGTTGGGACTATACACAAATTTTACATCGGCTTGCTTTTCGATTTTGCCGAATACTTTTTTGATTTCAACAGCTTCGATTTTAAGCGAAATAGTTGTGTTTAGTACTTCTTGGGCTTTTGTGTCGTGGGCGCTGGCCAGTCCGCAAAAAGCAGCCAGCATCAGAAATTGAGTAACCGTCATTCTCATTGCTTTGAGCAAGAACGTTTTGGTTCGTACATTTTTTTGCATAATTTTAACATGTTTTTGGTTTGAAAAGGCAAAAACTCCCCCGCAAGGCACGTGTTTCATGGACGCGTGGCCAACCGAACCTCCATTCGGCTGCGGGTCACTCTAAGCCGATAGTGCTCGCAACATTATCGGCTTTTTATTTAAACCTTATAGGTTTTTGAAACCTATAAGGTTTGGTTATTTACATCCCTCCCCGTTAATAAAAATACTCGTACCGCGTTGTTCATAGGTTGCGTTGACCGATTTGCAAATCAAGTCTAATTGGGTTCGTAGGGGAAGGTCGTTTAAATCGGCAGTGAAGACACATTGGGCAAGTGCTTGATTTTCAAGAACAATCTCAAGACCATACGCATTACTCAACTTTTTAAGCACCTCGGGCAACAGCGTTTCGTCAAAAACAAAAAGGGTGGAATTTGACGTCGGGGCAATCAGCGCGGGTTTTTCAATAATGCTCGGAGTTAATTTTCGAGAGGCTTTATCGAACACTATTTTCTGATTAGGGGTCAAAATCAGCCCGTTGCGGTGCTGTGTCGTTTTAGTTGAATTTTCATACACCGATACCCTTCCCGTAGCTACTAAGACTTCGATAGATTGGGCATCTTCGTATGATTTGATGGTAAAACTCGTTCCCAAAACTTCTGTTATTAACTCGCCCGCGTGAACCACAAAGGGTTTGTTCGGGTCGCGTTTGACGTTGAAAAAAGCTTCACCTTTTAAAAATACACTACGACTTTGCTTACCGAAATGCTCAGGGTACGTCACGCTGCTGTTGGCTTTCAAAATCACTATGCTACCATCCTCCAATTTGATTTGTCGGGGGTTATTGGCCGTGTTTTTAACCTCAATTCCGTGCGGTGTTTGAACAACTTCGCTGACGGTGGCATTGTGTACATTAGCGGGAAGATTCATCCACCAAATACTTCCCCCAGCCAAGAAAATAGAGGCTGCTGCTACCCATTTTATCCAACCAAAACGATTTTTGGTGATAGGTACTACTTTGGCGTTAAATGTATTTTTTTCGATGTTTTGCCAAAGACGTTTTTTGACAGTTGCCTTCTCTTGTTCGTCCCATTGTAGTGGACTACTATTGAGTAGATTGCCTTGCCAATCCTGAATCAGTTTCTCCTCGTCGGGACTGCACTCGCCCGCCAAGTATTTTTCCAGTAATTGATTGAATTCGTATTGGTTCATATTTTTGTCTGTTATGAAAAAATGGGTGGATGTTAATTGTCAGAATGATAGGCTTTTAACTGCTCTTTCAAGACTTTGAGGGATTTGGTGATGTGGTATTCCACCGCTTTTTCCGACAGGTTTAATTGCTGGGCAATGGCTTTGACGGACTGGTTTTCAAAACGACTCAACTTGAATATTTCAACGCTTTTCTCGGGCAATTTCTTCATCGCCTCGTCCACGGCTTTCGATAAATCGGCAAACTGTACACTTTCATCAGTAGCGTAAGATTGTTTTATCTCGTTAAAAATTAGGTACTCTTGAAACTTCCGTT
>JBGAUP010000028.1:0-8172 GCA_044228585.1 Runella sp. | reverse complement strand
GATGGAAACTACCAAATAGGAGCTCAAATGTCGGATGACACTCACTTGACGCTTGTGCCAAATGCTTTCAAAAAGATCTTGGACCAATTCTTCGGCCTCTTCACGCGTTCCTGTTTCGTGATACGCAACGCCCAGTAATTTGTACCAATAGCGGTTATAGATTTCTTCAAAAGCAATTTGGTCGTCACTTTTTAAAAAATCTACCAATTGCTCATCTGTCAAGTGTTGGTGCTTCATGTCAAAATGCGGTCATACTGTATAGTCAATTAGCCAAAAGAAATCCCTAAATGATTTTAAAAGTTCTTTAAAAAATCATATAAAATTCTTTTAAATATAACTTTGCTAAGAAATGGCTGTTTTGGTAGCCATTGTAAACACGTCTCTATTCTCGGACAGGTGGTATCGGTACCACTGTTGAATACTTGACATCATGTAGTACAATGAGGCTACTGTGTACCTTTATCACGTGGATTTCTGCCAACTGTTTTAAGAAAGTATCATACTCTCTAATGTCTTTGACGAGGACTTTTAGTTGATAATCTACCGTACCTGCTAAATGATAGCACTCCAATACTTGGGGTATTTCTCTTACGATTCTCTCAAAAATCTCAATGTTTTCGGTGGTGTAAACGGGCATTTGCACGTGGCAAAACACCACCTGCCCGCGTCCTACTTTTTCGGGATTTACTAAAGCCACGTACCCTTCTATAACACCTTCGCGTTCGAGGCGTTTGATGCGCTCAAAAACGGGGGATGTAGTCAGATGCAATGCTTCGGCCAATTCTTTGATAGTGAGTTTAGCGTTTTGCTGTAAGTGAGTTAAAATCTGAGCGTCGGTTTCGTCCAGCATAATTTGCTTTTGGGAGGGTTCGTTTGAGGAAGTTTGCAGCATAATTTGCTTATTTTTCAAATATAACCCTATTTTTGATTGATAAAAAAGCTATTATTAAGAATAAACCATAACTTCGAACCAAAATATACCTTCGTATATTACACTTCATCAATTATGAATAAGGGGTATTTGTTTTTGATTACCTTTTGGGGATTGGGCATGGTTTATGCCCAACCTACCCCCCAACAAATCGCTCAGATTGATTCTTCCTTGACGATTCTTCACCAACGTGGAATGTTAAATGGTACTTTTCTTTTGGCCAAAGAAGGAAACGTACTTTATAAAAAAGCGTTTGGGATTGCTAATTTAGAAACGAAAGAGCCGCTTAAAACTACTTCAGCGTTCAATTTGGCCTCGGTTTCAAAGCAGTTTACGAGCATGATGATAATGATGCTCAAGGAACAAGGGAAACTTAAATACGACGACAAAGTACAACAGCATTTGCCCGATTTTCCTTACCCCAACATTCGTATTCGGCATTTGCTTCATCATACGAGTGGCTTACCAGAATACTTCGATTTGGCTACCCAATATGCCAATACGCTCGATACCCTCACCAACGAAAAGGTACTTCAATTGCTCAAGAATCATCGGCCAAAACTGGTTTTTTTGCCCAATGAAAAGTTTGAATACTGCAATACAGGCTATGTTTTACTGGCATTGGTGATTGAAAAAGCATCGGGAATGTTGATTCAAGATTATTTCAATCGGCAGATAGTCAAGTCGTTGGGCTTGAAAGATACTTATATTTATAATTTCACCATCAAGCAATCGCCTTCCAATCGGGTTTTTGGAATAAGGCGCGAAAATGGCGTACTAATACCCAATGATTTGATTCGGCTTGATGGTGTATCGGGCGATGGCAACGTGTACGCGTCGGTCGAAGATTTATTGAAGTGGGAACAAGCCCTTTATACCGAAAAATTAGTAAAAGCAAGCACGCTTCAAGAAGCATTTACCCCTGCCAAACTGAACAACGGTAAATTGTCGTGGTATGGATTTGGGTGGATGTTGGACGAAAAAGGTCAAAGCGTATCGCATACGGGTAGTTGGGTAGGATTTCTGAATAAAATAGTGCGTTATACCAAGCAAAACTGGACTGTCATCGGCCTGACAAGCTCGACAGATGCTACCGCCCTCAAAGTTGTACAACAGATTTTGGAGGGAAAAACACCCAAATTGCCCGAAACAAAATTAATTGCGAATGCCAATTTGATAGATGGAACGGGTATTGCTGCCCGAAAGGCTTCGGTACGCTTAAAAGATAATAAAATTTGGGAAATAGGTGATTTACAGCCTTTTCCAAAAGAAACGGTTACGGATGCCAATGGTTTGATATTGGCTCCAGGCTTTATTGATGCCCATAGTCACCACTTTGGCGGGTTGGAAAATCACCCCGATGCAGAGGCGTTGGTGAGTCAGGGGATTACCACCATTGTGATAGGTCAAGATGGGGGAAGTATTCCGATTGATACCATTCAAAGTAGAATAAAGAAACGCCCCGTGGCGGTCAATGTGGCTACTTATACAGGACATTCGACGTTACGAGCCAAAGCGATGGGAGCAAAAAGCCTATTTAGAACGGCAAAATCCGACGAGATTGAAAAAATGAAAGCAGAGTTGCGGGCTGAAATGAGCAAAGGCTCGTTGGGATTGGCTACGGGATTAGAATATGAGTCGGCATTTTTCTCTAATCGTGACGAGGTTTTGCAATTGGCCCAAGTAGCGGCGGAGGCAGGTGGGCGTTATATGAGCCACATTCGGAGCGAAGACATTGGACTGGACGAGGCGTTGGATGAAATTATTGAGATTGGCAAAAAAACAAAAATGCCTGTGCAAGTATCGCACATCAAAATAGCCAAGCGTGACCAATGGGGTCGCTCGCCAGAGCTATTGGGTAGATTTCAAAAAGCACGTTCAGAAGGAGTAAATATTACGGCTGACTGTTATCCTTATGATTTTTGGAATTCCACCCTGCGGGTGCTATTTCCCAAAAGAGATTATACCAATCTTGAGAGTGCCGAGTTTGCGGTAAATCAACTGTTTGACCCTGCTGGGTCGGTGTTGGTGCGGTTTGCGCCCAATACAGCCTATGTAGGCAAAACCATTACTGAAATTGCAAACCTCAGAAACGAAAAACCTGCCCAAACTTTGATGGCGTTGATTGCCCAAGCGGCAGAGTTTGAAGAAAAGAACCCCGATTTTAAAGGGAGTATTGAAACCATCATGGGCAAATCCATGAGCGAAACCGACGTGGCTAATTTCTTGGCTTGGCCTTTTACCAACATTTGTTCGGATGGAGGTTGGGGAGGGCATCCGCGTGGCTATGGGGCATTTACGCGGGTTTTGAGTCATTATGTGAGAAATACCAAAACGTTGACCTTAGAAACGGCAGTTTATAAAATGACAGCTTTGACGGCAGAAAGCGTAGGATTACCCAACCGAGGTATGATAAAATCGGGTTATTTTGCCGATTTGGTACTTTTTGACCCCAATACGGTAAAAGACAACGCCAATATCCAAAATTCAACGGCCTTGTCGTCGGGTATTGAAAAAGTATGGGTCAATGGTGAATTGGTCTATCAATCCCAAAAATCTACGGGAAAGTTTTCGGGGGTATTTATTGCCAAGCCCCCTACCCCGCGCGGCGTACCGTCCCAACGGGGGAACTAATATCGTACTGAACCCGAAAATTTTTCATTTTGATAGAAATCAGTGTGAATTTACGGTACGCCGTCGCGGTCTAAATCTGTGTTTATCTGTGTGCCATATTCGACGATTTTAGCACACTGATAGCACAGATTTTAAGGATTTTCACAGTTAAAAAAAATCTTCTGGTACATTACTAATATCGTTGATTATTATAGAAATTATGCCAAAAATGCAATACAAAGTAGAAAATAACTCCCCCATTGGGGTCGGACCCTCGCAGGGTAGGGGGGCTGTCATTCTCACCAACGGTCTTCTTACTACCAACGATGCTAAAACAGCGCATGGGCTTATCAGAGGAACGGAACGTTACGACATTTTGGGGGTTATTGACGCGCCCACGGCAGGGCAAGACGCCGGTGTAGTGCTTGACGGAAAACATCGTGCTATTCCTGTTTTTAAGAGTTTGAACGAAGCCATCGAAAAACTGCAAAGTATTGATTATCTGATTGTTGGCGTAGCTACGGTAGGGGGTGTGTTGCCGCCAGATATGCTGAGTATTGTGGAAATAGCCATTCAAAAAGGTATTTCTATTGTGAATGGTTTACACGAATATTTATCCGAAAAACCCGAAATAGCGGCTTTGGCGGCGAAACATGGCGTACAATTGATTGACGTTCGTAAACCAAAGCAACGTAAAGATTTGCACTTTTGGACGGGCGAAATTTATAACGTAACAGCCCCAATCATAGCAGTTTTAGGAATGGATTGCGCTCTGGGCAAACGTACTACGGCCCGTCTGTTGCGGCAGGCTTTAGAAGCAGAAGGTGCCAATGCTCAAATGATTTATACGGGTCAAACAGGCTGGTTGCAGGGGGGAAAATATGGTTTTATTTTTGATTCTACGCTCAACGATTTTGTGTCTGGAGAGATAGAACACGCTATTGTGTCGTGCTGGAAAGAAACCCAAGCTGAGGTGATTTTGATTGAAGGGCAATCGTCGTTAAGAAATCCGAGTGGCCCGTGCGGATTGGAGTTTTTGATTTCGGGGCAAGCTAAAAACGTGGTTTTGGTTCATGCGCCCAAGCGTAAATACTTTGATAATGAGCCTCATTGGGGCGAGATTCCGAGCGTGGAATCAGAAATTGAAATCATCGAAAAATTTGGGGCAAATGTAATTGCAGTGGCACTCAATACAGAAGGCTGCGATGAACAGGAAAAGCTTAATTATCACAGCTATTATCAGCAAAAACTAAGTGCAGTCGTATTGTTACCGTTGGAAATGGGAGTGGGGGAGATAATGCCCATTTTAAGGGAATTGATGAGTTAAAATTTAAACGCTGACAGGGTTTTGAACCCTGTCAGCGTTTAAATTACCAAATCAGATAAAATTATGAAATCAAATGTAATTCTTCTGGAAACAGAAAGATTTTATCACTTATACAATCGTGGAATAAACGGTGAAAACATATTCAAACAAGAGCAAAACTACATTTATTTCTTAGAAAAATATGCCAAATACATTGAACCGATTGCTCAAACTTATGCCTATTGCTTGCTTAAAAATCATTTCCATTTGTTAGTAAAACTCAGAAGTGAGGATGAAATTAGGTTGTTTTTCCCCAATAAAAATCATCAAGGTGTAGATAAAACCATTAGTCAACAGTTTGGTCACCTATTTAATGGCTACGCACAGGGGATTAATAAAACCTATCATCGTACAGGAGGCTTATTTGAAACCCCTTTTAGGAGAAAGTTAATTGATAATGAGGAGTACTTTACGCAAGTGATTTTTTATATTCATGCAAATCCCCAAAAACATGGCTTTGTAAATGATTTTCGAGATTACCCGTATTCATCTTATCGGATATTTGAAAGCCATAAACCAACTAAACTTATGCGGGATGAAGGCTTGAAATGGTTTGGTGGAAGGGATTCTTTCCAAAATTATCATACACAATGGCATTTAATGTACCTCGAAAATGAAGCTTTCACAATTGAATTTGATTAAGGAATCAATAGAAGCTAACGCTGACAGGGTTTTAAACCCTGTCAGCGTTAAAGGGGATATCAAAACCATCCGCCCCTACCTCAAAAAACTCCCTCTTAGCAAACCTTACAGCATTGCAGGTTATACCTTTTCGGAGGTAGAAAATGTGTTTTTGGAAGTAGAATTGGAGAATGGCATTGTAGGAATGGGGGCGGCAAGCCCTGCCGAGGAAGTAGTAGGTGAAACTTGCACACAGACTTTGCAGCATTTACAAACAGATTTCTTCCAAAACCTTATCGGACGGGACATACGGCATTTCAGGCAACTGATTTATGAAACGAATCAGACGTTTCCTAATTTGCCAGGTACGCAAGCTGCCCTTGATATTGCACTGCACGACGCTTTTGGACAGTATTTGGGTGTGTCCGTAGTAGAATTTTACGGTCAAAAAATCAAAACATTGCCTACTTCCGTCACCATTGGCATCATGTCGGTAGCGGAAACCCTCGAAGAAGCCGAAGCCTATCGTCAATTGGGTTTTAAAGTGTTGAAAGTAAAAACGGGCGAGAATGTAGAAGAAGATATTGAACGAGTGCTGAAATTGCACGAACGCTATCACAACCAATTGAAAATCAGGGTGGACGCTAATCAAGGTTATGCGTTAAGCGATTTGAAGAAATTTCTAAAAGCTACCCAAAATATTGATATAGAGTTGATTGAGCAGCCTTTGGTCGTAGGTAAAGAAGCTGAGTTGTTGGAGTTAAATGATTCGGTAAGAAAACGAATGACTGCCGATGAGTCGTTGAAAAATGCAAAATATGCCTTACAATTGACTCCAAAGCCACAACCCTTCGGGATTTTTAATATCAAATTGATGAAATGCGGCGGGATTTTGAATGCGTTTGAGATTGCAATCATCGCCGAAAAAGCTGATATTGACCTATTTTGGGGCTGCAACGACGAGAGTATTATAAGTATTACTGCTGCTCTTCATGCTGCTTTTGCGTGTGCAAATACCCGTTATTTGGACTTAGACGGTAGTTTTGATTTGTTGGAAGATGTGGTTTCTGGCGGTTTTGAATTAGAAAATGGTATGATGAAATTAACTGATAGGTCAGGGTTAGGGTTACAATTGAAATAAAACTTGAATAATTGAAATGGGATTATACCTTCATGTCCTTTTTGATAGCTCTAAAATCATGGTAAAAAAATCGCTGTATATCATTTTGTCTTGGTTGTTGGTGCACAGCACAGGCGTTTTTGCCCAGTCCATTATTTTTCCCGATAAAGTCATTGGCACGTGGAAGGGAATGATGTATATGTACAAACATGGTACTATCAAAGATAGCGTTCTGGTACGTTTGACCATTGCCAAACATACCGATGCTAACGCATGGTCTTGGAAAACTGAATATTTGTCGGCGCAACGGCCTGCGGTGAAGGATTACGTGCTACGCTTGAAAGATGCAACTAAAAATCAGTACGTCACTGATGAAGGAGGAGGCGTAGAACTGACTGATTATCTGGTAGGTAATAAATTGTACAGTGTGTTTGAAACGGGGGGATTTTTACTAACGTCGTCTTATGAACTAATTGGCGAAAGGCTGATTTTTGAGGTTACTTCGGGTAAGAAAGAAAACTCAACCCATCCCGAAATTGCTACTTATTCAACCGATAATTTGCAAAGGGTTGTTTTTAAAAGAGAGAATTAAGGCTCATTATAAATCAATAACTTAGCTTGGTATTGGGTTAGGTATTTTTGGGAAACGTTGGATAAGAGGTTTACCAAAATCCTAATCCCAATCACCAAAGTTGTAGTAGAAAGAAGGATCAATCCCCCAAAAAAACTACGATAATTTCAAATTTTGGGCATCCCACTTCACTACTTTCTTCTCAAAATAGCTTTTGTTGCAGGCCAATACGGGGGCAGCGGCACGGAAACCAAACAGCGGCCCTTCGATGACGGGTTTGTTGGATTGAATTCCCTCGAAAAAATTAGCAAAGTGGTTTTTATGAGCATCATCACCTTGAGGCGCGTCAAACTTTACCTCTTTGACGGGTTCGGGTGTGCGCGTGTCGGCGGGGTATTTGGCATCGTAAGCCGCTAAGTATTCTTTTTGTTGCGCTTCTGTAAAGGTCGCAAAGCTTTCGCCATTGCCGTAGCCTGGGGCGATGGGAAGTTTACGTTTGGTGAGGGTAAGCGAGTCGCCTCCGAAAGTGATTTCGCCTTCGTTTCCTACAATGCGCGTCACATTTTTGATAGAACCTGCATTGGCAAAATTGACTCTTAAAACCATCTGAAATGGGTCAAATTTTCCCTGCGCGGGATATTCCATGGTGGCTACCATTACGTCGGGTACATCGCGGCCATCTTTCCAGTAAGATAATTGCCCCGACGAAAAAATGCGACTTGGCCCCAAAGACCCCGTTACAAAATGAACTCCCGTTATGAGGTGTATAAACAAATCACCTGCTACGCCCGTGCCATAGTCGCGGTAATTGCGCCAGCGGAAAAAGCGAACGGGGTCGAAGGCGCGTTTGGGGGCATCTCCCAAGAAAGTTTCCCAATCAATCGTTTTGGGAGAGGCATCAGTAGGGATAGAATATTGCCAAGCCCCGATGGCGCTGAAGCGGTCGCTGG
>JBGAUP010000408.1:0-4079 GCA_044228585.1 Runella sp. | reverse complement strand
TGGTTTTTGCTTGGTTAGATACTTATAAAAGAATCCTTGTACGCTTTGAACAGTTAGCTAAAAACTTTAAAGCATGGCTATTAATGGCTTCGGCAATGATTAATTTTAGACATACTTTCAACTAAACAACTTCAATAAAAGGACTGTCGAGATTGGGCAGAATTTGCGTAAGCCCTAAATAAAAGCAGCTTGATTGAAAGCTCTTTATACGAGCAATATTCAGTAGTTGAAAACAACCAATTTTACGAACGCTTTATGAAAGGTAAAAAACCCAACACAGGCTGGGTCAATCAAGATGATTTTGAACCGTAACCCCTGAAGGAGTAATGCCTCATCACGCTGTGTGCTCATTCTCCAAAGACCAACTCTTACAAACCAATCAAACGTATGAAAATATCCCTATTCGTTGCTACCGTACTTACTTACGTCGTTTTTGCTTTCAATATCGCCCCTCGCCCTACCAAACCCAACATTATCTACGTCATGGCCGACGATTTGGGCTATGGCGATTTGAGCTGTTATGGGCAAAAAAAATTCCAAACGCCTCATCTCGACCAAATGGCCAAAGAGGGTATTCGCTATACCGATTACCACTCGGGTAGTACGGTGTGCGCCCCTTCGCGCTGTGCCTTGATGACGGGCAAGCACATGGGTCATGCTTACATCAGAGGCAACGGCGAAATACCGCTCCGCGATGAAGACTTTACCATTGCGGAGTATCTTCAACAGCACGGCTACCACACAGGAATGTTTGGCAAATGGGGCTTGGGGCAAGCCAACAACGCTGGCTCACCCGAAAAGCAAGGTTGGGATGAGTTTTTGGGCTACACCCACCACGTTCATGCCCACCATTTTTTTACCAATAATTTGTGGAGCATCAAAGAAGGCAAGACTGTTATACACCCAATTGACTCCCTGCGCCATTCTCACTTGTACGTGATGGAAGCGGCACTCAATTTTGTCAAAAACAACCAAGCAAAGCCGTTTTTCATGTACTTGGCCATCACAATGCCTCATGCCGAAGTATTTGCCCCAACGCCCGCATCGGTCTCTCCATTTTTGGCATCGGATAAAACCAGTTTATTTCCAGAAACACCCTTTATCCAAAGAGGCGGAAATTATCGTTCGCAAGCACAACCCAAGGCCAACTTTGCAGGAATGGTGACGCACTTAGACCGCGACATGGGTCGGCTGATGGAACTCCTAACTTCGCTTGGTTTGGCCGAAAACACCTACGTTTTCTTTACGTCCGACAACGGCCCGCACCAAGAAGGAGGTGCCGACCCCGTATTTTTTGACAGCAATGGCCCGCTCAAAGGCATCAAACGGGATATGTACGAAGGCGGCATCCGAGTTCCGTTAATTGCGTGGGGGGGCAAAGTAAAAAAAGGAGTCACCAACAACGACGTATTGGCCAACTGGGACTTTTTTCCAACGGTAGAAGAATTGGTAGGGGGCAAAAAAACGCAAGGATTAGACGGAATCTCGTTTGCCAATACACTCAAAGGCAAGTCTCTCAAGAAAAAACATGAATCGCTTTATTGGGAGTTTTATGAGCGTGGTTTTGACCAAGCAGTAAGACTCGATGAAGAATGGAAAGCCGTTAAGCTCAGTAGCAAAGGTGGAAAACTGGAACTCTATAACCTGAAAAAAGACATCGGTGAAGAAAATAACGTAGCAGCCCAGTATCCCGACATCGTAGCCAAAGCCGAAAAAGCCTTGGCCGACAACCGAGTGGTCTCCGACATGTGGCCTCTGAAAAAGAAATAAGTGTTTTTTTATTCTCCAATAGCCTCTCAGCTAAGTAGTCTGGGAGGCTGTTGTTGTTTAAGATAAGTAGTAAGCCACCCTCATCGATAAACCATTGCTGAACCAATTTTCTGGCTTACCATGGACAACGTCACTTTAAGACGGTTATCAGTAAGTGTATTCACAAGCTTACTCCTGATTGCTCAAGCTACTCTCCACGCCCAACCGAAATCATCCTACCGCCAAATCAGCGGTATTTACCCCCACCTTGCCTATTACAACAACGAAGGTGAGTGCGGAACGGGCGCCGTTGTGCCTTGGGCTGGAAAACTCTGGGTGATTACGTACGGCCCGCACTTACCCTTCGGTTCGTCGGACAAGCTTTACGAAATCACCCCTGATTTGCACAAAACCATCCGTTCGGAGAGCATCGGTGGAACACCCGCCAATCGGATGATTCACCGCGAAAGCAATCAGTTATTTATCGGCCCTTATGCCATTAACGGCAACGGCAACGTCCGAACCATCCCTTATGCCCAAATGCCTGGGCGTCATACAGGCAATGCCCGACACCTTTTTTCGCCCGCTTCCAAACTGTATTACGGAACAATGGAAGAAGGGTTTTATGAAGTGGACGTAAACACCTTAGAATCAAAACTTTTGTATCAAGACGGCAACGTCAAAACAAAAAAAGAAAACGACGTGGCCAACAACCACAACGGTACTTTATTGCCCGGAGCGCATGGAAAAGGATTGTATTCGGGACAGGGGGTCATGGTCTATTCCAACAACGGAGAATCGGGTCAACAAGCGTTGAAACAATTTGATATTGAGTCGGGTGTACTGGCCGAATGGAATGGTAAAGATTGGAAAGTAGTTCGTCGCAATCAGTTTGTGGAGGTGACAGGGCCTGGCGGGATTGATGGTAACAAAAACCCCGACACCGACCCCATTTGGGCCACGGGCTGGGACCACAAATCCGTGCTTTTGGGCGTGCGAGACAACGGCAAATGGTCGTTTTTCCGGTTGCCCAAGGCCAGCCACAGCTACGACGGCGCTCACGGCTGGAATACCGAGTGGCCACGCATCCGCGACATTGGCACCACACAATCTCCCGATTATTTGATGACCATGCACGGACTATTTTGGCGTTTCCCTCAAACGTTTTCGTCTAAAAACACCGCAGGCATTCGCCCACGCTCGGCCTATTTAAAAGTCATTGGCGATTTTACTCGTTGGCAAAACGGCCTCGTTTTTGGCTGCGACGATTCGGCACAAAAGGAGTTTTTGAACAAACGTAAAACCAAAGGAAACATCGAAGGTCCAGGGCAATCGAACTCAAATTTGTGGTTTACTTCTCTCAGTAAACCCGACGAATTAGGCCCCAATACAGCCCAAGGCGCGATTTGGCTCAACGACAAAATCGCCGCAAACGTAGTTTCTGAACCGTTTTTATTTACAGGCTGGAAACAGCGAATAGCTTGGATAAACAATGCAGGAGCTGAAGATGTGACCTTCACGTTTGAAACAGACACCAACGGCAAAGGAAGCTGGAAATCGCTAAAATCAGCCACCTTAAAAGCGGGTCAATCAGCGTCAGTTGCCTTTGCCGCAACCGAACAAGGTGAATGGATTCGGGTAAAAACCAACAAAAGCACCACCGCCACCGTCCATTTTAACTACACCGATGTATCTCGTTTTCAGCCCATAGCCGACAAAATATTTACGGGCTTGGCCAAAATCAACACTTCCAATTACTCAGGAGGATTGATGTACGGTTTGGGCGATAACCGTCGGGCAATGGGACTACTGGCAGGGCAGTTGAAACAAGGACAATTTACCGAAGATGGCTATTATGAATTGGATAGCGCATTGAATTTGGTCAAAAAAGAAGACGTCAAAACGGCGCAGTTTATACGCGCTCAATTTGCCATTCCCCAAAACGTCATCACCGTTGAGGATGCCTCGGTACTGGTCATTGACGACCTTGGAAGAAGGTGGCGATTGCCCAAAGGAAACGAGGAATTTACCGCCAAAACCCAAAACGCTTCCCTGCGAATTTGCAGGGAGGTAGCTACCGAGCGCGATTTATTCAATGCCCACGGTACTTTTTATGAATTGCCCGCCGAAAATGCCGATGGGTTTGCTAAAATTCGCCCAGTAGCTTCTCATTCGCTGGCTATCCACGATTACGCTTCGTATCGGGGGTTATTGGTAATGACGGGAATTGATTCGCAAGCGTCTGCGAATGAACAAATTATTACTTCTACCGACGGTAAAGCCAAAGTATGGGCAGGTACGATTGATGATCTTTGGAAATTGGGTAAACC
>JBGAUP010000407.1:0-4080 GCA_044228585.1 Runella sp. | reverse complement strand
ATCAACAGTGGGGCGATTCGGATTCAAATTTCGCCCAAAGACCCCGTCTCCAAAAACATTGACCATTTTGTGGCTTTTGTCGAAATGGACGATAAGCGTTTTTTCTTAGAACGCCTTATCAATGAGCATCCTGACAGCAAAATAATGGTGTTTGTTCGTACCAAAGTACGTGCAGAAAGGGTATCGAGTGCCTTGGAACGAATGGGAATCAAAAGCCAAACATTACACGGCGATAAAGAACAAAAAGACCGTTTGTCGGCCTTAAACGAATTCAAAAGTGGAAAAGTAAAGGTCTTGATAGCCACCGATATAAGTGCCCGGGGCATAGACATTGCCAACGTTGATTACGTAGTCAATTACGACTTGCCCGAACAAGCCGAAAACTACGTACACCGCGTAGGGCGCACAGGTCGAGGCACGCACAAAGGCAACGCCGTATCGTTTTGCAGCACCGAAGAAAAGCCTATTTTGGCCGAAATAGAGGCTTTTTTGGCTAAACCCATTGACGTACTACAAATCAGTAAAGCCGAGTATGAAGGAACCATTGATTTCAGCAACGACACAGCGGGCAACGTAAAATCACTTTTGGAAGAAATCGAAGCGTTGGAAGCCGAGAAAAAAGTGCGAAAGGGCAAGAAAATGAATCGGAAGAAGTAGGTTTTAAAACTCCACCCGAAACACTGTTTTGCCTTCTTCTTCCGTGCGCAGTGATACTCCAAAATCGTGATTGACCAAAATTTCGCGCACGAGCGTGAGGCCTACGCCTTGACCATTTTTTTTGGTGGAAAAGAAGGGAGAAAAAAGTTGGTCGGCTATGTCGGGAGCAATGCCCGCACCGTTGTCAATGATTTCCAGTTGAGCTGGAATGTCCGTTGTTCTGAAAGTAATTGTTCCTTTTTTGCCAATACTTTCCAACGCATTTTTGACGACATTGATAATCACCTGTTCCATCTGCCGTCGGTCGGCCTGAATTTGGACGGGTTCGGGCGATAAGTCAAATACAAAATCAATACCCCGCTCACGCGCATTAAACTCCATGAGACGTGCTATGTTTCGTACCAATTCATTTAATTCTACGCCTTCTTTTTGAGGAGCAGGTAAACGTACGATGTCGGCAAAGTTGCGCATGAAATGGTTGAGGTGGTCATTGCGCTCAATAGCCACTTGGACGGCATTTTGTACGTCGGGGGTTTTTTCGAGATAATGAAGTGTGGAGTCGAGGATAGAGTTCACTGCCCCAATCGAATTGTTGACTTCGTGGGCCATGAGGCGAATAACTTTGCCGTAGGCGTTTTTTTCGGCAGCCAGAATCTCGGCGGTCAATTCTTCCAGCATTACAAAATAGCGTGGAAAGCCTCGGTCCATAAAGTGTGCTTTTTGACATTTGAACGTCTCTACCCCGTTGAAATTAATGGTGCGAGACTCCCCCGTTTTGAGTTGACTAAGCGCTTGCAAAACAGGATGTGGAATGGATGTAAGCGGGCGTTGCAGCACTGATTGAGCCTCAATTCCGAGCATTTCTTGCGCTTTGGGGTTGAGCGCAGTAATATTTTCGTCAAAGTCCAGCATCAAAATTCCCGTCGGTGAAGTGCTGACAAGTTTTTCCAGGAAATAATGCTGTTCTTGTTGTTGGGTTCGTTCGGTACGTAGTTGGTCAATCATCTCGTTGTAAATCTCAATCAACTTGTCCATTTCGTACTTGCCTGTTTTCAGAAACTTGACGTTGAAATCGCGGTCTTTGATGGCTTCTACGCCCGTCATCAGTAGTTTGAGGGGCTGGATAATATCATGGTAAAGCTGCCATGCTATAAAAAGGGAAATCAGAATAAAAACCTCAGAAGCAATAAAAAAAAGCGGTTTTTCTCTAAAAATATACAACGACAGCCCCACGGCCACCAAGTGGATGATGACGATAAAAACGATAAACTTGGTACTAATCTTCATCAAAAGGAATATTATACTTCTCTAATCTCCGATAAAGTGCCGAGCGCGTCAGACCTAATGCTTTGGCTACGCGGGCAACCTTACCCCGATGAAATTCCATTGCCCGACGAATCATCTGGATTTCCATTGCTTCGAGCGTCATGCTGCCTACTTCTGGTAGGGGCGATTGCCGATTTTCGATGGCTGATTGATTGTTTTGGGGCTGATAATTTTGTTGAAAATCGGCTATTTCGAGTAGGTCGTTGTAGCTGACCAAAACCGTACGTTCGACCAAATTTTTGAGCTGACGGATATTACCTGGTAAGTTGAGCTGTTTGAGCCATTTTAAGGCTCCAGGACTTACTTGCAAACGAGGACGATGGTAGATTTTTCGTAAGTTATCCACAAAAAACTCCACCAATAGTGGAATATCGTTAGGGCGTTCGCGTAGTGAAGGCAAATGAACCGTAATGAGGTTGATACGATACAGCAAATCTTCCCGAAATGCGCCTTTTGCTACCATTTCTTCTAAATTTCGATTTGTCGCACACACTACGCGTACATCCAACGTTTTGGTTTTGCTGCTGCCCAAGGTTTCGTAAGTACGGTCTTGCAATACACGCAGGAGTTTGACTTGACTACTCAAATCCAACTCGCCGATTTCGTCCAGAAAAATAGTACCTCGATTGGCCAGTTCAAAACGCCCTGTACGATCAAAACGGGCGTCCGTAAACGCTCCTCGCACGTGTCCGAACATCTCAGACTCAAACAAACTGGTAGAAACACCGCCTAAATTGACTTTGACAAAAGGACGCTTGTTGCGGAGGCTATTTTGATGAATCGCCTCCGCAATGAGTTCTTTCCCCGTACCACTTTCGCCCAAAATCAGCACCGAGGCATCAGTAGAGGCGATTCGCCCGATGGTTTGAAGCACTTGTACTAAACTGGTATCTTGTCCGATAATTTGGCTGAAATCAAACTGCTTATCCAACGCTCGACGGTTTTGAGCGGAGGGTAGGGGGCGTTGGGTAGAAGACCCAGGGTCAACATCGGTATTTTCCTCTTCCCTCTGCTCACCGCCTTTGACTACAGGATTGGCTAAAGCCAAGGCTGTACGAACCGATTGCATCAAATGGGCATTTTGCCACGGTTTGTTGATAAA
This sequence comes from Runella sp., assembly GCA_044228585.1. Lineage (GTDB taxonomy): Bacteria > Bacteroidota > Bacteroidia > Cytophagales > Spirosomataceae > Runella. Next base: position 995 of record JBGAUP010000407.1, on the reverse strand, counting down.
GTCAGCAGCACCGAGTTTCATGCCTTGTACAGCCAGATCAATCGTAGCCCAGCCTGTGATGAGAATGACAGGTAAGTTGGGTTTTGAAACCTTGATTTGCCGAATAAGTTCAAGCCCGTCTTGACCAGTGGTATCATTGGAAAAATTCATGTCCAGCAATACCAAAGCTACCTCATGTCGTTTCAGGATATTAAGCGCGTCGTCGGGGTTTTGAGCAATGGCCGCGTCAAAGCCTTCTTTGCGCATCAACAGCGAAAGTGAGGTACAAACAGCAATATCGTCGTCAATGATTAGAAGCATTGGGCATGATGGGAGTGGGCAGAGGGTTATCTATTATTTGAGCGCTTTTTGAAAGTTCGTATAGTTTATCTCCAATTTCTATTGCGATTTGCCAAATTTCTAAATCTTTAAATCTAAATTTTCGTTGTATCATAGTCCGAAAAGTTAACAGAGGGATAAAGATACGTAGATTCCCATCCCCCTCTGCTCTTTGCCCCATGCCCATTACTCCTCATGTAAAACCACCGCAGGATGTAAAACAGATGCCTGACGGCTGGGATAAAACGCACAAATGGTAATGAGCACATAAATGGAAATTATGGCAAACAAAATTCCCAATAAATACACACGCGCTTCTACGTCAAACACATTAAGCAAGGGGAATTGAATCGCAAAGAAAAGCCCTAAAATCAAAGCAAACGTAGCAATAACGGCAGTTTCGCCAATAAAATGCCACAAAATCGCCCCTTTAGTAGCCCCCATCGCTCGCCGTACCCCAATCTCTTGTTTACGACGACTGATGGTTTGGAATAAAACACCAAACATCCCCAAAGCTACGTTGAAAACTAAGAAGCTACATACAATCAACAAAATTAGAATAGGAACCAATACAAGGTTATTACGATTGGATTTCATGTCGTTCATTTGTTGAATTTCAACTGACCAATCTTTTCCTATACGCGCTACTTCTTTTGAGATTTTAGCTTCCAGTTCTG
>JBGAUP010000406.1:0-4095 GCA_044228585.1 Runella sp. | reverse complement strand
AAAATACTTTGGAGCATGCGAACGGATGATTTTACCTTTAAATGGCTACCCCAAAAAGGGGATTCTGTACCTATAAATACTATTGCAGGGGATTTTTTTAATGGTAGGAGCAAAAGTGAAAATGAGGAAATTGTTTATTCTGACGATTGGTTTCCTAATAATACCAGAGATAACGATACAGAGCTTTATGAAAAGTGCTATTACCTTAATGCAAATACAATCATAAGTCTAATCTGGGTCAGAGAACGTAGAATTTCATATTAACTTACCCCACCTTCACCCCCATCCTTTTCTCTTCTTTCTTCTCCGAAACCTTCTCCGTCAAAGACTCCTGAATCTTCCTTTCGATTTGTTGCAAGTCTTGGCGAAGCTGTGAGAGTTCCTGCTTATGCGGCCACAGCTTAGATACAAATTCTTTCAGTTGGTCAATGTCTTTTTTGAAATCTACTAACCGCTTTTTCTGGTCTTCGGCAATTTTAGGAATTTTTTCGAGGGCATTATGAACAAACTGAGCCGCAATTTCGGGCGTTCGGGGCATTTGTCCGCTGTTGTGCTGGTACTTAATGCCATTGGGAGAAACGACTGAAAAATGGTTTTCTCGCTGAGGATATCCCTCCACAAAATTGGTAATCGTCGTTACTTCTAACTTAAAGCCGTGCAACTCTCCTACCACTTTGGGTTCGGCGTTGCGGTTATTTTTGTCAATAATGATGAGTTTTTTACCGATTTCTTTGGGGTCTTTACTGTCCAAATCGGGGATAACGAGCTGTCCTTTTAGCTTCCCATTTTCGACATAAGCGTTTATTTTTTTGAGATGAATTTGGTCGGCCTCCACTTTTTTCAATTGCGTTTCTCCTTTGCCTGCTTGCCGTTCCTTTCCTTCTAAACGCTGTTTTGCCTGTACCACATCTTTGTTGTAAATCAACAAATCTGATTCTAATCTACCCAATCGCTTCTCAATCTTGGCTTTTTCCAATAAATCGGTATTGCCCGACAAAATGGCGATGTACTCGCTAAAATTCATGCCGTTTTTCTCGTCCAAACTTCCTTCGTCAATCCGTCGGGTGGCCAGATTGGAGTTTTTGATTTGGCTTATAAACAACGATTTGTTCTGCAACAGGTTGAACTTGTAGTTATCCAACGTCTTTTCGACGGCATACACATAATTATAAACTTCGTTGCCATACACTTTGGCAATCTCGTTTCCTTTCCTAACTCCTCTTCCTATACGTTGGTCGAGTTCTGAGGGTTTCCAAGGAATGTCTAAGTGGTGCATGGCCACGATGCGCTGCTGCACGTTCACGCCAGTTCCCAACATTTCAGTCGAACCTAACAGGATTCTTACTTTGCCTGCATTAGTATCAGCAAACAATTTGGTACGCTGGGCTTCATTTTTGCACTCTTGAATAAATTTAATTTCGTTGGGCGGAATGTGGTAATCTTCTACCAGCTTTCGTTTCAATTCGCTATATACGTTCCATTGATGAGGTTTATAGGTTCCCAAATCCGAGAAAACCAACTGTGTTCCTTTGTGCTGTTTGGTTTGCTGGTAGTGTTCGGCCATTTTCTTAGCGCATTGGCTTACTTTATTATTGGGGTGGTCATCGTAATTGGGGTTAAGCAGTCGCATATCCAACGCCATTTTCTTGGCATAATTGGTCGCAATCAGCATCTTCGCTGCTTCTTCGCCTTCGCTTAGTTTAGGCCTGCCGAGCAAAGTCGCATCACCCGTTTCGGCAAACTTCATCAGCTTATGAATAAAATCTTCCTGCTGCGGGGTGGGCGGCACATGAACAAGCTTTTGGTTCAATTTTGGACGTTCAATTCCAATCATATCCGCCGTTCTAAAATCGGTAATTTGATTGTAGAACATGGCCAGTTCAGGAACTTTGATGAAATAACGAAAGCGTTCTTTCTGAATCAAATTGTTGGTCACCGAAAATTCAAAATCGGTGGTTTTCTTCGCATATACCGCTGCCCAAGCGTCAAAATTGACGATATTCTGCTTTTGTAGCTCTTTGGGACGCAGGTACTTGAATATCAAATACAGCTCAGTCAATGAGTTGCTGATGGTTGTCCCCGATAAAAAAGTGGCGCATAAGTCTTTGTCTTTTCGTTGCTGCATGGTTCGGATGGCGTACAGTAAGTTGATAGCCTTCTGGCTTCCTTCTTGATTACCTAAGCCCGCAACTCGGTTGTGACGGGTCGTAAACATCAGGTTTTTGAAACGGTGGCTTTCGTCAATAAACAAATGGTCTATACCCATCTGCTGAAAGTCGGGAACGTCGTCTTTTTTTTCTTTGAGTTGGTGATTGATACGGGACATTTCTACCGTCAGATTGGCTTTGCGTTTTTCCAAACCTTTCAGGGCTGCTTTGGATACTTCGTTGTTTTGTTGACGCATTACTTCCAAATCCAACTCGACGTTCGTTAATTCGGCTTGGACGGTTTTTTGCTGGATTCTGGGCGATTGGGGGATTTTACCAAACTGGTCGTGGGTCAAAATAATGCAATCCCAATTATTATTTTTGATGTCGTTGAATAGCTTGACTCGGTTTTCAGGACTAAAATCACCAGCCTGTGGATACAATAATTTGGCTTCGGGATAAGCAGATTGGAAAGTTTCGGCTATCTGATGCACATTGGCTTTGAGACCGATAATCATGGGTTTATTAACGACTCCTAATCGCTTCATTTCGTAAGCCGCTACGCACATAATCAGGGTTTTTCCCGAACCTACTTCGTGGTCGGCTACGCCCCCTTCGTTTTGCAACAACATCCACACGGCATCTTTTTGACTTTGATATAAACTCGGGATACCCAAGTTTTTATAATTGAGGTGCGGAAATTGTTGATGCTGACCGTCGTATTGGGGTTTCACATAGCAGTTAAACAGTTGGTTATAACACTGTTCTATGTCGGTTTTGAGCTCTTTTGGTTGCTCACTTAACCAGTTGGGAAACTGATTACGAATCTGCTCAATCTTACTCGCCGCCAGTTGGGTTTTCTCCTGGTCTTTAACCGTCACTTCTTGTCCTCCATCGTACAACTTTTTAGTAATATGTGGATTGGTGTTCAGTAAGGCATATTCAGCTAAATCAAGACCGTCGTAGGTGCGGGTTTGGGCATTAACGGCAAATTCTGTGGTAATTTTGGCATTGCTTTGGGTACTTCGGGAGGTGCGTACCGTAAATGTGTCAGTGGATGGGGCATATTGAATCCGAATAGGAATGTCGAACAAATGACTTAAATAATCCTGATATACCTGTGTCGGAATCCAACGTTCACCAAAGTTGAATTCCAACAATTCAAAAGGGACTTTTTCGGGTTGATTTTCCTGTAATGCCGCTTGGGTTCTGAGAGCTTCGGTGTGGTGAGGATTCGTTTCGCAGTAGTCTTCAACGGCTTGTAGTTTTTCAAAAACGTTGCCCGATAAAAGCATTTCACGGGTTTGGTATTCTTCCCGGATCGGGTTATACAGCAAACGGTCTTGCAATTGGTTCAGCAGCTTTTCTTGGCTTTGGCCACTGATTTCCTGCATGTATTCTACATTCACTTTCCCAAACCAATTCAACGAGGCAAGCAAGGCATCCTCGGCGGTTTCGATGCGTTGTTTTTTGGAGAAGGCAACAGGTTGCTCGAAAATATCGGCTTTGATAAATTGTCCGTCTTTGACTCGTTCCAAGGCCAACAGTTCTTTGCCTTGCGAGTCCAGTAGGACTACCCCTACGTTTTCTTTACGATTTAATTCGCCATATTGGGCAGTGAATTGGTCATACGATTCATTGAGTAATTGTCGTAAACCTGCATTTTCGGCTTGAAATTCCTGCTCAAAGTTATACAGTAGGTAGTAGTTATCTCGAAGCTGAATCAGGCTCTTAACTTTTCCCTGTTGGGTTTTTGAGAATTCAAGAGGGCGAAAAAGGGGATTTTTCTCCGCCAATTCATAGACCTTGCCTACTTCCCCATTTTGTTCCACCAATGAGCCTTCTTTCAGGTGAGGATATTTTATACCCTCAAAGGGTTGAGGTTCAATGACTGGCGTTGGTTGAATCGTGGCAAAAAGGTCTAATTGCGGCGTAAGCGGTGCTTTGC
>JBGAUP010000027.1:0-31877 GCA_044228585.1 Runella sp. | reverse complement strand
TGTCGTATTGTTTTTGGGAAAGGTAAATTTTTGAGAGCTTTGCCGTCGTACTCATAATGCCCTCGGCATCGTTGAGGCTGTTTTTAACCGCCAAAGAACGTTTGTAATGTCCCAATGCCCCCGTGGTTTGCCCAAAATCCAGTGCAATTTTCCCCATCGCATCTTGGCATTCGTTCAACAATTTGAGTTGGCCTGTTTTTCGTAAATAAGCGATGGCATCACGATAATTATCAAACGACTGCCGAAACATACTTTTAGCGGCATAAACATCCCCCGTGATTTTCAGCAGTTTACCCAAAGCTGCCTCTTCCCCCAACTCCATAAAAATTGATTTGGCTTTGTCCAAATGAGTCAAGGCGGAAGTGTAGTCTTTTTGAGCAAAATACGCTTGTCCCTCCGCTACATAGGTCTCCGCTTTGGTTAGTGTTGAAGAACTGCCCGTAGCAAGTTGTCCCCACACTTCTATGGAAGACATTAGAGCCACGAGATATATAGACCAATACTTCACCCAAGTTGGAGTTGACAATTCATTAATTCACAAATGTTCACAAAAAAAATAATCCTTCGATAGAACCAAGGGGTTATTTTGAGGCCGTGTACACCAATACTAAAAAAAAGACACACTTTTTATTTTCTTGTTTTAAGACAATAGCAGGTAGGTGTAGGATGCCAACGGTATTAAACCTGTTTATTTTTGTATTATAGAGGGTTGCTGTTCGTGGAAAATCTGCTTGATTTTGTCAGCAAATAGCAGGAATTTGATAGTTGTTTGTGTGGATTTTCACTTAGTTTTGTATTGTTTATCCTTCGCATTTCAATAAAAAATTGATATGAAAAAAAGACTTTTATGGGTGGCATTGGCGTTGGCTTCATTTGGCAGCCAAGCGCAAACGACTTTGTTCAAAAATTTTCAACACCCACCCAAATCAGCCAAACCTGTGGTATGGTGGCACTGGGTGGGTAGCAATGTGACTCGCGAAGGCATTACCAAAGACCTCGAATGGATGCAGCGTGTCGGAATTGGAGGTTTTCAGGCGTTTGATGTATCTATTGGTGGTGGTCAAACCGTCGAAAAGAAGGTGAAATTTATGACGCCCGAATGGCTCGAACTCATCAAACATACCGCAGCCGAAGCGGATCGTTTAGGTTTGGAAATGACGATGGTGACTGCCGCAGGATGGAGTGAAACGGGCGGAACGTGGGTAAAACCACAGGAGGCCATGAAAAAAGTAGTGTGGAGTAAAACCCAACTTCGCGGAAGTGAAAAACTTAGCAGTCCGCTGCCTTTACCACCGACGGTCGCAGGGCCGATTCGGAATTTGCCCAAAGGCGCAGGATTTTCGGGAGGAAACAGTAAAACGGAGCCTTTTTACCAAGACCAAATTGTATTGGCTTACCGAACTCCTGAAGTGGAATTGAGGCAGGAAACGCCCAAAATTTCCAACCACAAGGGCGATAGTGTTGATCCCAAAGCCTTGTTAGACGACGATTTGACTTCTAAAATAACCATTGAAACACCCAAGCAAGACCAACCCGTTTATTTTCAGTTTGAGTACGAAAAACCCTTTACGGCACGTTCGTTTTCGTTGGCATTAGGAGGCGGAGCCATGTTTCCCAGTCGCACCATGCGAGCGGGGTATGTACAAGCGAGTGAAGATGGAAAAAATTACAAAACCATTGTGGCTTTACCTGGCCCGCAGCACGATATTCGGGCACTGCCAGTGCGTACGTACTCGTTTCCTGAAGTGACCGCTAAGTATTTCAGGGTAGTCTTTGTGAAAGGAGCAACCATGACGACTGTCGGCGGCCCTGACGATGTAGGTGGGTTTGGAGGTCCCGCTACTGCCCCCAAATCGTTTGATGTCGCAGAGGCTATCTTTAACAGCGGGGCACGGGTGCATCGCTGGGAAGACAAAGCCGCTTTTGCGCCGATGTTTGCCTTTGAAAGCCTCAAAACGCCAAATGCGGGCACAAATACAGTCATCAAGGGCGAAGATGTGATTGATGTAACCTCTTTCGTGAAGTCCGATGGTATCCTCGACTGGACAGCCCCGAGTGGGGGGGCTTGGACTATTCTTCGCATTGGGCAGTCGCAGACGGGAGCCAAAAATGGCCCAGCGATGCCAGAAGCGACGGGATACGAAGTAGATAAGTTTAACAAAACCCATTTGCTGTCGCACCTCAATCAATGGTCCAACCCGATTGCGGAAGCGATGGGGCCGCTTTATGGAAAAAGCATGAAGTATTTTTTGGTTGATAGCTACGAAGCTGACGCCCAAAACTGGACAGAAACCATGCTACCTGAGTTTAAAAAGCGGCGTGGATACGACCCCACCAAGTATTTGCCTGTGTTGGCTGGTTTTGTGGTGGAAAGCGCCGAAGTAAGCGACCGTTTTCTCTGGGATTTTCGACTGACGATTGCCGAATTATTGGTGGATAATCACTACGCGGCCATTACCGAATACGCCCACCAAAAGGGCATCAAAACCTACGGCGAAGTGGCGGGGATTTCGATGCCTATCATCGAAGATGCCCTTCGCAACAAAGGTTCGGTGGACATACCGATGGGTGAGTTTGGCATGACGCAAGGCTTAGGAAGTGGCGCAGACAAAGAATGGACGTCGCCCGCAGATTTGGAACTCCAAAAACCTTACGCAGGAGCCAGCGACCGCCTCCATGCCCACCAGTCGGATGTGCGTGAAGCCGCCTCAGCAGGGCATATTTATGGTAAAAAAGTGGTGGCAGCCGAAGCATGGACGGGTGGAGGCTACGAAGCACCTGCGGATTTGAAATACATCGGTGATTATTGGCTAACCCAAGGCATCAACCAAGTGATTTTTCATACCTCAGCCCATCAGCCTTTGGATACCAAGCCTGGCAATACGATGGTAGGGACGCACTTCAACCGCAACATTACGTGGGCGGAGCAAGCCAAACCTTTTGTAGATTATCTCACGCGTACCCAGTACCTACTTCAAGAAGGGCGGTTTGTGGCTGACATTGCTTATTACTTAGGAGAAGATATTCCCGCGGCCGTGCCGTATTGGGAAAAACTACGAAACGAAGCACCAGCGGGTTATGATTATGATTTTGTCAATACCGAGATTTTACAACGTTTTGAGGTGGAAAATGGAGAGTTGATACTTCCCAGTGGTATGCGTTACAAACTATTGGTGTTGCCCGAACGAAACACCATGACGCCGCAGGTATTGGCTAAAATCGAAGAATTACTCAAAAAAGGGGCAACGATAGTTGGCCCTAAACCTGAAAAATCACCGAGTTTGGTGGGGTACCCAGCGGCAGATAACGAGGTGGCAACCAAAGCCAACGAACTGTGGGGGATGGCCGATGGAACGTTTATTTTCCAAAGCCCGTACGGCAACGGAAAGGTGTTTTGGAATGCACCTTTGCAGGGCATTTTTGGACAAATGGGGTTAAAAAAAGACGTGGATTATACCATGTCGCATACCAATACACGTTTGTCGTGGATGCACCGAAAAACGGCCGAGGCTGACTATTATTTTCTGCTCAATATGCGAAACCAAGCCGAAGATTTGGAAGTAGTATTTCGGGTAACGGGTAAAGTTCCTGAACTGTGGAAGGCCGATAAAGGCACCGCCGAAGCGGTTTCGTACAAAGTAGCCAACGGTCTCACCACTGTCAAGCTGCACTTAGACCCGAGAGAATCGTATTTTGTAGTATTTGAAAAAACTGCTTCACAAAACGAATTGATAGTTTCGGAAAGAAAAATACGTGATTCACAAAAAATTCAAGGCAATTGGACGCTTTCGTTTCCTGAAAATTGGGGCGTTCCAGCACAAATTACCCTGACTGAACTCACGTCATGGATAAACCATCCCGAAGAAGGTATCCAATTTTTTAGTGGAACAGCAACGTATCGTAAAGACCTTGAATTAAAGAAAACGCAACTCGCTCCCAAAGCCTCTTTGTGGCTGGATTTAGGGGACGTAAAAGACATTGCAGAAGTGGTACTAAACGGGGTGGTGATTGATACCCTTTGGAAAGCACCCTACCGTGCTGACATCACAAAAGCTGCCAAAGCGGGTAAAAATAAATTGGAAATCAGAGTCACTAATCAGTGGGACAACCGCATGGCGGGCGACGCTAAACTTCCCGCCGACAAAAAATTCCTTAAAGCCTCGGGCGGAATGCGCTTCGGCGGACCTCCCAAACCTAAAGTCTCAGGGTTGTTGGGGCCAGTGGTGTTGGAGGTGAGGTAGAGAAAGATAGGTTTATCGCTACAAACGTATTCATACCTTATTAATAAAGGGTTATGAATACGTTTTTCTTTTACATTACTTGATAGATTCATTACAAATAAGGTTAACAAACCCACTTTTACCACTGGTTTGATTTTCAACCTTTTTGATGAATTTGAAAACCTCCATCAGCGAAGGTAGATATAATTTTGTGAAGATTTTTTTTGATTATTTCAACCAAAATTTCAACCCGAAAAATGTTCAAAAATCTACTAACGTATGGATGCTTTATTGTACTTACAATAAGTAGTCTATGGGGCCAAGCCCAAACAACCCAAGTCAAAGGAAGTGTCAGTTCCAAAAGCGGAGAACCGCTCATTGGCGCTGCCGTATTGGTGGTCGGGACGACTACTGGTACGACTGTCGGCGTAGATGGCCGTTTTAGCCTCACGACCACTGTTGACAAACCTCAACTCAAGGTAAGTTTTATTGGCTATGAAACAGCCACGGTGGAGGTAGGCAATGCCACCGACCTCAAAATTGTCTTAGCCGAAAGTTCAACGTTGGATGAGGTAGTGGTCGTTGGTTATGGTACAGTCAAGAAAAGTGATTTGACGGGTGCGGTATCATCGCTCAAGGCCGAGCAGCTTAACCCAGGGGCCAACGTATCGGTGGACCAAATGATGCAAGGCCGTGCGGCGGGTGTGCAAATTACGCAAAGTAGCTCGGAGCCTGGCGGTGGGCTTTCGATTCGTGTGCGCGGTTCGGCTTCGATCAATGCGAGCAATGAGCCTTTGTATGTGATTGATGGCTTCCCAATTGACAACAGCGCCAACCTCTCCGCTGGTGATGCCACCACCTTTTCAACGGTCAATACAGGGACGAATAATACGCCCAAAAACCCGTTGAACTCCTTAAACCCAGCAGATATTCAGTCAATTGAGGTGTTGAAAGATGCCTCTGCCACTGCTATTTACGGAGCCAGAGGTGCCAATGGTGTGATTTTGATTACTACTAAAAAAGGAACGGGCGAAAAAATGAGCGTGAATTACAGTGCCTACTACGGGTCTCAGAAGATAGCTAAAAAAATGGATATTCTGACAGCACCTCAGTATATGAAATACATGAACGAAATATCGGCTGATTTGGGTCAAAAAGCCATTTTTACCGATGCCGATATGGCGGCTATTGGAGCAGGGACAGACTGGCAGGCGCAAATCTATCAGACCGCGCCCGTGATGGATCATAATATCTCTTTAAGCGGAGGCACTAAAAAAACATCCGTCTTTGCCTCATTAAATTACTTTACGCAGGAAGGGATTATCAAAAATACGGGTATTAACAAATACATCGGTCGGATAAACTTAGAATCAAGTATTACGGATAAATTGAAGGTGGGTATTAATATAAATGCCAGCCTAATCCAAGACAGGAATACGATTGACGGAGTAAACACCAACGAAAACGGCGGCCCGCTCTATGCAGCTCTTTTGTCAGATCCAACCGAAAAAATATACGATGCCAATGGTGTTTTAACGGTGTCTCCCAACAACACGATTAACAACCCCGTCAGCTTGATTTTGGGGGTTTCGAGTAAGAATGAAACCAACCGTACGCTGGGAAATGCCTTTGTGTCGTGGGAGATTATCGAAGGACTTTCAGCCAAATTAAACCTCGGCTCTGACCGTCAGCAATCAAGACGGGATATTTATAACTCAACCCTGACACGTCGCGGTGGGCCAGTCAAAGGGGCTGGTGATATTGCTACATTTAATAGAAATAGTCAATTGGCCGAATACACCATGACTTACAACAAGTCATTGAATAAGAACCATGTCTTTAATGTTTTGGGGGGAGTTACCTACCAGAAGTTTCAAACCAAATTATTTGGAGGTAGCATCACAGGTTTTCCCACAGATGCCCTCGGGACCGATAATTTCGGCCTCGGCAACACCAATAATGATTTTCTGAGAAGCGGCCACGAAGAAAACACCTTGCTGTCGTACTTGGGTCGGGTGAATTACAACCTGCTTGATAAATTTCTGTTTACGGCTTCAATCAGAGCAGACGGTTCTTCTCGCTTCGGAGCCAATAATAAGTTTGGTTACTTCCCTTCCTTTGCTTTTGGCTATAAATTGACCGAAGAAGGTTTCTTGCCCCAAGCGTTTGATGAGTTGAAATTCCGTGCAAGCTGGGGACAAACAGGTAACCAAAGTGCCAACTATGCGTCTCAGTTGACGTTTGAAGTGGTAAAAGTGCTGTTTTCAACAACACCGTTACCACGTCGGTTATCCCGCAGCGGATTGCTAACCCTGATTTGAAATGGGAAACAACTACTCAATTCAACGTAGGTTTGGATGGAAGTATATTTAACGGCAGATTGAGCGGAACAATTGACTATTTCCAGAAAAAAACCACCGATTTGTTGTTCAATCTTCCCGCCCCTGCCGAGAGCTTCAGGGTATAGTTCTGTCTTACCAACGTAGGTAGCGTAGAAAACAAAGGGTTTGAACTCTTCCTGACTTCGGTCAACCTGCACAAAAAAGAATTCAAATGGACGACTTCGTTTAACTTTTCGGCAATCAAAAATAAAGTATTGGATTTGGGAAGAGTTGATCAGATTGTTACGGGCGATAATCAGGCTATTGGCGGGAATACCGTTATCATCAAAAAAGGAGAGCCGTTGGCTTCTTACTATGGCTATGTTGTAGATGGTATTTATAAAACAGCCGAAGAAGTAAAAGCATCGGCAGAACCCAATGCCAAGCCAGGTTATCCGAAAATCAAAGACCTGAACGGAGACGGAAAAATTACGACAGCCGACCAAACGGTCATTGGTACGCCATTCCCGAAATTTACGTTCGGTATTCAAAATTCCTTTTCTTACAAAGCTTTCAAGTTAGACGTCTTTTTTCAAGGGTCGAAAGGCGCAAATCTGTTGAATATCAATGTGATTGAAAGTGTTTATCCAGCTAATTTCAGACGGAATGCCATGACCGAAATTGCGTTGGATAGATGGACAACGGCCAATCCTGATACCAAGTGGCCTTCGGGTATCAACACCAACGCCTACGGAGGTAGTAAAGTCAACAGTATGGTGATGCAGGATGCGTCTTATATACGCCTGAAAAACGTTCAGTTGGCTTACCAAGTGCCGTTGAAAAATGCGAAATTCATTAAATCGCTGAGACTTTATACCACGGGTCAGAATTTGTACACTTGGACTAACTATTTAGGGTTTGACCCAGAGGCTAACTCCTATGGCGGCAGCAATATCCGCCTGGATTATAGCAGCTATCCGCTGGCTAAAATGTTCCTCTTCGGTTTAAACGCTGGTTTTTAACAATTTTAATGGGTCGGGTACTTCCTAAAAATGAAATTCAAAATGAAGAATATCAATAAATTTCTAATTGTTCTGGCTTGTTTTACAGCCACTTCCTGCGAAAAGCCGTTGGAAGAGAAGATTTTTTCCTCCTTAGCACCTTCTACGTTATTTACGACGGAATCAGGTATCTCATCCTCCCTCAACGCCGCGTATGCTTATGCCCAACGCGCCGGAGCCGTAGAAAGCTGGTCACCTTTTTGGCTGAGCAGTATGCCTACTGGTGAGATGTACGGGGTCGGTGGGTCAATCGAGGCTTTGTGGACTCCACTTACCGATTTTAACTGGAATGCCAATCACGGCCAACTGGCGCCCGTTTGGAACGTTCATTACAATGGTATTCGGGATGCTAATATCGTTTTGGACAATATTGAAAAGGGGAATTTCAGTCAAAGCTTTAAAGACTTGACCATAGCTGAGGTTCACTTCCTGAGAGGTTGGAATTATTCAGAATTATATTATCTGTTTGGTAAACTACCTTTGTATAAATCGGTATCGGACGATTTGCTGCAAGCCAGAGCCACCGAAGACGAAACCAAGGCGTTCATTGAGCAGGAGCTGTTGGCGGCTATTCCGAAATTGCCGACAAAAGCGGCGGCTTTCGGTCGGGCTACCAAAGGAGCGGCACAGGGAGTATTGTGTAAGTATTATTTGAATACAAAACAATGGCAAAAAGCAGCTGACTTAGCCAAGCAGATCATGGATGCCAATACGTATTCGTTGCAGAAAAACTACAAAGATGTTTTTTCTATTGCGAATGAGAACAATGCAGAGATTCTTTGGTCACTCGCTAAAAATGCGGCTGAAGCGACTACGGCGCAGAACCTCAATGCCCTGATTTTCCCACCCACTTACCCTTTCCCTTATTCTAATAACCTGGCTTTTGCCGCCCGAGTATATCTGTACGATAAATTTGTAGATTCATTTGAAGCCAACGACGCTCGGGGTAAAATGATGGTTCGCTCGTTTATTGCGGCTGGAAAAGAGGTGAAAGGCTACGGTGTCAATCAAACCTTACCGTTTAAGTACGAGTTTGACCCTAATGCCGTGGGAGCCAATGCAGGCAATGATTTGCCCGTCGTTAGATATTCCGATATTTTACTTTCAAGAGCCGAAGCTTTGAACGAGCTTTCTGGGCCAACAGCCGAAGTCATTTCGTTGATAAATCAAGTTCGAAGCAGAGCGGGAGCGACTGAAATCAAGCTGAGTGATTTTACCAAAGATTCATTGCGCGATTTCCTATTGACCGAGAGAGCCAAAGAGTTCTTCTGCGAAATGAAAAGCCGCGAAGATTACATTCGTCAAGGCAAATTCATTTCAGAAGCTGTCAAAAGAGGCAAAAGTGCGAAGGCTTTCCATGTATTGTACCCGATTCCGCAAGTAGAATTGGATGCCAATAAAGCGTTGGTTCAGAATGAAGGATATTAAAATACCATAGGTTAAGAAGTGAATATAAATGCGGTTCGAAACCTATCGAATCGCATTTTTTTCTAACTTCATTGTCGAAATTATGCAAATTTTTATGACAGGGTTTTCGCTCAAAACGGAATGGAGTCATAGACAAGGTCTGACGTTTGGTCTGACCTGTTTGGTCGCTCTGTATGTTTGTGTTGCACGTCAGACCTACGGTCAGACTTTTCTGGCGAAGCCAAAACCTTTGATGAAATACTTCCTAAAAATAGTATTAGGGTGGCTGTTGTCTTTGACCGTAAGCTGGGGACAGTACAGTAATAAAATTCATTTTAGGAATATTTCGGTCAAAGACGGGCTGTCGTTTCCTGTCATCAATTGCATTTTACAAGACAAAAACGGCTTCATTTGGGTAGGAACGGAGGTAGGGCTCAATAAATACGACAGCCAAAAATTCAAAACATTTTATAGCAAACCTTCCGATTCGCTGAGTTTATCGCACGACTACGTCGGTTGTTTGTACGAAGATTCCCAACAACGAATGTGGGTAGGTACGCAACGCGGACTCAATATTTATAACCGAAGCAATTCGACGTTCCAAAAATTCAACGATTCTACCCTCAAACATCGGCGCATATTGGCCATTACGGGCAATGACGCAGGGTGTTGGGTACTTACCTCCTATGAACTGTTGTTGGTCAATCCGCAGTTGGAAGTAGTACAAAAGTACCCTCTCCGTACGATTACATTAGAAAAAGGCTTGACTATTTTTAGTACAGCCAAACTCGACAAACAAGGAAAACTGTGGATTAGTACCAACAAAGGACTTCGGCTTTTTGACACAAAAACCCAGCAGCTTACCAACCCGCTCCAGGATGTAATGGAGGCTACGATAACCACGGTTGACTTCTTTTCGACGATTTATTTTGATAGCCACCAAAACCTCTGGCTGGGAATGCGCGGCGACGGCGTCAGGTATTATTCGTTTACAGAGAAAAAATGGCACCGCATCGAAAACGTCAGCTCCCAGTATATCAACGGTGTTTTTGAGGACATTGAAAAAAATATTTGGATTTGTACAGGCCGAAACGGGCTGAATATTTACCACCCCAATACCCAACAATTGGAAGTAATCAAATACGCCGATATGCCCGAAAGCAACCTAATTTCCAATTCGCTCTCGTGCATTTATGGCGACGCTATGGGGGGGATTTGGATGGGGACTTTCAACAATGGGCTGCTGTATTATTACCAGCACCAGCTCAAATTCAATTTATACTATTCCAAAGGACAAATCAACGGTATTTCGAGTAACTATGTTACTGCTTTTGCGCCTGATAATCAAGGAAATTGCTGGATAAGTGTAGGTGAAGAAGGGCTTTTGTATTTTGATAGAAAAAAACGAAAATTTCAGCGATTCAAACCTCAGCCTATTTTCAAAACAAACGCTGACTTAAAAGAGAATTTTTACATTCTTAGCCTATTACTTTCGGCAGATCAACGACACTTGTTTATCGGCACGCTTACGGGTTTTTTCGATTATGATATTGTTGCCAAAAAATGGCTGTTTTTTTCACACAAAAAGATGGATCCTAATGCGCTATTAGGGGGATATGTCAATTCCATTATTCAGGATGGCGATGAGGTGTTCTTTACCACTTTCAATGGCCTGTCGGTGTACAATTACAAAACCAATACCATCCAAAAATACCCGATGCCCCAAAAACAACTCTCTAATTTGGCACAAGATACTGATTATGTGTATGTTGGTACGCGACAAGATGGGATTTGGAGATTGACTAAAAAAACAAAAAAACTATCAAAACTGCTTGTACCTCGACTAACTATCCCTGATAGAATCCGTTGTATTTTGCGGGATAAACAAAATCGAATCATCGTCGGCACCGACAATCAGGGTATGTTGCGGTATAATCGTGATTTTTCAGAAAGTCAACAACTTCGTAGCCCTACCCATGAACGACTCATTTTTATGGGTTTGTGCAATGACCCTAAAAATGGCTACTGGGCAACAACCAGCAAAGGCCTGGTAAAAATTACGGATGATTTTCGCATTGAGAAAGTCTTTGATACCAACGATGGATTTAATCCGAGCTATTTTACACAAAATGCTATCCTTAATACCCAAAAAGACGAAATTTTGATTGGTGGCAACGCAGGATTTTATTCGTTTTCGCCATCTAATTTTTATTCCCCCAATCGCTTTATGTCCAAAGTCCATCTTATTGATTTTATGGTACTCAATAAGTCGGTTGTGGGTGCTGATAATGAAGGGTTTAAATTGTTGGGAGATTTGGAGGATGTCAAACAAATTACCCTGCCAAAGTACCAAAACCTGATTACGTTTGAATACACCACGCTCGATTTTCATAATCCGTTGCGGGGCGAATATGCCTACAAACTGATTCCGTACGACAAAGAGTGGAACAATGTGGGCAATCGGCGATACGCCACCTACCGCGACTTACCCGCTGGTGACTATACGTTTCAAGTGAAATACGTTCTCCAAGAGGACAATCAGCCTGATGAAATTACTCAAATTAAAGTCTCGATTCCGACAGTTTGGTGGCAGTCGTGGTGGGCGTATTTGGTGTATAGTACGCTGATTTTTCTGATTGTCAGGCAGTTTTATCTTTATCGTACCAACAAACGCAAACTCAATCAGCAGATTGAAATGCAGAAGTTTCAAAACGATAAAATGGAGGAATTGTACAAATTTAAAATTGATTTTTTTACCCAAGTAACCCACGAATTACGAACGCCATTGACCTTGATTATCAGTCCATTGGAAGAAATGATTCGGCGTAATAGCTCTCCTTCCGATAGTAGTTTGCTCAAGATTATTCATCGAAATACCCAAAAATTATTACTTACCGTCAATCAGATTTTAGATTTTAGAAAAATAGAAAACGCCGACATGAAAGTATTTGCTAAAAAAGGAAACATCGTCTCGTTTGCTGAGGAAATTTTGTACAGTTTCCTGCGGCTCACCGAAAAGAAAGGCATTGAATTGCAGTTTGAGACCAACATGGAAAAGTATCCTTTTGTGCTTTTTGACAAAGACATCATGGAGAAAATTTTGGTCAACCTTGTGGCCAATGCTGTGAAGTTTACCCAGCAGGGGAGTGTCCAACTCAAAGTCTATGAACCTGAAAACGTTGCCAATGCGGCGCACTATTTTATCGAAATTACTGACACGGGACAAGGCATCAAACCTGAAAATCTCAAGCATATTTTTGATTCATTTTTCCAGGAAAACCGTGAAAATCATAGCGTTGGCTCAGGAATTGGCCTCAAAATCGTGAAAGAACTCACCGCACTGCATCGGGGAACGATAGAGGTAAGCTCGGAACTCAACAAAGGCACGTGCTTTTTACTCTCGTTTCCGAAAGCAGATTTGGATTTGATGAATGAAGAACCCGTCAAACCCAGCCTGACGCAGGAAATCGAACCAGATACGCCCGCTACCCTTACGTCGAAAGAAAAAATAGCTCCTTCGACTAAGCTGCTAATTGTAGATGATGAACCCGATTTATTGCTGTTTTTGGAGGAGATTTTTGAAAACGACTACCACGTTTTTGCGGCAGATTCGGCCAAAAAAGCCTTGGATATTGCCAAAACCGAACTTCCTGATTTGATTGTGAGTGATGTCATGATGCCCGAAATGAACGGTTTTGAACTGTGCGAATTTGCCAAAACGGACTTTTTACTGGGTCATATCCCGATTGTGCTGCTGACCGCACTCAACGCCACCGAACACGAAATAGAGGGGCTCAAAACGGGTGCTGATGCCTATATTTCTAAGCCTTTTCCTGTCAATTTACTCAAAGCAACGGTACAAAACCTGCTGACATCGCGCCAAAAACTCAAACAAGCTTTCCTAAATTCGTCGCTCAATAGTGCCACCGAAGTGACGCAGAACAATTCGGACAAAGTATTTTTGGAGAAAGTGATTGCGGTCATTGATGCCAAAATAGACCAAACTGACCTCGAAATTGGTGATATTTCAGAAGAATTGGGCATGTCACAATCTACCTTTTACCGCAAGCTCAAAAGCCTTACCGACTTGGCGGGCAATGAGTTCATTCGTACCGTTCGGCTCAAACGTTCCGTGGAATTACTCAAAAATACCGACTTCAATATCTCCGAAATCGCCTATCAGGTAGGCTTTTCCGACCCCAAGTATTTCTCGACCTGTTTCCGTAAGTTTTATCATATCACACCTACGGAATTTATGGCGCAGCATCGGAAAGATAGCCATTTAAAATATACTTAGGTGAATATTATGCGTATAAATCTGTTTTTCGACTTTCCCAACAATTAGAGCAAAAACATAGTTTGTTTTCAAACGGTTGGTAAGAATGTTTCCTTGAAAGTAGTATCTTTGAAATAAAAACAGTAAATCATGGCAGCAACCCCACAGAAACTCACTCCAATACAGGTGCATCTACTGCGTTTTTTTAGTGAACATCACATTAATGATCAGGAAACGGATGAATTGAAGCAAATCATTGCTCATTATTATGCCCAAAAAGCAGATAAGTTGATGGAAAAGATTTGGAAAGAAAAAGGCTATAATAAAGATTCAATAGTTGATATTTTAGAGAAAGACCTAAAATAATGAGACAACGCATTATTTTAGATACCAACTGTTTATTGGTTTGTGTCCCTAAACAATCACCTTTTCGCTGGGTTTATGACAAAATTTTATCTGGCGAAACAGAATTAGTGATTACTACCGAAATTTTGTTGGAGTATGAGGAACAATTAACTCGTTTTTATTCTGCCGAATATGCTGAAATTATAATTAAGGTATTAGTCAATCTACCCAATGTTGTCAAGGTAAATCCAATATCGTTCAATTGGCTTCTAATTCACCAGAACCCTGATGACGACAAGTTTGTAGATGCCTATGTAGCCTCAAATGCCGATATGATTGTTACAAATGACAGGCATTATCAAATATTACAACATATACAATTTCCTCCTATCAACCTCTGTAAATTACAGGCCTATCAGTAATCTTTAAAGTATTTATCTTTGCCATCCAGAAGAAACGAAGGTAAACGATTTGATAATCATTGTTCGTCTGACATAGACTTCAACCTTTTTGACTGATTTTTTAACAAGGTGAGACAATAGCAAAGGCTATCTTTGTATAAAAAAAGTCAAAATGAAAATTCTAAAAATTCTATTTCTTCTCGGCATTTCTTTCACCACGCTGGCCCAGCAAAACGGTACGACTGCCCGACCCAATGTGGTACTCATCTTTGCCGACGACCTTGGCTATGGCGATTTAGGTACGTTTGGTCATCCAAATATCCTGACGCCCAACATTGACAAAATGGCTCAAAATGGAGCCAAAATGACCAGTTTTTATGTAGCTGCCAATGTTTGCTCACCCAGTAGAGCTGCTTTATTGACGGGTCGCTATCCTGTGAGAAGTGGTATGACAGGTCTCAAATACAACGTGTTGTTTCCGTTCTCGACCAATGGCATTCCCAAAGATGAAGTTCTTCTTCCAGAGGCTTTAAAATCAGCAGGTTATGCTACTGGAATGGTGGGAAAATGGCACATAGGGCATTTGACTGGATTTCTTCCAACTCAAAATGGTTTTGATACCTACTATGGTATTCCATACTCAAATGATATGGGATATGAAGATGTGAGAACGCATCCGTACAAGAAAAACTTTCCGCCTCTTCCGATGATGCAGGATGATAAAGTGGCTTCTACGAATGTTGACCAAACCCAAATGACCAAAGAATACACTGATAAAGCCATTGAGTTTATTGATAAAAACAAAAAGAAACCATTTTTCCTATATTATGCCCCAAACTTCCCTCACGTACCACTTTATGCCAGCAACGATTTCAAAGGCAAAAGTAAAAGAGGTTTGTACGGTGATGTGGTGGAAGAGTTAGATTGGAGCGTAGGCAAAATTCTGGATTACCTCAAAAAGAATAATTTAGATAAAAATACCTTGGTAATTTTTACGAGCGACAATGGCCCTTGGCTAACTCAGGGGGTTGAAGGCGGCTCTGCTGGATTGCTAAGAAATGGTAAAGGCTCCTGCTGGGAAGGTGGGATGCGGGTGCCGTTTGTCGCCCAATGGAATGGCGTGATAAAACCAAATCAAGTAATCACTTCCATGGCCTCAACTATGGATTTATATACAACTATCATCAACTTAGCCAAAGGCAAAGTACCAACGGATAGAATTGTAGATGGAAAAGACATCATGCCATTGTTGACCAATAAAGCGCAGTCGGTTTCTGACGAACTTTTCTATTATCATCTAAGCAACTTGGTAGCGGTGAGAAAAGGAGCATGGAAATTACATATTAAAGGGGCAAAGACAGGTCAGATAAATGTTACCGACCTCGAGCAACCACTCTTGTATAATCTCGAAATTGACCCCAGTGAGCAATACGATATAAGCAAAGACAATCCAGAAGTAGTGAAAGACTTGAAAGCAGCGATTGAAAAACATCTTGCTACCGTAGAGAAAAAACACTACATTTTTGATGATGTGAAGTTGGTACAAAACGGACAAAATTAGCACTCACAACAGGCTGTTATATAGGCAGCCTGTTTGACTATTCCTTACCGATGAAAAAAACAACCTTACTCTTTTTTGTAGCGGCTTTGATGGGCTCTGCGGGATTTATTGCTTCCAAAAAGCCCCAGCAAAAAAAGCAACTACCTAATATTCTTTGGATTACCAACGAAGATATGTCGCCCGACCATCTGGGATGCTACGGTGGCAAGGTCGCCAAAACACCTAATATTGACCAATTGGCGCGTGAAGGTGTGCTTTATACCAACGCTTTCTCCACGGCGGGCGTGTGTGCCCCAAGCCGCAATACGCTCATTACGGGCATGTACCATACGTCTATTGGTGGACACAACATGAGGAATTTTATGCCAGGGAGTTTCAATAACCCCAATTTCCGCAGCGGTGCGCCTTTCCCTTCCTATTCGGTGTTGACCCCTGAAGAACTTAGAGCTTTTCCTGAGTTTCTCCGAAAAGCGGGTATTATTGTACCAACAATTTCAAACAAGATTATCAGTTTGAAGCTCCCGTAACGGTGTGGGACGAAAACTCAGCCACTGCCGATTGGCGGGGTCGTGCTGACAAAAACCAGCCGTTTTTCTCCGTCATCAATCTGGAAGATACCCACGAAAGTCAGATTTTTCACGAGACAATATCCCCCTTACCGTGAAGCCCGGCGGTCGAATTATTGCCGTTTTATAAAGATACGCCAACCATGCGTAAGGACGTAGCGCGGCATTTGAGCAATATCGAAGACATGGACAAAAAAGTGGGCGAAATCATCCAAAAGCTCAAAGACGATGGGCTTTATGATAACACGATTATTTTTTATTACAGCGACCACGGCGATTGTCTGCCCTATGTCAAACGGGAATTGTACGACCGAGGGTTGAAAGTGCCTCTGATTATCCGCTACCCAAAGGCCCAAAACGGCGGGACAAAAAACGATGAGTTGGTAAGTTTTGTTGATTTTGCTCCTACCATTCTTTCTTTAGCCAATATTCCGATTCCGAAATATTTACAAGGTCAGGCATTTTTGGGAAGCCAAAAATCAAAAACACCAAGAAAATACATCTTCGCCGCCCGTGACCGTATGGATGCCAAAGTGGATCGAGTTCGGGCCGTCAGCGACGGGCGGTTTAAATACTTAAAAAACTATATGCCCGAATTGCCTTATTACCAAGATTTGAACTACCGTAAGCAAATGAAAGGCATGGCCGAATTACTCAAATTGCGCGACGAGGGGCAATTGAGCGGCTTACAAATGCACTGGTTTCGCCCCAATAAGCCTGTGGAGGAATTATTTGACGTGAAAAATGACCCTTACGAGGTAAACAACATCGCTAATGACCCCAAGTATGCCGACAAATTGAAAGAATTGAGAACGCAACACGAGGCTTGGACAAAAAAATACGGCGATTTGGGGGAGTTATCCGAAAAAGAAATACGTGCCAAATGGTGGAATGGCAAAGAACAAGCCCCTAAAACCGAAACGCCAATCATCACATCAAAAGGAGGAAAAACGATTATTTCATGGCTTTGAGAAAAGTGATGTTGTGAAAATAGCCCCCTAACCCCCAATAGGGGCACTAAAATCCTAAATTTTATAACCTATGAAATATTTTCTGTTGGGTCTTATTTTACTGTTATTCTCAAATTATTCCCCCATTGGGTCGGACCGCCGCGCGGGACAGGGGGCGAACTCCCGCCCCAACATCGTCTTCATTATGTCGGACGACCACGCCTATCAAGCGATTTCGGCTTATAGCAATAAACTCATAACAACTCCCAACATTGATAGGATTGCCAAAGAAGGTATGTTGTTTTCCAATGCGTGCGTCACCAACTCAATTTGTGCACCTTCAAGAGCGGTGATTTTGACAGGAAAACACAGCCACATCAACGGGAAAGTAGATAACTATTTTCCGTTTGATACCAACAACGTCACCTTTCCTCAAATCCTGCAAGCCAATGGTTATCAGACAGCTATGTTTGGGAAGCTCCATTTTGGCAATAACCCCAAAGGGTTTGATGAGTTTAAGATTTTACCCGACCAAGGGCATTATTACAACCCTGATTTTATCACTAAAAAAGAAGGCAAAAAGACTTTCACGGGTTATGTCACGGACATCATCACCGACATGACCCTCGATTGGCTCAAAAAAGAACGCGACGAAAACAAACCTTTCTTTTTGGCCTATTTGCACAAAGCCCCTCACCGCGAGTGGCTTCCTGCCGAGCGTCATTACAAGGAGTTTACCAAACGAACATTTCCCGAACCTGCTACGCTTTTCGATACCTATGAAGGGCGCGGAACGGCGTCTAAAACGGCTGAAATGAATATTTTGACCCACATGAACTGGGCAGGTGATTCAAAAATTAAGCCTGAAAATATGGATAAAATGGGTCTGAAAGAAGCCCATGCTTATGATAAACGCTTCTACCAGATGACTGCTGGAAGGATGAATGTCGAACAAAAAGCTGCCTTTGATAAAGTCTATGATCCAATCAATGAGGAGTTTATGAAAAATTACTCCAAGATGTCGAAAGAAGACCTGATGCGCTGGCGGTATCAGCGATATATGCAGGATTATCTGGGCTGTATTGCTTCGGTGGACGAAAGCGTAGGTAAATTGCTTGACTACCTGAAAGAAAACGGGTTAGACGAAAATACGATTATAGTTTATACGTCCGATCAAGGCTTTTATTTGGGCGAACATGGTTGGTTTGATAAACGCTTTATTTATGATGAGTCTTTCAAAACGCCTTTGCTCATCAAGTGGCCTAATGTGATTAAAGCAGGTTCGCGAAATTCACAAATGGTTCAAAACCTTGATTTTGCCCAAACATTCCTCGATGCAGCGGGCATCAAAGCCCCCGCCGATATGCAAGGCGAAAGTTTGGTGCCGATTTTTAAGGGCAAAGGCCAAAACTTTCGAGATGCAGCTTACTATCATTATTACGAATATCCTGGGCAACATACCGTAAAGCGTCATTATGGTATCGTAACAGAAAAGTACAAGTTGGTTCACTACTATTATGATGTGGACGAATGGGAGTTGTACGACCGAATGAACGATAAAAATGAGCTAAAAAATGTCTATAACGATCCGAAATACGCCAAAATAAAAGCCGAACTGCATAAAAAATTGACGGCCTTACGGGTAAAATACAAAGACTCAGAAACACTCGATAAACAGTATTTAACAAAGTATTTGGAACTTGAAAAACAAGGGAAAATATGGAAATGAGAAGGTTTAAGTACTTAAATTTGCGTCAAAAAAAATCCGTAAAAATCAGCGTTGCTTGCATCGGCGTCATCTGCGTTCTATTGATTTTTCAGCAATGCACCTCATCAAACGCTTCTTCGGTCGAAAACAAAATGGATAGCATGAGTCTTTGTGCTACTCCTGCTGCAAATATTGATTACAGTTCGCTCCAAAATGAACCAAATCAAGAAGTGCTTAATAGCTTAAATTTTCCGAAAACAATAGCTTATTTAGGCTTAAACGAACCCAAAAGTACTCCAAAGACAAAAACACCAGCGGAGATCCCAACCGAAATGGTGCTGATTCCTGCAGGAAAGGTACGCATAGGGGCAGAAGATGGACACGCCCACGAATTACCCCAATTTTGGGCGACGGTCGAATCGTTTTTGATGGACAAAAGCCCCGTAACGGTGGCGCAATTTCGGGAATTTGTAAAGGCCACGGGCTACAAAACCGAAGCCGATAAGTTTGGCAATGCGGGCGTCATCAATGAAGAAACAGGCAAACAGTGGATATTGGTGGAGGGGGCAAATTGGGAATACCCCTTGGGAAAAAGTCACCCCAAAGCCGACGACAATCACCCTGTGACCCAAGTGAGCTGGAACGATGCGAATGCCTATGCCAAATGGGTTGGGAAACGCCTTCCTTGTGAAATAGAATGGGAGCACGCTGCCCGCAATGCCACCAATTCCCGCACAAAGTACTCTTGGGGCGAAGAAATTCAGGCCAATGGAAAATGGAAAGCCAACGTGTGGCAGGGTAAATTCCCCGTTCAAAACTTTGTAGAAGATACCTACCCTTATACCTCGCCTGTAGGCAAATTTGGAAAAACACCGTTGGGCCTAACCGATATGAGCGGAAATGTGTGGGAATGGACTTCCAACAAAAAGTTTGATTATGCTTCGCTGTTTACCAAAGATGCTTCAAGTGTTTCATTATCAGAGGAATATGCCGAGCGGGGAGGGTCATTTCTCTGCGAACCTACTTGGTGTCATGGCTATCGGGTGTCGGGGCGTTCGGGTTCAACTTCCGACACCAGCCTTTTTCATTTAGGTTTTCGATGTGTAAAAGATATTTGAATCGTTAAAAAAATCTGTGTAAATCCGTTAAATCAGCGTCATCTGTGTTCCATAATCACCGTAAAATGGCACACGGATTTGACAAATTTATACAGATAAAAATAGTTGGATAAATCTCATGAATAAGCGAATTGTATTCTTCTCCATCATTGCTTTTGCAATGGCTATTTTTGGATTTAACTTCAAGGAATTAGCTCCAAAGAAAAAACCTAATATCCTGTTCATTTTGGTAGATGATTGGGGATATTTCGACCTATCGGCCACAGGCTCAACGTTCTACGAAACACCCAATATTGACAAACTTTATAAGGAAGGGATGCGGTTTAACCAAGCCTATGCCACCTACCCGCGTTGCGTACCGTCGCGCTATTCAATCATGACAGGTAGCCATCCTGCCCGTCAAGGCCAAGACGATTCAGGTGTACTTGGTTTTCATATTGAAAAAAATAACGCAAGCATCGGGCAGGCCATGAAAAACAGTGGCTATACGACCTTTTATCTCGGTAAATGGCATTGGGTGGTGATGAATTTGCGCCTACTAACAAAGGCTTGATCAAACCTTTGCGGCGGGAGCTGCTGGCGGCGTTTCCTCTCATTTTGCTCCTTACAATAGAGACTACCAAGCCTTAGGGGGTGTTCCTGAGGCTGAAACAGCCCCGATTGCAAACGTCGAAACCGCTCCCAATGGCGAATGCCTCGAAGACCGACTTACCGATGAAACCATTCGGATGATTAAAGCAACTGCGACGAAAAAACAACCATTTTTTGGTATTCTGGCCCATTATGCGGTTCATACCCCCATCGAAGGGAAAGCCGAGTATATCGCGTATTTCAAAGAAAAATTGAAGAAAAATCCACCCAAAGGACCTGAATTTGAAAAAGAAAGTGCGGGAGAGAATAAACTCACACAAGACCATGCTACCTACGCTGCCATGATAAAATCGGTGGACGATGGCATCGGTAAAATCATGAAAACCTTGGACGAATTGGGCATAGCCGACAATACCATTATCGTACTGACATCTGACCACGGTGGATTGTCGGCGAGAGGAGTGAATAAACGAGAATTGGCTACTTCAAATCGCCCTCTCCGCGCAGGAAAAGGGCATTTGTACGAAGGAGGGCTACGCGTACCGATGTTGGTGAAATGGAAAGGGGGCGTCAAAGCAGGTTCTGAAACCAATGCCCTCATTCAAGGAACAGACCATTTTCTTACGTTTTTGGATATAGCAGGTGGAAAAGCACCCCAAGGACAGCCGATGGATGGGAAAAGCTATTTCGCTATTCTAAAAGGAGCAAAACCTGATCTCAATCGCCCGCTGTATTGGCACAATCCTGGCCCACGGCCCTATGCCACAGGCGATGTCTATTCGAGTGTCATTCGAGTTGGTGATTATAAGCTGGTGGATCTTTTTGGAGAAGAAAAAAGGCAAGAGTTGTACAACCTCAAGACAGACATCGGCGAAACCAAAAATATCGCCGCCGAAAACCCTGAACTAACCCAAAAGCTTTATAACCAATTGGATACGTGGCGAAAGTCGGTGGGCGCATACATGACCCTCACCCAAAGAGGATTAGGGAAAAATCCTCCGCAAGGAAAACGGAATAACAATTGATTCAACCTTAGTCAATAACCCAAATGCAGATACCGCTTTATGAAAAAAAATAATCTTACTTTTCCTGTATCTTATTGGGACAATAACAGTTTATGCCCAGCAAAACCGCCCTGCCACTGCCCAGAAACCCAACATCATCGTCATCTTGGCCGACGACATGGGCTTTTCGGATATTGGTTGTTTTGGTGGCGAAATCCCAACTCCCCACCTCGACCGTTTGGCGGCGAAGGGGCTTCGACTGAATAACTTTTACAATACGGGTCGCTGTTGTCCATCGCGGGCCAGTTTGCTTACGGGTGTGTATCCCCAAGAAGCAGGGGTGGGGTATATGGTCGAACCCGTCGAAAACAATCCTGCATACCAAGGTTACCTGAACCGTGAAACCGTCACTTTTGCTGAAGCCATGAAAGAAGCGGGGTACTTTACGGCTATTGCTGGCAAATGGCACGTAGGACACCAAGCAGGCCAAGGGCCTCACGAACGAGGTTTTATGCGTTCATTGGCAGCACCTGTGGGTGGATTTATGTACACGGGGCAGCCACGAGCGCAAATTTTTCTGAATGGAAAGCCCACCAAAGTGGGCATAGACATTCCCAAAGATTACTATGTCACCGACCTGTGGACAGACTACGGCTTGCAATTTATTGACGAAGCACGGACTGAAAAAAAGCCTTTTCTCTTGTATTTAGCCCACAATGCGCCGCATTTCCCACTCCAAGCCCCTGCCGAAGACATCGCTCGATTTAAAGGAAAATACAAAGCTGGCTGGGAAAAACTTCGCAAGGAGAGATACGACCGACAAATAGCGATGAATTTGTTGGGTAAAAAATATGATTTGCCCCCTATCAACCCCAAAGTGCCTGCTTGGGAAAGCCTATCACAAGCCGAACAGGAACGGTACGATACCATGATGGCGATTTATGCGGCCATGGTGAGCCATTTAGACGAAAGTATTGGCAAATTGGTAAAAGGATTGGAAGAAAAAGGAATGTTGGACAATACCTTGATTTTGTTCTTTTCAGACAACGGCGGCAATGCCGAATCGGGGGTAAAAGGCATTACACAAGGCGATACCCTCGGAAACAAAAATTCTAATGTTTTTTTAGGCCAATGTTGGGCAGAGTTGAACAATACCCCTCTTTGGCTTTACAAGCACCACACCAGCGAAGGCGGGATTGCTTCTCCTTTTATTGCCCATTGGCCCAACGGCATTTCTCCCAAACTCCACGGAAAAATCATAGACAATCCCGCACATTTGGTGGATATTCTACCAACGTTGTTGGAGCTGGGAGGAGGAACGTACCCGACTACCTACAACGGCCACGTCATCAAGCCAGCAAGAGGGATTAGTTTAACGCCTTTGTTTGAAGGTGAAAAGTTGAACAGAATCCAACCAATTTATTGGGAACACGAAGGAAACCGAGCTATACGCATCGGAGATTGGAAAGCCGTATCAAACCTGACCGAGCCGTGGCAGCTTTACAACCTCAAAACCGACCGTACCGAACTCAATGACTTAGCCGCCTCAAAACCAGTACTTTTGAAAGAATTAGTTGCCAACTACGACCAATGGTATGAGAGCGTAGGAGCCAAGCCCTATTTCAAAGAACCCATGAAATGGCAGTCGAGTATTTCGGAAATATTGAAAAGTCATAAAAACAAGTAGGTTGAAAGTTAAGCTTTATTGTTGTTATTTTGTACATTCATTTACTACCCCACTCTCATGTTAAAAAGAATTTTTATCCCATTCTTATTAGTACACCTTTCACTAACCGTTTTTTCCCAATCAAATAGTTTTATCAAAGGCAAACTCGTTGATTCGCTCACCACCGAGCCGTTGGCCTTCGCCACGATTCGTTTGGAGTCGAAAAGTCAAGGGAATCTGGTAAAAGGAGAAGTGGCCGACGACAAAGGTTCGTTTCAGTTTGTAGGCTTAAAAGACGACAAATACGTCATTAAAGTAGAGTACGTTGGCTACAAAACCAAGTACATTGAAGTAAGTTACGATAAAGCCAGCCAACGGTTAGATTTAGGGGCGATTTCGCTTACACCTTCGAGTCAGCAATTGGACGTGGTGACCGTGACGGGTATCAAACCCAACGTAGTAGCGACGCTTGAAAAACAGGTATTCAAGGCCGAACAATTTGAAGTGGCCAAAGGTGGAACTGCTACCGATGTACTGAAAAATATTCCATCGGTAATGGTCAATGCTGAAGGAGAAATTACCGTTCGAGGGTCGAAAGGTTTTTTGATATTGGTCAATGGCAAACCTACTCAGATTGACGCAGCTACGATTTTGTCGCAGATTCCAGCCAATACGATTGAAAAAATTGAAATGATAACGGCGCCGTCGGCCAAATACGATGCCGATGGCAAAGCGGGTATTATCAATATTGTGACTAAAACGGGAACCAACGACGGTTTGTCACTCACTACCAACGTGCAGTACGGACTACCGCGCCTCAAAGCCTACGAAAATGGGACCGAACCGCGTCGCTACGGGGCCGATGTAACGGTCAATTATCGTAAAGGCAAGTGGGATTTGTCAGTGTCGGGCAATTACCTCAAAAACGACATCGCAGGAAGACGCGAAGGCGATGTAAACACAACGATAAACAACATTTTTACAAGTTTTCCGAGCGATGGCGAGCGCAGCCTCAAACGCGATAACTACGGTTTTCGCGCTTCGGCCATTTTTGCCATGTCAAAAAGCGACGAAATTTCGGGAGGGGTATATTTGGGAGGCAGAGACCAGTATCGCACGGCAAATATTTATTACAGAAATAATACGAAAACGAACCTACTAACCAATCAAATTGTAGGTCGGACCCAGTATTACAATCCAAACTTAGTGCTAAAATCAGGTAATTTTAAAGTGTTCAACTTGGATTACACCCACAAATTTAAAAATGCCTCAACACTCTCTTTATCAGGACTATACGAAGATGCGTTGATTGATGGGTTTACTAAAAATAGCAACATCAACATCAATAACCTCCGAGATACGCTCCAATATACCCTCAACACAGGTGCTAATCCATTGAAAGCCTTGCGCCTTAAAGCTGATTATGAAAAGCAAGTCGGGGTAGGGAAACTTTCAATTGGCTATCAGTATCGTCAGCAAAATCAGGATGGAATATTTGTTTACGCCGAGAAAAATGGGAACAATCAGCCGCTCGTGACCAACCCTGCATTTACGGCCAATGTCGCGGTTTATAACCGTATTCATGGAATGTATGCCCAGTACGCTGGAAAATACAAAAAGCTGGAGTTTTCGTCGGGTTTACGCTACGAGAATGCCATTCGCGAGTTTACGGACAACCGAGGAAGTAAACCCAATGAATTGAAACTGTCAAATTTGTTTCCTTCGGCCAATCTATTGTACGATATGGGTAAAGACCTACGACTAAAAATGGCTTACAGCCGTCGCGTACAACGCTCGACCAACAACGAGTTAAACCCCTATCCCGAACGTGAGCACAGCGAAACCCTCGAACAAGGTGATCCTAATATTCGGCCTGAGTTTGTGGGTATTTATGAAGTTGGTATTACCAAAGATTTTAAGAAAGTATCGCTGTATTGGAATGTGTATCGTCAACAAATTACCGATATTGTGAATCGTGTCAACAGCGTGTATAACGATACCATTCTTAATAGAATTTATACCAACGCGGGTAAGGCACGTTTGATGGGTTCGGAAATTGGTGTAACGATTTCGCCTGTTAAAAAGCTAAAAATCTTTGTAGGTGGAAACCTTTATAACCTAAAAATCAACGGAACACTGTTTGATAAATCGGTGGTCGTCAATACACAAGGCTGGGTGTATTCTATCAATTCAAACCTCAATTACCAAATCACTCCTACGCTGAGTACGCAGTTCAATTTGTCGTATCTATCGGCCAGAAACACCGCGCAGGGCGAGGATTCACGCTTTTATCAGCCCAATTTTTCGGTGAAAAAGTCCTTTTTAGACAATAAAATGAGCGTTTCGTTGCTTTGGCAAAACACGTCGTTTGGTGGTATGAAAGTAAACGAGCAGCGCATCACAACCTGGGGAAGCAACTTTTATACGACGACTAACTACATCCAAGAAACCAATATTTTCTTGATTAACCTCTCCTATAGTTTCAACAAAACCGACCGCAAAACCAAGCTACCTTCCAGCGAGTTTGGCGAGCGGGAGTTTTAAGAGATTTTACGGAAGGACTATATCAACGAGCATCATTTGATTATTATCGAAGTGGCCTAAGGGTTAGGCATTGATAAAATAATAATTACTTTGAGGAAGGCTTTGCTCAAAAGAAGCCTTCTTATTGAAATGATAAAACAAAACACTCATATTCCGTCAAATCAAACCACCCTAAAAATAGGACTTTTTGGTATCGGTTTAGATACTTACTGGTCTCAATTTGAGGGTTTAAAAGAGCGTCTTGAAGGATACTTGAGCGAAGTAGAAAGTAAATTAACTAACTTATCCCCCCATTGGGGGTTAGGGGGCTGTATTAACGCGGGTTTGGTTGATAATACCGACAAGGCTTTTGAAGCAGGCAAACTCTTTAGGAGAGAAGATGTTTCAGTAATATTCTTGTACGTAACAACCTATGCCCTTTCTTCTACGGTTTTGCCCGTAGTACAACGCGCCAATGTGCCAGTCATTATCTTAAACTTAGCTCCCGAAGCGGCTATTGATTATACCCATTTCAACAAAATGGGCGATCGTACTCGTATGACGGGTGAGTGGTTGGCGTATTGTTCGGCTTGCCCTGTTCCCGAAATTGCCAACGTTTTTAACCGCGTAGGTATCAAATTTCACCAAATAACAGGAATGCTTCACCATGATCCTGAATGTTGGAACGAAGTAGCAGAGTGGGTAGAAGCGGCCAAAGTAAAAGAAATTATGGCGTACAATCGCATGGGAGCAATGGGCCATTATTACAGCGGAATGTTGGATATTTATTCAGACTTGACGCAACAATACGCCCATTTTGGTGGGCATATTGAACTCTTAGAAGTAGAAGAGCTGGCTGCTTTACGGAAAGAAGTCAACCAAGAAGAAATCGGAAATCGGTTAAAAATATTTGGAGAAGTATTTGATATTCAGCCTGATTGCCCAGTCGAAGAATTGGCAAGTGCAGCTCGCACCTCTGTGGCACTGGATGAATTAGTGGCTAAGTACCAATTGGGGTCAATGGCGTATTATTACAAAGGCACAGGAAATCCAGAAAATGAAGAAACCATTGCTTCCATTATTTTGGGAAATTCTTTATTGACTGCCAATGGCATTCCAGTAGCGGGTGAGTATGAGATTAAAAATGCCCAAGCCATGAAAATCATGGACAGTTTTGGGGCAGGGGGGGCATTTACTGAATATTACGCGATGGATTTCAAAGACGATGTGGTGTTGATGGGACATGACGGCCCAGGTCATATTGCTATCGCCGAAGGAAAAACCAAAGTTCGGCCGCTAAAAGTGTATCATGGCAAAGTGGGCAAAGGCGTTTCGGTAGAAATGAGTGTGAAAAATGGGCCAGTTACTTTACTTTCAGTAGTTGAAAAACGAGGTGGGGGATTGATGCTTTTAGTAGCAGAAGGTGAGTCAGTCGCAGGGCCAATTTTAGAGATTGGGAATACCAATAGCCGCTATAAATTCCCAATAGGAGCAAGAAAGTTTGTTAATGATTGGAACAGTCATGGACCTGCTCATCATTGTGCTATTGGGGTAGGACATATTAGTTCAAAGATTCAAAAATTAGGAGCATTACTCAACATGGAAGTGGTGAGGGTTTGTTAATCACATGGTAGTTTAACATTCGTAAAGCGTTTGCAATGTTTAGAAAAATGACTTAATATACTTAACTTTGGATAGAATTGGGCTTGGGTTGGACTTAGATTGTGGCGTAAGAGGTAATCAAAAGACAATTCCTTTTCTTATAGTTAAGAGAGATGAAAAACATATATTTCATAGTCGTTTTATTTTTTACCCTCCAACCTTCCATTGGGCAACAGAAAGACTATAACTTCGTCAATTACAGTAGTAAAGAGGGACTTGCTTCTAATACCATAAACGCTATACTTAAAGATAAATATGGCTTTATGTGGTTTGGGACAGAAGATGGCCTAAACAAGTTTGATGGACTTAATTTTATGGTCTATCGGCACCGCGAAAATGACAGTACCAGTATAGGTAGAGGGGCTGTAATGGCGATCGTTGAAGATAAAGTTGGGAATTTATGGGTGGGTACCAATATTACGTTATCGGTTTATAACAGAAGCCTCAATAACTTTATCAATTACGATTTTAGCCAAATGGGCTGGATACGTAGCTTATGTGCCGACCACCACGGCAATATTTGGGTCGGAACCTATACGGGACTCTATTATTTTAATACCAAAACAAAAAAAATCACCGCTTATAGAGTTGACTCCGCCAATGATAAAAAATTAAACTCTGACATGATTCTTTGCGTATTCGAGGATAGCAAAAGGAATATTTGGGTTGGAACAAAGGTTGGACTACATTTATTTAACCCCAAAGACGGCAGTTTTAGACGATTTCTCCACAAAAATGAAAGCCCCAACTCCATTTCAGACAATGCCATTAGAACGATAGCCGAAGATAAAAATGGGAATTTATGGATAGGAACAGTTGAAGGTGGCTTAAATGTGTTTAATCCGATTAATCAGACTTTCAGTTACTTCAAAAGTACTAAATCGGACGAAAGCACACTCAGTAGCAACAGTATCTTCAAAATTTTATTCGATAATACGGGTAAATTATGGGTTGGAACCGAGGATGGACTCAATATTTTTGACCCTAAAAATGGTAAATTCCAAAGGATAAAAAGTGCAGCTTCAAGCAAATACAATACAATAGGGGGATTTGTTGGCCGATCGGTAAGGGATATTTACTTGGATAATTGTGGAGTTTATTGGATTAGCACCCTTCAGGGAGGGGTAAATAAATATGATATTAATCTGGCATTTTTCAATCATAAGCAATTCAATCCATCCGATGCAAATGGTTTAAGTGCTGGCTCAATTACCTCCTTTGCCGAAAGCCCATCAGGCGATATTTACGTGGGCACTGACGGTGGCGGACTCAATGTTTTTAGTAAAAAAACAGGTCTCATCAAACGCGTTCCTTTCAACAAAACAAAAGGAAATGCAGAGGTCGTTTTGGCATTAGAACTTTTGGGCAATGAACTCTGGATAGGTACGTATTTTAATGGCCTCTATGCCCTAAATACCTCCACAAATGCCATAAGGCATTTTGGCATCAATAAAAGCAAAACAGATGTTTCTAATATCCCTATCAACTGCCTAAAGGCCGACTCAGAAGGTAACATCTGGATAGGCACTAATGGTAACGGTGTATATAGGTATCATCCCAAAACGGGCGATTTACTTCATTTTGATAAAATATTGCCACAAAAAGGCGCTCGAAACCTTTTGCTAAACGGTTATATTACTGTCATTGAAGAAGATAAACAGGGTAAACTTTGGTTTGGCGCAAATGGTTCGGGAATTTCAGTGTATGACCCTAAGCAAAAAACACTTACTTTCTTAAATCAGGGTAATAGCAAACTGCCCTTAGATAGGGTTTTGAGCATTTATTGCAGCAAATTGGGTCAAATATGGGTGGGGGTATTCGGAGGTGGGCTGTGCTTGTATGATACTAAAACTAAACAATTCAACCAATACAGTGAAAAAAATCTCCTTTCAAATGATGTAATTTATAAAATTCTGGAAGATGACTTTGGTAAGCTGTGGGTAAGTACCAATAAAGGGATTAGCACATTCGACCCTAAAAAAAGCATATTTAAGAATTATACCTACCATAATGGCATTCAGCAAAGTACCTTTAATATGGGGGCAGGTTTAAAAACCAGTACGGGAGAAATGTATTTTGGAGGGCTTGACGGCTTTAATTATTTTAACCCTGCGTTTCTCAATCAGAATAAAAATACACCTTCGCTTGTCATCACTGACTTGAAAATTGGCAATAAGAGCATAAACCCGATTGAAAATTCAGAAATTGCAGAGCCTATTTCTGTTGCTAAAGAAATAATATTGAGTTATAAACAAAATTTCTCTTTAGACTTTGTCGCTTTAAATTATACCGCTCCTCACGAAAATCAGTATTCGTACTTTTTGGAAGGCTTTGATAAAGAATGGAATCACGTAGGAACTACAACCACAGCAGTTTATACTAATCTTGATCCGGGGGAATACAAATTTAGGTTGAAGGCTAAAAGTGAGGACGGCTCTTGGCAAACTCCTGAAAAAACGCTTCGTATTGTGGTAAACCCTCCTTTTTGGCGTACGTATTATGCTTACTTTATCTACTTATCCCTTGTGATGACCACGCTTTGGGCTATCCGAAGGAGAGGAATACAGAAATTGAGAAACGAATTTGCATTGGAACAAGAACGTCTCGAAGTCAAGCACCTGATAGAAAAAGAACGCCATGATGCCGAACGGAGAATGGAGTTGGAGCAGTTGAAAATAAAATTCTTGACCAACTTGAGCCATGAACTAAAAACGCCGCTTACCCTTGTCCTCAATCCTATCGAAAACCTGTTGTTTCAAGAGAAAAGTACCGACAAACGCGAAACCCTGAACCTCATTAATAGAAATGCCAAACGGCTGCTCAACCTGGTAAATCAGCTACTTGATTTTCGTAAAATAGAAGACAATGAGCTAAAATTGAACACCTCAGAGGGTGATTTGATTGCCTGTGCGAGGGAAATCGTGGATTCCTTTAAGTATATATCGGAGCAAAAAAAGATTCATCTGCATTTTGAAAGTTCCTTTCAGGCCTACCACACTCTTTTTGATAAAGACAAGGTAGAGCGCATCTTAATCAACTTGCTGTCAAATGCGATTAAATTTACCAATGATGATGGCAACGTTTGTTTTCGAGTTGAATCAGGGGACGAGAAGGGGGTAAAATTAGTAATAGAGGATACTGGCATAGGAATTCCTCCCGATAAATTAGAAAGAATATTTGATAGGTTTTACCAAATCGGTACTGATTCAAAGATTCTCAACCAAGGCAGCGGAATAGGGCTGTCTATCACCCAAGAATTTGTTAAACTTCATGGTGGAACGATTGAAGTAGAAAGCAAAGAAGGTGTAGGAACTACCTTTAAAGTGTATTTGCCGTTGGTACTTTTGTCCGTTTCAAAAGAAGAAATAGAAGAAAGACAAGTAGAAGCCCTTCCTTTGAAAGACGATTCACAGGTGGAAGTTGGATCTAAAATGGATAAGTCCGTGGTACTCATTGTGGACGATAGCGCCGATTTGAGAGCGTATCTGGCTGAAAACCTAAAAGTAAAATACAAAGTCATTGAGGCAGCTGATGGCAAACAGGGGTGGCAAAAAGCCCTTTCGTGTCATCCAGAGGTGATTGTGAGCGATGTAAACATGCCACAAATGGATGGCATTTCTTTGGTACAAAAAATCAAAAATGACCCTCGGACAAAGCACATTCCTGTGATATTGCTGACCGTGCTGGCAGATGAAACCGACCAACTGAAAGGACTGGGAACAGGTGCAAGCGACTACTTGACCAAGCCATTTAGTTTTCAGCTATTGACAATGAAAATCAATAATTTGCTCCACCTCAACAGCACTTTAAAAAATACGTACAGCAAACACATCCACCTCGAAACCCCCGAAATAGAAGTGGTGTCGGAAGAGGAAAGGTTCTTGCTGAAACTCTCGCGCTACATCGAAGAACACATCGAAGACCCCGACTTGACAGTGGAGGTACTGAGTAAAGCCATGTTTATGAGCCGAGGAACCCTCTACAACAAGGTACTGAGTCTGACGGGCGAAACTCCTGTCGAATTTGTACGCTCTGTCAAGCTTAAAAAAGCAGTAGCCTTATTGGAAAAAAGCGATATGAAGATTTCGCAAATAGGGTATGCCGTTGGCTTCTCTAATCCCAATTATTTTGCAAGGGCATTCAAGGCTAAATACAATATATCTCCTTCTGAGTATGTCAGTCTGAAAAGAAATTCTACCGAAAACTCAGTCAGTTAAGCGTCTTCCAGCCATGATAGAAAAAAACTGTTGACGCTCTTATCAAGTGATGCCTTCATTCGTATCCCTTTGATTGGATACTTTTCTTCTATACTATATATTATCTGATTGTTGGAATCCTCAGGATGAGCATGTCTGTTTTTTATTGAAGTTGTTTAGTTGAAAGTATGTCTAAAATTAATCATTGCCGAAGCCATTAATAGCCATGCTTTAAAGTTTTTAGCTAACTGTTCAAAGCGTACAAGGATTCTTTTATAAGTATCTAACCAAGCAAAAACCA
>JBGAUP010000026.1:0-31576 GCA_044228585.1 Runella sp. | reverse complement strand
GAAAATTTCTTGGTTCATGGTGGTACAAGCGGGATTGGCGTAACGGCAATTCAACTGGCAAAAGCTTTTGGTGCTCGTGCTTTTGCTACGGCGGGTAGCGACAAAAAATGTCAGTTTTGCGAAGATTTAGGCGCAATAAAATGTGTAAATTATAAAACCCAAGATTTTGTCGAGGAACTCAAGCCTTATGGGATGGATGTAATTCTGGATTACGTAGGGGGTGACTATACCGCCAAAAACATAAGGCTACTACACCCCGACGGGCGATTGTGTTTCATTGCAAGTTTGGGCGGTGCTCAAACGCAGTTTAATATTTTAGAAGTAATGAGCAAAAGACTCACCATTACGGGCAGTATGCTTGCTCCACGTGATGCTAATTTCAAGGCTATTTTAGCCACTGAAGTAGAAAAACACGTTTGGCCCCTCATTGCTTCAAAACAGTACAAGCCCATTCTTTACAAGACTTTCCCTTTAGAAGCTGCCGCCGACGCCCACCGCCTGATGGAAAGTAGTGAACACATTGGAAAAATTGTGCTAACAGTTCACTAATTATCCAATGCTTGATAAATCATCAAATCAAACTTACGGTCAAGCTCACCACCATAGCTGGTTGGCCACATTTGTTTCATCAAAACAGCGCATATTTTTTCTTTGGGGTCGGCAAAATAATGAGTACTGAAAGCACCACCCCAGCTGAATGTACCAACGCTACTGTATAAATCATTGGCACGCCCAACTTCGTTGATTACACTAAAACCGAGGCTAAAATAACTACGTGGGTCGGGGAAAAGCGTCCCACTTTGGTTGGTATTGGTAAACAATTCTACGCCTCTTCGGCTCAATAAACGTTTGCCGTTATAAACACCCCCATTCAACAGCATTTGAAGAAAAATAGCGTAGTCGTATGCCGTACTTGACAAACCTCCCCCGCCAGAGTAGTATGTTTTAGCCCCCATAATCGGGTAATCAGGATTGGTTGAAAGTGAATTGGTTGTTCCTTTTACCAAACCTTTTTCTTTGTCTTCTGAATACAATGGGACTAAACGATCCTTTTTGGAATTAGGTAAATAAAAATAGGTATCTTTCATGCCCATTGGCTCAAAAATATGCCTTTCAAAATATTGTGCCAACGTCATGCCCGACACGACTTCTACCAAATAGCCCAAAACATCAATACTCAAACCATACGTCCATTTTTCGCCAGGTTGGTGCGTAAGCGGAAGTTTGGCTAAGACTTTGATTTTGTCGCCTATCTTCACATTTTCCGTAGTAAAAGCGTCGAGAATACTTGCTTTGGTATAGATAGCTCTCATTCGTTCATCATTTGCAATGACGTTGTAATTAATCCCCGAGGTATGACTCAGTAAATGCCGCACCGAAATCTCTCTTTTGGCAGGAATTGTGGTGTAAGTACTGTCCTTAGGGTTAAATTGATCGAGTACTACAGGCTTTGTAAACTCAGGAATATATTTACTGATGGGGTCATCCAGCATAATTTTCCCTTCTTCGTGGAGCATCATTATTGCCAAAGACGTAATGGCTTTGGTCATAGACGCGATACGATAAATGGCGTCTTTGGATAAAGGCTTATTCGTTTCTAAGTCGGCTTTACCAAAAGATTTGTAGTAAACAATTTTGCCATTTTTTACTACAATGGCCGCCACCCCTGGAAAAGCTCCTTTATCTATGTACGACTGAAGTACACCATCCAAACGGTTGAGTCGTTCGGAGTACATCCCTACTGACTCTGGCGTAGCTACCGATAGCAGAGGAGGATTTTGTTTTGTTCCTGTTTGGGAATAAAGCGAAAGGGTGGACACAACCACTAACACGATTGCACGAAAGAAGGATTGGGTAATCATGAGAGAAGATAAGGGTTTGAGAATGAGCAAAATTAGAAAAAATTAAATCGTCACCAAATCCTTTGCAAATTCCTCAAATGATTTAATCTTATACTGTGCTTGTACCTTTTTGTTTAGCTCTCGATAAGTAGGGTTGGCCAAATCTTTAAAAATTTGTGCCAATTGATCCTCCGATTTCACGGCATTTTGGGGGGCAATTCCAATCAAATGACGGTCATTTTGGTATTGGTGAATAAAACTGTATAAACTTAAACCGTCTTTGGATGTATAACCGTAATCTATCATAAAAGAAGGGGTGTCGGTAAAACAGGCTTCCAGACCCATAGTAGTACCCAAGTGAAAAAAGGCTTCGGCGTGAGAAATTTTCTCAAATTTTTCCAAAATATGCCCGTCCTTGACCGATAAATCTAAGGTTCGGAAACCATCGTCCATCACTACGTTGGGTAAAGTACGAAGCCCACTATACAATTCCCAATTGCCCTGCACAGGATAAGGGCGCACCACCAACTTGAGGTCAGGGCGGGTTTGGGCTAATACCCGCGCCACCGACATAACTACATTTACTTCTTCTCTGACCAAATCTACCACGCCAATGGCGCAGCCTACATAAACATACTTGAACGGGTATGTGCGCGAAAGAGGCGGTTGCACGCACCGAAATTCGTCAATGTACGCAAACTGGCTCGCCCCCACTACTTTGGCGTGCGTGGGTGCAACGTGCTGAAGCTCAATCACATCCTCTCTGATGCGTTCATTCCAACACACATATTGGGCACGTTCCGAAAAACAAGTATGCTTACAAGCATGGTCCCAACTATAGACATAGACTTTTACGGGACGGTTTTCGTGGAGCAGACGCGCCATCAAAAAATCGTCGGCAATGGCCGTAAAACACACAAATTGGTCAATACCCGTCAAATCGGTAGCGGCCTTGTAGCGGAGACGTTTTAGATAAAAATCGTAGGAAATCACTTTGGGCAGCCACCGCACCCATTTCAAAATCTCGTGGTTTTTTTTAAGTACTTTAGGGTCAGAGGTAAGCGATGCTTTAAACAACTCCATCAAGAAAAAATTTTGACGGCTTTTGGGAATTCGCTTAAAAAGGATGTAGAGTTTTATCCAGATATTATTCCAAAAATTAGACTGTTTTTCGTTGATAAGCCTAAATTCCAGCCCATTGGGCAAATGCCGCAAGATTTCATCACGGTTTTCGGGGCGGCCAAAAATCACTACGTCGTGTTGTTTGGCGACCTCGGCTATTACGCGCCGAACGTCATTACGGAAATCAAAAAAAGAAACAACAAAACCAATTTTCATCTGCAATATTTTGTAGTACAGCCGTAAAATTGCAAAAAACAGGCTATCTACCAAAAAAGCGTCGGTCGGTCCAAAACCGACTGACGCCCTACTCGACACTGCTAATTATTGATAGGTTAAAAAATGTTACTAACTCCAATCGCGATCCCACGAATCTTTGGTATTCCATTCGTCGGTGGGTGCAAACCATTTTTGGTCTTTCATCAAAAATTTCTTCGCGGCTTCTTCATTCAACTCAACGCCAAGTCCTGGTTTATTAGGAACAGGAGCAAATCCATTGACAACCAAAGGCTTGCCTCCAGTCACAATATCTTCCCAACCAGCTACATCTACCCCGTGGTGCTCAAGAGCTACAAAATTTTCGGTAGCAGCGGCACAATGTACGTTGGCCATGAACGAAATAGGGCTTCCTGCAAAGTGCATCGCCATCGGAATTCCATGTTCTTCCGCGTAGTCTCCAATTTTTTTCGTTTCCAAAATCCCACCCGAAGAGGCCAAGTCGGGGTGAATCATGTCAACCGCCTTAGCATTGATGAGCTTGATAAACTCTTCCTTCAAGAAAATATCTTCGCCTGTCAGCGTAGGGGTTTCAATCGCATCTGAGATTTGTTTCCATTGGTCGGTATAAAACCACGGCACCAAATCTTCCAACCACGCCAATTGATATTTTTCAACTGCCTTCCCCAAACGAATCGCCGTATTTACGTCAAAATGCCCAAAGTGATCGGCTGATACAGGAATATTGTACCCAACCCCCTCCCGAATCTTGCTGACGTATTCCGAAATGTATTCTAAGCCTTTGTCCGTAATCTGAATCCGAGTGAAGGGGTGCTTGGTCATGCCGTAGTTGCCTACTACTTTGGGTTTATTGTCTTTTTGACTAAGCTTCCAAACGTTATCGCCAATCAACATTCCAGGTTTGCCAGCCAATAGACCAATGCCAAAGTCCATTTTGAGGAAAGTGTAGCCCTTGTCCAAACGAGTTTCTTTCAATTTTTTAGCAAAACTGGCGGGGTCATCTATTTCAGGCGTATCGGCATACATCCTGACTTCATCACGGTATTTCCCGCCAAGCATTTGATAAACTGGAACGTTGAAAGCTTTTCCTGCCAAATCCCACAAGGCCATTTCTACACCGCATACTCCCCCAGCGGCGCGACCATGCCCGCCAAACTGTTTAATTTCTTTAAAGATTTTTTCAACGTTACAAGGATTTTGGCCTAACAAACGGCTTTTGAGCATCAGGGCGTAGTTAGGACTTGCGCCATCACGTACTTCGCCCCAACCCACCAATCCTTGATTGGTATCGATACGAATGATGGGGCTTTTGAACGGAACTCCCTGCAAATGAGCAATGCGCATGTCCGTGATTTTTAGCTCCGAAGGCTTAGAATCACGTTTTACTTTTTGCGTAATGAATTCCATTTCTTTTTCGGGCTTTCCATCAAACATCAAGCCCATAGATAATCCGCCAAGTAAACCTTTGCGTAGAAAGTCGCGGCGATTGTTTTCGGAGGCAGTGTGGGAATCGGGCAACTTAAAACGTTGTGTAAATTTTTTCATTGGGGTTTAGAATTAAGTGCGGAGGCACGGTTAGAAATGATTGTTGATTTTAGATTTGAAATTGCCAATTGGCCTTCGGAAATAGAATGGCACAAGATTAGGCCAATTTTTTCTAAAAATATTTCAAAATTCACCGTTGGAAAAAGATAGAAGTGTAGGAAGTAGAATTATCAGATTTTTGTCAGCCCCCTGCCCCAATGGGGAGTATCACCAAAACAAGACTCCCCCATTGGGGGTGGGGGGCCGTTAATTATGAAAAAGCTATTTATCTTCTCCCTGTTGCTTTCTACTTTACTGTTTTCTACTGCATTCGCCCAAATCCAAGCACCTAAAGAGCTTATTCAGTTTTATACGCAAGAGTGGAAAGGGGAACGCTTCCCTGATGGCCGCCCTAAAGTTCCCGATGAAATTGTGAAACGGTTGGCTAACGTATCTATCGAGGAAGCGTGGGGTATCATGCGCGGCGATGGCTACAACAATCAATTTGAAGGTAATTTTCAGATCATTCACCCCGAAAAGCCACTCGTAGGCCGTGTCTTGACGGCTCAATACATGCCCGCACGCCCCGATATGGAAAAACCCATTAAGGAAAAAGGAAAAGCCGAAGGCCGCAAAGGAAATACCAACTCGTGGCCCATTGATGCGCTCCAAATCAATGACGTGTATGTAGCGGACGGCTATGGAAAAATCATTGACGGAACGCTCATTGGCGATAACCTCGGAAACTCCATTTATGCCAAATCAAAAACGGGTGTGGTGTTCGACGCAGGCGTACGCGACTTAGAAGGACTCAGTGCTATTGACGGCTTTGTGGGTTTTACGCGTGGTTACGACCCGTCAGCCATCAAAGACATGACCATGACCTGTATCAACTGCCCCATTCGCATTGGTCGGGCGTCGGTATTGCCAGGTGACTTGGTGTTGGGCAAGCCCGAAGGTGTGATTTTTATTCCCGCGCATTTGGCCGAAAAGGTGGTGAACCAAGCCGAGTTTATTGCTTTACAAGACGAATTTGGGCATAAAATGCTCCGTGAAAACAAATTTACTCCAGGAGAAATAGATATGAAATGGAGCGAGGCCATCAAAAACGCCTTTCGCGAACACATAAAGACCCGCTCAGGAAAAGTGTATTTAACCGCCGAGCAGATTGAGAAGTTTTTGGCAAGGGAGTAATATAATCAAAGTTTAGATAGTGAGGAAACTGGGCATTAGGAACTTTTCTAATGTCCAGTGATTTGTTTTAAATGACTGCTTCTTCCAATTTTCTCGCTTGATATTTTCTCTTAAAAAAACCAAACGAAATCACAACCAATACCACGTACACGACGGCCAAGATATAGCCCGCGTAGATGAAAAAATCCAAGAAACTGATGTTGGGTTGTCCGAAGTTTTTGTAGAGCAGCACCAGTACCGTTCCCGAGTAACCCCACCAATCGGCGAGTGTCACCACAAAACTCACCGTGCTAACGTACTTAAACGAAGCCACAAAACGCTCAAAATAAAGGCCGTTGCAAGGCACGTACGCCAGATAAAGCCCAACACCCGTCAACGTAAACCATACCCCTGCCGAAAGCATTCCTTGCTGATACATCCACGTACTTATGCCCACTGTAAGCCCGCCCAAAATCAAAAGCACATTAATCAACATAAACGCCTTCCAGTTGTCTTTCACCCAGCGCAATGTCCCCATCAAAATCAGGATAAAGACTGAGACAAACGTTTCAGTTTGGGTAAAGATGAGTGGGTCGTCAACGCCCGCAGTTTTGAGGATTTCGGGCGCAAAATTGTCGCGGAAATCGCGGAAGGCCGTCAAGAAAACGTACGAGACAATCAAAGTAATGAGTCCTACCGAGAAAGTTTTGATAAAGCGACTACGGTCGGCGGCATTCATGGGCGCACGTTCCGTACGTTCGGCGCGGTCTTCGTCCGTTGGTGCGGGTAATTTGGCCAACGCCCAAACGGCCAATACCAGCGGAACTGCAAACAATAAGCCCGTCGTAAAGGGCATCCAAAACTCCGAGATACCGTTGTTGAGCAAGGTTTTTCCTACCGTTTTGACAAAACCAGACGCAAAAATAAACGATGCCGTGAGGCCAGCCACCAGCGCATCGGTTTGGCGACGCCCTTCCAAAAAGCCCAGAACTGTACCATAGACCATCCCGAGTGGAAGGCCGTTAAGAAACAAAAACGGGATATTATACGGGGCGGGGATGAGGGCAAAACCCAACAAGGCAAGCTCCGCAAACCCAACAAACGACAACAAATAAATGGCGCGTTGGGCGGGTTTCATTTCAGAAACTACCTTAATACCAATAAGTTTAGACAGCGCGTAGCCAAAAACCTGTAAAGTAATCAGCCAAATTTTATAATTAATCCCCCAGAAAACCATCCCTTCAAATGTGGCGGCGGTGATTCCTCGTCGGAAAGCGTACATGCAAGCATAAGCACAAAAAGCAGCGGTAGCCCCCCAAAGCATGAGGCGGGATTCTGAAGGTCGTTTCATAAAAAGGGTTTAGCAATAGTAAAGATACGGTGCTTGCTGTTGATAACTTACCCATAGTTCAGTGTTTTTTATAAATGTGTATTTCTTGGTTAAAAATTAAAGTGACGTTTCTCCCGACGCGCCATCGCCATTTTGAGTACTAAATACGATACGTTAATCATGTTGCGAAGCTTTACCAATCAGCACTGATACTTTCGACCTGCCAGTAGAGTTCTTCGTGTTCTTTTATAAATCAATTCCACGCGGTCATGCGCACGCTTCAAACGACGATTGGTGCGTACAATCCCGTAATTCGA
Organism: Runella sp.; assembly: GCA_044228585.1. GTDB lineage: Bacteria > Bacteroidota > Bacteroidia > Cytophagales > Spirosomataceae > Runella. The sequence continues at coordinate 24,035 of JBGAUP010000026.1, read as the reverse complement.
CATGATTGCTTCCAATTCTTTGGTCATTTCGGTCACTAAAATCGCTTCTTCTGGGTGCATCGTGCCCCCGTCATTCCATTCGAATGTTTTCGGGGATATGCGCATCCGATAGGTTTTCGATGGTTTTCACAAAGGCTCGATGCGCAAATACCACCGCCTCCAGAGCAACGGTTGGAAACCAAACGATTAGCACCGTGTGGCGCCTTACAACACACTCCCCGGTCATGCAAAAAATATTGGTTTGTCCCCAACTCGTTGACCTTTGATACCGCCACACATATAGTGCTGTGCTGGTACTACGGGGATATAATCCTTCCGAACGTCAATTCCTAAGTTATCTTTGCAATAAGCGGTGATGTTGGGGAAGTGTTCAGCCAGATTTCAGCAATCGCAATGTGTCACAGTCGTCGTAAACGTGTTCATCTCCGTATTTTTTCATCTCGGAGTCAATCGAACGCGCTACGATGTCGCGCGGAGCGAGCGACAGCCGGGGGTCGTAATGCTCCATAAAAGTTTCACCTTTTTTATTGCGAAGAATGCCTCCAAAACCCCGTACGGCCCGGAAATCGGAAAAATGGGTTTTTTACCAGTTGATAAAGCGCCGTTGGTTGAAACTGAATAAACTCCATGTTGTCACAAACGCCACGCCGCGATAGGCCATAGCGATACCATCGCCTGTTGCAATACCGGGTTAATTGTATTTTGGTAAATATTGCCAATCCCCACGTCATAACGCCGTGGTTTTAGCCCGAAACTTCTCTACCTTCCCCCGTTTTGGTATTCAGGAACTACGCCGCACCAAAACATTTAATATCGTCGCGCGGACGATAAACGGTTTTCTTAAAATAATGTTGCGTAATCAAATCGGCGAAATAATGCGTAAATATTTGAATAGAAGGATGACGTTTTACCTCATCGATAAATGCCCGTTCGATTTCCGCTCCGTGGCATCTTTAAAATTAGCAAATCGATGATCGTGACCCCCTCTTTGTAAATCGTAGTCGCCGTCAGCTTCTTTGTCGAAGCGCGTGCCGTACGAAATCAACTCCATGATACGCTCTGGGGCTTCGGTAACTACGATTTCGACGATATTGCGCGCGCAGTACCACCGCCAACTACCATTGCTTATCTTCGATATGTTTTTCAAAATCCTCTTCCGCCCACAACTGCTGCAATCCTCCCTGTGCGTACTTGGTATTGGTTTCGTCAACTTATGCTTTAGTGATGACAGCTGATAGAAATTTTTTCTTGTTGGGCATCAAATGCCGCGCCAACAGGCAGCATAGCTAAGGCCACAATCCCAGAAACCTACCATCACTAAAATCGAACTGAGCATATTGATTTAGTGCATATTGACGAAAATAGAAATACGAATGTTAAAGTTGTGTTCAATGAAAACCAAAACTACCAATTGACGGCAACGACTGCTTCTATTGACTATCTGAGGCAGGAGGTGTTCATCGTCAGCTCTACGGTTAGTGGTCATTAAAAAACGGAATGTAATTATGAGAAATAATGTGTCTCTCTGCGCCTGCAAGAATAAAGAATAAATCAGTAAAAATTTAATTTTTTGAATCATTTTGCGATTCAAAAACCAAACCGCTATATTTGCAGTCCGATTTTCGCCTCAAAATGCCCGTTTATATAGTTAATTAATTGATTTTCAACGAAAAACACTTAACAAAGTGGATACACTCAGTTACAGAACCGTTTCGGCAAACTCCGCTACCGTCCAAAAAGAATGGATAGTGGTAGATGCCAAAGGTGAAGTTTTGGGACGTTTGGCCAGCCAAATCGCCAAAATTTTGCGCGGCAAGCACAAGCCGTATTTTACTCCACACGTGGACTGTGGAGACAATGTGATTGTCATCAATGCCGACAAAATCCGCTTGACTGGCAAGAAAATGACTGACAAGGAGTACGTTCGCCACACGGGTCACCCAGGTGGTCAGCGTTTTGCTACTCCACGCGAAGTTTTGGCAAAACAACCACACAAAGTCATTGAAATGGCCGTGAAAGGGATGTTGCCTAAAAATCGCCTTGGTCGTAGCATTTTTACCAATTTGCACGTGTATGCTGGTGCTGAACACCCACATGCTGCTCAACAACCGAAAGAAGTAAAATTCTAAATCGTTATCCGTTAACTGTTATTTGAAAGCATTATTTTGTTTGACAAATAACAGATACACTGGTAACAGATAACACAAAAACAATGGAAGTTACAAACACAGTAGGTAGAAGAAAAACTTCAGTAGCTCGCGTTTATGTATCGGCTGGGCAAGGCGAAATCAAGGTTAATGGCCGTGAATTTGCCGAATACTTTCCCATCGAAACGCTCCAAATCATTCTAAAGCAACCTTTGACGACTGTCAACGTAGCTGCTAACTACGACATCAAAGTGAATGTTCGTGGTGGTGGTGTTCGTGGTCAAGCTGAGGCTACTCGTATGGCGATTGCGCGCGCTTTGTGCGAAATCAACGCCGAGTTTCGTCCAGCTCTCAAGAAAGAAGGTTTCTTGACACGTGATGCTCGTATGGTTGAGCGTAAGAAATACGGTCGCGCCAAAGCACGTCGTCGTTTCCAATTCTCGAAACGCTAATATCAGCACCCCTTCCCCCAATGGGGGTGCAACTATAAATTCCCCCGTTGGGGGACAGGGGGCTTGTCCAGGCCACGCTTATGGTGTCCGTCGCGTGGTGCTGCGTATTATTTATTTTTATTCATCTTTTTCATTTTTAACAAGAAATGGCACAATTAGAGTACAAAGACCTGTTGGATGCAGGTGTACATTTTGGTCACATGACTCGCAAGTGGGATCCCCGTATGGCTCCGTACATTTTTATGGAGAAAAACGGAATCCATATCATTGACCTTAACAAAACAATTGCATCGCTTGACGAAGCTTGTCACTACGTAAAAAGCGTGGTACGTTCAGGCCGTAAAGTGATGTTTGTAGCTACTAAAAAGCAAGCCCAAGAAATCGTATCAGAAGAAGCGCGTCGTTTGAAGATGCCATTCGTAACTGAGCGTTGGTTGGGTGGTATGTTAACCAACTTTGCTACCATTCGTAAGTCATTGAAAAAAATGCAGAGTTTGGACAAATTGTTGGGCGACGAAGCTACTGCAAGCAACATTGCAAAACGCGAACGCCTAATCAAAGGTCGTGAGAAAGATAAGCTGGAGCGCTTGTTAGGAGGCGTAGCCGATTTAACTCGCTTGCCAGCCGCTTTGTTTGTAGTAGATGTAAAACGCGAACACATTGCCGTAGCTGAAGCAAAACGCCTTGGTATTCCCGTAATCGCAATGTGCGACACCAACTCAAACCCTAACGAGGTTGACTTTGTAATTCCTGCTAATGACGATGCTTACAAATCAATTTCTTTGATCACGCTTGCCATTGGCAAAGCAATCGAAGAAGGATTGATTGAGCGTAAACAAGAACGCGATGATGCCCGCATGGCCGAAGAAGAAGACGTAAAACGCTCGGAAGATTTAGGTCAAGAAGTGGTAGAAGCACCAAAAGCAGCTATTGAGGCAGCCGACGAGGAATAACAACTCGACATATTCTACTCCCGCTTCGGCGGCAGCCCAGTGCCGCCGCCGTCCGATCGGATAGCCCGTAGCTGCTTATGCTATGGGCTATTCCGTTTAACGATTTCATAATAAGCACTTTTACTGATTTTGTAGATTTTTGTAAGACATTACAACCTCATATCCTTAAAATCAGTAAAACCTATTTAAAAATATTACTAATAAAATCAAACTTAATAAAGATGGCAATTACCGCAGCAGATGTGAACAAACTTCGCCAAATGACAGGCGCTGGTATGATGGATTGCAAGAAAGCCCTTACCGAAGCCGATGGTGATTTTGAACAAGCAGTTGATATTCTTCGTAAACAAGGCCAAAAAGTCGCCGCTAAACGTGCAGACAACGTAGTATCTGAAGGCGTAGTATTGGTACATGTTAGTCCTGATGGAACTAATGGTAAAATCGTCGGATTGGCTTGTGAAACTGAGCCCGTTTCTAAAGTAGAAAGTTTCCAAAACTTGGCCATGAATATCATGAGCCAAGCAGTAGCTACTAATGCTGCTGATAAAGATGCTCTATTGGCTACAATTCAAGCCGATGGCCAAACTCTTGAAGCCCAAATCACCGAGTTAATTGGAAAAATTGGCGAAAAACTTGAGTTAGTTGCTTACGAAAACATAACAGCAGACGTAGTGAGTTCTTATGTACACTCAAACAACAAGCGTGGTGTACTTGTTGCCTTTACGGGTGTCAATGGTGCCGACCTTTCTGAAGTAGGTCGCGATGTCGCTATGCAAATTGCGGCTATGAAACCTATTGCCGTTGACAAAGGCGACGTAGATGCTGCCATTATTGAGCGTGAAATCGAAGTGGGCAAGGAATTGGCCCGCAACGAAGGCAAGGCAGAAGCTATGCTCGAAAAAATTGCTTTGGGTCGTTTGAACAAATTTTACAAAGAAAGCACTTTATTGAACCAAGAGTTCATCAAAGACGGCTCTCTAACAATTGCTCAATTACTTGAAAAAACACAGAAAGGCTTAACTGTAAAAACGTTTAAGCACGTAGCAATTGGGGCTTAATTAAGCCCGCTGCTTTCCAAAAACCCAGAAATAGCTTCTGGGTTTTTTTATGTCCTTTCGCCCCCAATAACTTAGGCGTAGAGTTTTAATTGGGGTAATACAATACCCTATTTTCAAGAATTAACGGGCAAATTTGTAAGCTTTCAAAAGTTTATTTGTGCTTTTTATCTTATTTTACGCCTTTATTTTGTTACTATACCCCCTTTCATTCGTCACAATGAGCGTACACTCTATCGGAATGAATCACTATACCGACGAACAGTTGGTGCGATTGTATGTTGACACACAACGCAACACTTTTTTTGAAGAACTTTACGAACGTTACGCCGACAAAGTATATCGTAAATGCCTGACGTTTGTAAAAGATCAAGCAAAAGCAGAGGATTTTACACACGATATTTTTTTAAAGTTGATTGTACGAATTGGTACTTTTCGAGAAACCTCTAAATTTTCAACTTGGCTGTTTTCCATCACTTACAACTATTGTATGGATCAATTAAGGTTGACCAAAAAGATGGCCGAAAATGAGTTGACAGAAACGATTGACGTAGCTGAAGAGTCTGACGATACCGAAGAAATGGAGATAGATACCCAACGTCTTCAACATGTTTTAGAAAGTATTTCGGCCCAAGAACGTACAATCCTGTTGATGAAATATCAAGATGATTTTAGCATCAAGGAAATTGCCGATACGTTTGGACTCACGGAGAGTGCTGTGAAAATGCGGCTTAAACGTACGAAGGAAAAACTTCGAAAAAGATATATTGAAGGTGTTCTTTTAGGAATATTAATAATTAGTAAAATGACTATTTTGATTAAATGGTGGTTGAAACATTAAAATTTTAAAGGCCCTTTTGATATGAATGATGCCTTTTTTAACATTGACCCAGACGATAAAGTCCCAGAATCACTCAAAAAAGCTTTGGTATCAGAAATTGATACGATTCGAAACACAATGGAACTGATTACCCTCTACGTGGGTAATTTTTTCAATGCTGCTGGAGTATTGGCTACTCCAGAGCTTCCAAAGTCTAAAAATAACCAAGAAAACACCCACGATACTCCATGAAAGAACTACCCAACCTTACCGAGATTTTGGTTAGTACGCTTACAAAATTAATCAATCAGTTCGTGGATTTTGTACCCCGACTAATCTTCGCTTCTTTTATCTTATTGATTGGTTACCTTGTGGCGAAAGGATTGGCTATTGTTACTAAAAAATTGCTGGAACGGGTAGGTTTTGACAAAATTGGTGACAAACTCAATGAAATAAGCATTGTAAAACAGCTCCAAACAGATATAAAACTGAGTCAAATTGTATCTAAAGTACTCTACTATTTTATCATGTTAGGATTCATTACTGATGCAACCAAAACATTGGGGGTAGGGGCTATTACGAGTTTGGTAGAAAAATTAGTCAACTTTGTTCCCCAACTTATTGTAGCTGCCATTATGCTTCAAATCGGCATTTTGGTATCAGAAACAATCAAAAATGCAGTTGTTTCCATTTGCAAATCCTTCAATGTACCTTCGGCAAAGCTTATCGGGACTATTGCATTTTCTTTTTTCTTGGTTATTACTATCATTAGTGCTTTAGGGCAAGCGGGTGTCAATACTGAATTGTTGGAATCAAGCTTCAATCTTCTCATTGGTGGGATTATTTTAGCCTTCGCAGTAGGTTACGGGCTTGCTTCCAAAGATATTTTAGCCAATATTCTTTCGTCCTTCTACAATAAAAATCGGTATCGTGAAGGACAAACCATCCAAATAGATGAAGTAAAAGGCCGAATAATTAGCCTTGATAACACTTCTATTACGCTCCAAACTGGAGATACTAAAACTATATTCCCTCTACAAGCGCTTCAATCTAAGAAGGTAGAAATTTTTGAAAATTAGATAGTTATTGATTTATTTATCGTAAATTCATAAACCATCAGCAAATGAAAAAGTCATCGTTTTTTTTTACAAATGTCATCGTTTTATTATTAACGGTGATAGCTTCTAAAGCTCAAGAAGCCGCCAAAGACACGAGTTATTGGAAGAAAGCCTCACAGTTTGGCGTCAATTTAAGTCAAGGCACGTTCAGTGGAAGCTGGCAAGGGGGAGGCATCAATAATATCTCGCTCGGTCTTTATTTAAACTCCAAGGGCGAATACACCAAAGCCCGAAACAACTGGATTAATGATTTTCAGTTTCAGTTGGGAGCCATTCAAAACAAGAACGACGCTTTTCGTAAAAGCATTGACCGCCTCTTTTATGATTCAAAATATGGACGTAAGTTGGGAGAGAAATCCCAGTGGTATTTTTTTGCCAGTCTCAATTTCCTTTCGCAAGTAGCCAACGGACGCGATTTTGGAGACGCTCGTCGTCCATTTATTTCAGGATTTTTTACACCATTGTTTTTAACAGAAGCCATTGGTCTTGAGTGGAAACCCAACAAATTCTTTAGTATGCAATTTGCCCCTGGTGCCGTTCGTCAGACAATTTTGGGAAATAAAAACCTGTACAAAGACGTTGACCGCCTCAGTCCTGAATATAAATTTTCTAACTACGGGGTAGAACGGGGAAAAGGTATTCGCAATGAAATTGCCATTATGCAACTGGTAATGAATTACAACAAAGACATAGTAAAAGATGTGAATTTAAAGTGGCGCTACCAAGCCTTTGCAAATGCCAAAGACCTTGCTGCGATTGATAACCGCTTAGATGCTCAATTGACGGCTAAATTCGCTAAATATTTCAATGTAAATTTAGGATTAATAGCTATCTACGACCAAGACCAAATTGCCAAAATGCAGTTAGCTCAATCCATTAATTTTGGTTTCTTGTACAACTGGTAGTTGTTTTCCCAAAAAAGGATTTTATTTTATTTTATTACAGTGTTCTTCCTTTGTTAAACCATCAAAACCCTAATTCAAATGCTCAAAGAATTCAAAACTTTTATCGCCCAAGGCAACGTCCTTGACTTAGCAGTTGGTGTATTAGTTGGTGCTGCTTTTGGTAAGGTTGTGACAGCCTTCATGGATGAAATTATCAACCCTATCATGGGCCTCGCCGTTGGTGGAGTAGATTTTTCGGCTCTCAAAGTGGTATTAAAAGCTGCTGACCCTGCGGCTGGTGTAGCAGAAGTAGCTATCCGTTACGGCAGTTTTTTGAATGTAGTCATTCAATTTTTGATTACGATGTGGGTGATTTTCATGATTGTAAAAGCGGCCAATAAAGTCAAGCTTTCAAACTCATTAGAAGCCAAAGAGTAGCAAAACGTAGTCTAAAGCAAAAAAGCCCCGTTTATACGTTATAAACGAGGCTTTTTTTATATGCGTATTTCTACGTGTTTTGTCAAGTGGTAGTACTGATTTAACGGAGCTAAACAATCAATAACTACCTGTTTATTAACACATTATACCCATTCATGGATTTTTGAGTATTTTATTGCCGATTTTTTTTATATTAAGTTTGTCATGTCAACTTGATACAAGTTCTACTCTGTTCAATTCTAAATGACAAGCATTATGAATACTCAACCTCTACTCCAAAGTTTTCACTCACCTTCAGCCCTTACTTCACCTCCTCCTTTAAACAGCATTATAATTCCTAAAGGTAATCGCCAAGTTATTATACAAACTGACCAACTGGTGTGTATGGAAGGATGTGGAAACTACGCTTTTCTTTATACAAGCGACGGGAAACGGCATTTAGTATCAAAGACATTGAAAAGTTACGCATCCCTGCTCGATCAGCTTTCTTTTGTACGCGTCCACAAATCGTGGATTATCAACCTCAAATATTTACAAGATTTTTGCCAATACGAGCGTTCACTTAAATTGCAAGGAGGAAGAGAAATTGCGATTTCTCGCCGCCGCATACGCGAAGTATCCAATATACTAATTCCACTCGTAAAATGAAGTGGTCATACAAAATGCTATTTTAGTGGGTTAATAAGTGAAATATCGGACTGTCAACTCACGGCAGTCCGATTTGTTTTTAAAACAATACAAACCCAGCGGTTAATTGCCAAAGCGCCACTTTGGTATTAAACTGAGCATTGTTTTGAAGATTCAACTGAGAAATGTTAGAAAAGCCACTCTCATAGCGGAGGTCTATATTAAAAGAACGGATGTCTATTCCAATTCCTGCTTGATACCCAAACGTTGCTTGTTCAATCGTTTTATTGATATTTTGGGTGGTATAAACTTTAAGCGCGTCTCCCAACTGATTTCCTTGAGCCACATTGAGCGATGCCATAGGACCCGCATTAAGACGCAATGGCCCTAATTTTAAGCCTATCAATACTGGAATATCAATTTGGCTAAACTTCACATCTACATTTACTGGTGAAGTACTCCCATTCTTGAAGATTTCGAATGTCCCCCCCTTCGATGAAAATAGCACCTCAGGCTGAATAAAGAGTTTCCGGCCTATTCTTGTGTAGGCTCCCAATACATAACCCGTACGATTAGCAGAATTATTTTTAAAAAAATCTTGGACTGATGCTCCTGGTCTGGCAATCGTTAAACCCTCCGTTTGAAGATTTGAGAAATTAGCTCCCCCCCTTATCCCTACAAATACGAACTTGCGATTAAATTGAGCATTTGCTTGAAGAGCAGAGAAAAGAAACAATGCAAAAAGTGTTTTTTTCATGGTTTGTTAAGAGACTTGTTATGTGATAATTGTAACGATGATGACGAATTAACGTCTATAAATAGCAGTAGATTGTTTAAACAAAATTTCTAATTTTAGAAATCTACCAATCTTAATCAAAAAATACACCTCTTAAAGTCCCGCAACCATTCATAAAAATCTTTGAAAGCACAATCAACTGACCTTATACTTTTGAATCGCATAATACATACAATGTGCTTTTTGCAAGAACATAATACTGATTATCAAACCATTACATTGATATTTGCCGAATAGTAATTATCTACATTTGCCTAATGAAGTTTAATCATTAAAGCCTAATTTTGTATTTCACAGCCTAAAAAATCAATCAATAACCATTAACAATCATTAACCAACATGGAACCTCAACAAGAACGCGGCTTCTGGTCACAACTAACCACTTTTTCCAAAGTTTTGATTTTTTTAGTCATTATTGGCGTTTTGGGCGGCTCGGCATGGTATATCTATAATCACGACAAAGAGGACAACACAACTTCCACTACCACAACAGACACTGTGGCCGTATCAGATGGCGCAAGTAGTTCTGCCAATACCGATGCCCAAGCCTCGGATGTAAAGGAAGCAGTGAAGGAAGAAAAAGTAGAAGATGTAGCAGTAGATGAAACTCCCGTGAAGGCGGCAGAACCAGAAAAAAAGACCATTGCTGTCAAAAAAATGAAACCCGTTGCGAAAAAAACAACAACCAAAAAGGCAGAATCTACACCTACTAAGCCGAAGAAAAAAACCAAAAACAACGAAGACGTAGAAGTGGATATTTAAAAATTCAAATATTTGTTTATCAATGATTTATAAAATAATTCCATGAAAAATTTTTTCAATAAAGGGTTTCGTTTGTTACCCTTTTTCTTGCTTCTTTTGGTAGCATTTAATCTACTTGCTCAAACTCCCAAATACGTAGGTTATCGGGGTGGATTTGACATCGGCTCGCAAGGGGTAAAGTTATCCGTTATCGGATTTTATTTCCAAAACAACAAACTTCGCTACAAATTGGTCTATGACCGCCAAGAAACCGTAGGCTTAGTGAAAGGGATGGAAACCAACGGAGGTAAACTTCGCCCCGCTGATATTCAAGAAGCCATTGCTTTTGTGCAAGAAATGATGGAGGACGCCAAGAGTGTTTACAAGTTGGCAAATAAAGACTTTGTGATTTACGCCTCATCAGGTATCAACATTGCCCCTAATATCGGCGATTTGGATGCCCTCGCTCAAAAGAACTTAGGTATGCGCGTCAATATCAACATGCCTGCTAAAGTAGAAGCCACTTATGGTGCACGGGCAGGATTAGCACGGGAAGATTTCGATTCAGCTATTTTAGTGGACGTAGGGGGAGGTAATACCAAAGGCGGTATCTTGCAAAAGTACATCGGAGCCGACGGACGCGAACGTTATACCTTCAAATCTTACAATATTGAATACGGAGCAAGACGTTTGTCCGAAAGGATTCTGAAGCGTACAAGTAGCTTTGACGCCTACGCCCAAGACCTCAAAGGCATGGTAATAGATTCTATTGCACCACTGATTCGGTCTTCTCTCAACGATAACCCCGAAATTAGATCAGCTACGCGTAACATCATTTACGTCACTGGTGGTGTTTCTTATCAATTCATTACGTGGCTTGTGCCCGAAAAAGTACAAGAAGAAATTATTGAATTTAAGTACGATGACTTGCTCAGTTTCTACAATATGCTCCAAACTCCCGATGGCTGGGCAGAATTTGAAACCCGTAAATTTGACCAAGTTAAAGATGCTAAGCTAAAAGAATTAATGATTCGGGATCACGACAAAGCCACCAAAAAAGTATATAACCGAGATGCCTGTTTGGCAGGAATTTCGCTGGCGTTACAAGCCATCAAAGAAATTGGCAATCCAGACCGAAAAACTTTTTATTTTACCCGCGATGCCTACTGGATTAATACTACGGTATATGATTTGTATAAAGGGGATTTTCAACTCAAATGAGTATTTTTGAAAAATATAACTAATCACTTTTCTCATGGAAAACAATCAAGCATTAACCAAACTTAGTGATTTGCCCATTCTGAAGCACTTAGAAGGTGGCGAAAATAAACTCAAAGTACTTCCAGAAAATATGGCTAACTGGAAAAAAGGTGAAAAATCTATTGCCTGGTTTGTGGGCCTTATTCTCATGCTGGGGATTTTGTACGGCTTTTTCATGTTTGTATTACCTGTCATTGTAGCAGCATTTACCAAGGCTCTTGCGGCCTTGGTCGTGGTCAGAACAGTTATTTTGGCGTAATGCTTGCTCCTTTTTATTTTCAAGTTGTTTCGTCGGATTGTACGTGGGTTACACAAGTTTTCTTATCAAGTAGATAGATTTGCTGAACTGGACGATCTGACTCGAAAAATGAAAGACTCACGCCAACAATTTGAGAAAGTCAAGCAGAAATCAATGCGTGTAAAATTCAAATGAAGCAAGAAGCGGTTAAGGCCGAAAAACTGGCTAAAGATGCCAGTCAAAAGGTGGTTTATTGCCAAGAAGAAGCAAAAAGTTTAAAAGTAAAGCTTGATAAAATGGTAGAAAAAGGCGGAGAAGCCATTCGCGAAACCGACGATTTCGTAGCTTTAGAAGGCAAACTCAATGCCGCCATTGGCGACGGTAATCGCTCCGTTTCGGAAGCAGAGACCTACCGAAGATTGGTGGATACATTTGGTTCAAGAGCAAATGTATTCGCTAAATTAGACCGTAAATTGGTAGGATATGGCCATGCTTTTGACGAAAAACTCAAAGATTTTGCCACCAGTATCAATCTTTTGAAAACAGAATCGCGTGCTATGGCCGCCGCCAATAACGCCACCACCCGTGCCCGAAAAGTATTAGGACAAGGGCAAGATTGGCAATTAGACTATGCCTTAGAGGTCATTTCGGGACAAATTGCCAGCGATATTGCCAGTACACAGGCTAATATCCGTGACTTAGACAACATTGTTCGTGATTTTAATCCTAACGATGAACGCGCCTACGCACGGCTCGAAACTTTCGCCAATCAAATCAAAGGGGGTGAGTTTGAGGTAAGTGACCCTAATCGGGTTTCAAACCCCAACTATAAACTTACACCTGAGCAGAAAAATGCAGGTGGAGGGATTACGGATATTTTTAATTAGTAGCGAGACGTGAGGAGTCAGAAGTGAGGAGTTGATTAACTCTCTATCATTTCTGACTCCTCACCGTCTGGGCGGTTCCGTTCTTTATTCTGACTCCTAAACCATGACCTTACAACAATTCTTCGACCGAGTAGGTGAACGACCAGATTGGGTACTTTTTTATTTTGCTGTCATTCCTTTAATGGCACTACTATCAGGTTTTTTAGGGAAAAACGAAGGTCATTTACCGCCTTGGAATTACTTCTACGCTTTTTTGATTTACTTGGCTTGTATTCCAGGGATTTTCGCGGTTGCATTAAACATTTATCTGTTTTTGTTTGAACGCCGCAGTATTTTCGACTTTAATATTTATACGCAGATTCTGCCTTTCTTTTCCATGCTTCTTACGCTGTGGCTTATTCGCCGCAATGTTGCTTCCTTTGATTATATCCCAGGTTTTCAGAAATTAAGTGGCTTAGTATTGATGATTTTTGCCACGATTGCTATTATGTGGATTGTGGATCGAACGCACATAGTGGTACTTTCATACCTCAAATTTGAGTACGTTTTAGTGATTTTTGTGATACTGTTGGTATTGATGTTGTGGGGATGGCGAAAGCTTTTTGGCTAATGGCTATTATAATTCTTCCACTGTGCCTGCCCCCAATTCTTGTAAAAGGGTATTCCAATACTGAGTCACCGTAGGATTGTTTTCGCTAGTACTACTCGTTGGTTCAAATGGAAGTGCAATCTTTATTTCTGCGGCGTTCAAAGCATATTGTTGCATTTGTTTAGCGTCAGCTTTAGCCCAACTTTCCGCCTGCGCGTTGTCGCGTGGTGGATTACTATGAAAATCCCGACGATTCGGACCCTTCATGCTTTCAATCATATCACTCAGATAATAAACCTTGATAGTAGCACCTGTTTCGGCGGCTTTATTGATAACGGGTAAACTGGCCCAAATATCGGTTTGTCGTTGCGAAGTGCCTACGTTCTGAATCCCCAACTTAGCCATTAATTGCCGCAAAAAAATCATTCTTTCACGCTTTAGGGTAAGGTCGGCAGTAGTCTGTACTGCTTCGCGATCGGTAGCGTTCATGTGGCTAATGTCATCTACTTCGGTACGACAAGTAAGCGAAAGTGCACGCGCCTTTTGGGTATTTTCATGAATAAAATACACCTCCAGTTTATCGCCTTTTTGGTGGATATTTTGTTCTACTAAATCACTTAAAATCTGCTGATATTTCTGCGTTACAAATGCCTTATTTACATTGACACTCTGGGTTTTATCCATAAATACCAGCGTATAAACGGGACCTTCCGCAACGGCTGTCTTTTTTTCTTCTGGGAAGCAGGAAAATAAAAAGCAAGAGAAAGTAAGAACTAAAATGTGAGAAGTAAAGCGATTCATGGCCTTTAAAAATTTGACGCGAAGATGGTAATTGCGTAATAAATACGCAATCCAAAACGGATGAGTGGCTGAATTATTGCGAAATATCTACTAAAAAAGCCCTTGACCAAATCAGGTAAGGGCTTTTTTTCGACAGTGATAAGAAAATTGATGGTAGCTTTAAAGTAACGAATCTATTGCGGTATTACATCTACCAAATCAACCTTAATTGTATTTTACAAGTGAATTACTTCATCGTAGGCAGCAGCGGCAGCTTCCATAATCGCCTCCGACATAGTCGGGTGTGGGTGAACTGACTTTACGATTTCGTGTCCCGTGGTTTCTAAATTACGAGCTACTACTACTTCGGCAATCATTTCGGTAACATTGGCTCCAATCATGTGTGCGCCCAGCCACTCCCCATACTTTGCATCGAAAATGACCTTTACAAATCCTTCTGGAACACCTCCTGCTTTGGCTTTACCTGACGCAGAGAAGGGGAATTTGCCCACTTTAATTTCATATCCTGCTTCTTTGGCTGCTTTTTCGGTATAGCCCACTGAGGCAATTTCTGGCGAGCAATAGGTACAGCCTGGAATATTGTTATAGTTGAGCGCATGTACGGGAAGTCCTGCGATTTTTTCTACGCAAATAATACCTTCTGCCGAAGCTACGTGCGCCAAAGCTTGTCCTTTGGTGACGTCACCAATCGCATAATAACCCGGTACGTTGGTTTGGTAATAATCGTCCGTGACGATTTTGCCACGCTCTAATTTGATACCTGTTTCTTCCAAACCGATGTTTTCGATATTGGCCACAACGCCCGCTGCCGAAAGCACCACATCGGTTTCAATTTTGATTTCTCCCGATGGCGTTTTTACAGTCGAAACGCAGCCAGAGCCGCTGGTATCCACTTTTTCCACGCTCGAATTGGTGTAAATTTCGATACCCAATTTTTTGTATTGTTTGGCCAATTCTTTTGAAACGTCTTCGTCTTCTACTGGCACGACATTAGGCATAAACTCCACAATGGTTACTTTCGTACCCATACTGGCATAGACATACGCAAACTCAACACCAATCGCCCCTGAACCGATAACCAGCAGTGATTTAGGCTGTTTTTCCAAAGACATGGCTTTGCGGTATTCGATTACCTTCTGTCCGTCAATGGGTACATTGGGTAACTGACGAGCGCGACCGCCCGTAGCGATAATGATGTGGTTGGCTGTGTATTCAGTCTTTTTGCCATCTTTCTCTACTTCGACTTTTTTTCCTGGCTTCACGCGGCCCGCTCCATCAAGGATGTCAATTTTATTTTTTTTCATCAAAAAACTAACCCCCTTGCTCATACCATTGGCCACGTCGCGGCTACGTTTGATGACTGCACCAAAGTCAGCCTCTGCACTACCTACAGTAATTCCGTAGTCTTTGGCGTGATTGATATATTGAAATACTTGTGCACTTTTCAACAACGCTTTGGTAGGAATACACCCCCAGTTGAGGCAAATCCCACCGAGGTTTTCTTTTTCGACGATGGCTGTTTTTAAGCCCAATTGTGAAGCGCGGATGGCAGCTACGTAGCCACCTGGCCCGCTACCAATAATTATTAAATCGTACTGAGAAGCCATTTCTGCTAATTTTGAGTTGGACGTTTAAATGGAAGGAGGTTATTGAGTTTAGAATTCAATAACCTCCTAAAAACGAACGCAAAAATAGACGGAAAAGTTGGTTTGACAACATTCCTTTATTTCTTCCTTTTAGCCCAGTGTTGCTCCTTGTTCTGAGAAAGGTTGGTTATACAAGCGCTTGCCTGTGGTTTTAAAAATAGCATTGGCAATAGCCCCCCCCGTAGGCGGCAAGGCAGGCTCGCCCAAACCCGTAGGATCAATGCCATTATTGACAAAATGTACTTCAATTTCAGGCACTTCGTTGTAACGAATCAAGCGATATTTATTAAAGTTTTCTTGTTGAGGAGCCCCATCCTTAAAAGTGAGATTACCGTACATGGCATGACCTAAGCCATCCACAATTGCTCCGTAAACTTGGTTTTGGGCACTGCTTTCGTTGATAACGATACCACAATCAACCGCAGCATATACTTTCTTCAAAACAGGTTTGCCTTTTACGACAACCATTTCGGCGATTTGGGCTACGTACGAGGCGTGGGAAAAATATACGCTAAAGCCTTGATATACCCCCTTCTTCTTCTTACCCCAGCCTGCTTTTTCGGCTACCAATTTGATAGCTTCGCGGAAGCGGTCGGGTTCGTAGGTGATTTTACCAACAGGATTGGTTTTGACTTTATCCAAGAGTTCCAACCGCAATTGAATGGGGTCTTTGCCGGCTGCCGCAGCTACTTCGTCTAAGAAAGCTTGTTCAGCATACGCCAAAAAATTAGTAATAGGTGCGCGCCAAGGCCCTGTGGTAATGGGTGATTTATGGTCATTGGATTGTATGAGTACGTTTTCAATAGCACCCACTGGGAAATTGTCTTGACGGGTCGAATTTCCTGCGTTCATGCCTGCTCCATGCAGCATAAAGCCCGTTATATTGCCTGCTTTATCAATAGAAGCTTTGAAACGATAACGCACCGCAGGACGATAGATACCTCCTGTCATATCATCTTCGCGCGACCAAGTGACTTTGACGGGGGCTTTGATAATGCTCGAAAGTTCGGCAGCTTCGACGGCATAGTCGGTATTCAACCGCCGCCCAAATCCACCTCCCATACGGGTGAGTTCTATGGTGACTTTTTCGGGAGCTAAATTGAACATTTTGGCAATTTGGGTTTGAGCCGCTTGGGGCGTTTGGCTTGGCCCAGCCATTTCGATACTATCCCCTTTGAAATGCGCGAAAAAGTTCATCGGCTCCATCGACGAGTGTGGCAAAAAGGGACATTGATACTCGGCTTCAATGACTTTATGCGCATTTTTGAAAGCGGCTTCTACATCCCCGTCTTTGCGCTGTACCGTAGCCGTATTGCCATTGAGCATTTCTTTGAAAATACGGTCGTGGTCGGTTGAGCTTTCGAGGTCTTTGTCTTTTTCCCACTCTATTTTTACAGCTTTTCGGGCTTGCATCACTTCCCAAGTAGTTTTACCAACAATCGCCACTTTGTTGCTAAACGAAACTACGTTTACAATGCCTGGCATCTTTTTGGCTTCGGTAGCATCAAAAGACTTTAATTTTAGACCAAAAGCTGGCGGACGCTGAATCATGGCTTGCAGCATTCCTTCGCGCTTATAATCAATACCAAATAGTCGTTTTCCGCTCAAAATAGCCTTGTTATCTACCCCATTGATGGATTTTCCAATGAGTGTAAACTGGCTCTTATCTTTCAATTTGACCTCTTTGGGAGGGGTAAGTTTTGCAGCATCCGTGACCAGTTCACCGTAGCCTAATTTCTTGCCCGATGAGTGCATGACCATCCCCTGGCTGGTGCTACATTCGCTGACGGGAACGCTCCATTTTTTGGCAGCGGCTTCTACCAACATGGCACGTGCCGTAGCACCTGCCTTACGCAAACGCTCCCAGGAGTGACGAATCGCACCACTTCCGCCAGTTAGCTGACGTTCAAATTTTTTAGTATCTAAAGGAGATTGTTCCACTTTCACTTTGCTCCAATCGGCATCCAATTCTTCGGCTACGATGATAGGAAAGGCCGTTTTTATCCCTTGTCCGATTTCAGGATTGGGAGAATAAATCGTGACAATACCCGATGGCGCAATAGCCAAATAGGCATTGAATTCAAAACCTTCGGCAAGGTTGGCAATTACTTTGGGTTGAAATGCCTCTGAAGTAAGCCAGCTAAAACCCAAAACCAACCCCCCGCTTGCAGCAGTGGCTGACTTTAAAAAATCTCTTCTGGAATGATGAGTGCTCATAGTATGTGTAGCCCCCCAGCTCCCAATGGGGAGGTTTTATTTAGATTTATTGATCGCTTTGAGTACGATATAAATCATGGGAATTATGTTAAGGTCAAAAGGAAATAAATTTTCAAAACTGCCTACTTTTTCATCTTACTGGCAGCCAGTTTTACGGCATCATGGATACGATGATAAGTACCACAGCGGCAAATGTTGCCTACCATGGCCTCTTCGATGTCTTTGTCAGAAGGGTTGGCATTTTTGGCTAATAAGGCCGATGCCGTCATCATTTGGCCTGCTTGGCAATAGCCACATTGGGGTACATCTGCTTCGTTCCAAGCTTCTTGCACGGGGTGAGTTCCGTCGGCAGAAAGCCCTTCTACTGTCGTAATTGTTGCATTTGATACCGCCGAAACTGGAAGCACACACGAACGCGTAGCTTCACCGTTGACGTGTACGGTACAAGCCCCGCACATTGCCATACCACAGCCATACTTCGTTCCTACCAAATCAAGATGCTCGCGCAAGACCCACAGCAGAGGTGTGTTGGCATCTACATCGGTTTGGTAAGATTTTCCGTTGATTTTTAAATTAAATAATGCCATGTTAGAGAAGATTAAATTTTGGTATATAACATAAAGTTAAACATAAAAGTTGGAAGGCCACTAATTCTTACTTTATCTACTGCGACAAACACCCCGCTCAAAACGACAAACGGGGAATTTATGCCATTATTGAATTTCCCAAATTCAAACAAAGTGTTCGATAACGAACACTTTGTTCTTTTCATAAATCCCCCACACACTTGGTTATCAGCACTTTGAATACTGGCATAGGTATTGAAGCTATTTAAGAAAGACAGCCAAATTATTCCCAAAAATGGACAGAGATTTACCAGAAGAAAACAAAAAACAAGAATCCCGCCGACGCTGGTTGTGGATTGGTCTGGCGAGCGTGGTGGTATTGGCCGCAGTATGGGTATTACGAAATTCCTTGAGCAATACCGTTCAGACCAAAGATATTCGAGTAGCGACCGCCGAAATCGGAGATGTAGAAAATACCCTTACTTCATCGGGCGAGGTACAGCCCGATTTTGAGGCGGTCATCACAAGCCCGATTACGGCAGTGATTCAACAAACGTACTTAGATGCGGGGGCATCGGTCAAAGCAGGGGATAAAATTCTTGAATTGGATAAGGAATTTACCCAATTGAATGTTGAAAAACTAAAATATGAACTCTAACTCAAACGAAATGGCATCGTTAAACTGCGCTGGGAGTTGGAGAAAAGTTTTTACGATTTAAAAATCAACGATTCTATCAAAGTACTCAAAATCAGCAGTCTTCGGGCTGAGATAGAGAATGCCAAGCGGCTTTTTAAAGCGGGCGGCGGCACACGAGAGAGTATTGACCAAGCCGAGCAAAACTTGCGTATTGCCCAACTCGAAAAACGGCAACTCGAAAACGATATCCGTATCAAACAGCAAACCATGCGTGCCGACATTCGTGAGTCAGAAATTGGGGCACAGATAAAAGAGAAAGACTTGCAGGAACTGCAACGAAAACTACAACAAGCCAACATCATTGCTACCCGCGCTGGTGTCCTGACCTATGTTAACAAAAATATAGGTTCGAAAGTGGGCGAAGGCGAAGTACTGGCTCGACTGGCGGATTTGGGAGGATTTAAAGTAATAGGCTCTATCTCTGACAATTATGCACAACAAATCCAAGTAGGAATGTCGGTAGTGGTGCGTATCAATGATACACAGTTACGGGGTACGTTGACCAACATCTTACCTTCGGTTCAAAACAATACAGTCAATTTCGACATACAACTCAACGATAAAGCCAATAAGTTGTTGCGTCCGAAAATGAAAGTAGAGGTGTATCCCGTAACAGACGCACATGCTAAAGTAGTACGCGTAGCCAATGGAGCAGGATTTACAGGCACGCCTGTGCAAGACATTTTTGTGCTTCGCTCCGATGGTAAAGCCGAGCGTCGAACTATAAAAGTCGGCTTATCTAACTTCGATTATGTCGAAATTAGGGAAGGTATCCAGGCAGGAGAACGCCTTATTGTCTCGGATATGAGTAAGTATAAAAATGCGAAAGAGGTAGAGATAGCCCCCTAACCCCAATGGGGAGATTGATTATAAGTCATAAAAACCATGAAACAACTCTATTTATACCTGCAAATTATCTTTACACTCCCCCTTTGGGGGCAGGGGGGGATGACGCTCGCTGAGGTAGTAGAAATGGCCAAAAGCCAATCTATTTCGGCAAGGCAAGCCGCTACCACCAAAGAAACCAAATACTGGGAATACCGTACTTTTTTGTCAAATTATAAGCCGCAACTGACACTTAACGGCAATTTGCCTGCCTTTAGTCGGTCATTTATTGAAGTACGCCAACCCGATGGAACCATTCAGTTTCAACCTATTCGCAACAACAATTCGGCACTGAACCTTTCGCTAAGTCAAAGTATTGCAGCAACGGGGGGGAGTATTTATGCGACGTCGCAATTGCAGCGGTTTGATGATTTTGACCGAAAAAACACACTATACAACAGTACCCCCTTTGCAATAGGTTATTTGCAGCCGTTGTTGCGCTTCAACTCCTTCAAATGGGATAAGAAAATAGAACCATTGAAATTTAATGAAAGCCAACAAACCTACACCGAGTCGCTCGAACAGATTGCGTTGAGAGCCAGTATCTTGTTTTTTGACTTGTTGCTGGCTCAGGTCAATTTACAGATTGCCGAAACCAACCTCGGTAATACCGAAAATATCCTGAAAATAGCCAACGAAAAATACGAATTGGGGAAAAACACTCGAAACGAAATCCTGCAACTACAACTCGAACTGCTCAAAGCCCAAAAGGC
Organism: Runella sp.; assembly: GCA_044228585.1. Classification (GTDB taxonomy): domain Bacteria; phylum Bacteroidota; class Bacteroidia; order Cytophagales; family Spirosomataceae; genus Runella. The sequence goes on along the minus strand of JBGAUP010000026.1, from coordinate 3,505 downwards.
CGTGGGTGTGTCAAAGCGAGACTTAGAAATAGCCTCGTTGAACCTAAAAACGTACATCGGGCTACAATCAGAAGGAAAAATAGAGTTGCTAACGCCTCTGCCTCCTGCTTCGTTGGTGATTTCGTCCGAAAGAGCCATTGAGCAAGCGTTTGCCAATCGGGCCGATGCCATTGCTTTCGGGCGTCGTACCCTTGAAGCCGAGCGCGCCGTAGCCAAAGCCAAAGGCGATAACGGGCTAAATGCTACGCTAACGGCTACTTTGGGATTCTCTAATCGCGGACTGACCGTTCCAGAATTGTACCGAAAACCGCAAGACCAACAAACCGTAGAATTGCAACTGGATATTCCGATTTTGGATTGGGGACGGTCAAAGTCACGGACAAAAACTGCCGAAGCACAACGTCAACTAACCCAATACACTGTGGAGCAGGACAAACAGAATTTCCGCCAAGAGATTTACACCCAAGTCACTTTATTTGAAATGCTCCGCGACCAGCTTTCGTTGACCGTACAGGCCGATAGCATTGCTTCCGAAAAATATAAAATAGCACAAGAACGCTACGTGCTGGGCAACCTGAGTATCACCGATTTGAGTATTTCATTTGCTGAAAAAGACCAAGCCAAACGCGACTACATCTACGCCCTGCGCGACTATTGGGGAGTGTATTATAAACTAAGACAACTGACTTTGTATGATTTTGAAACCAACAGCCCCCTAACCGCACAGGCGGCCCCGCCCCAATGGGGAAACTAAGAATGTAATTAAATGAATCAATAACTAATAAAATCCCTCATACAAAATTCCCCCATTGGGGGGCAGGGGGCTACAACCATGATAAACTTAAAAAACATCGAAAAAGTCTATCGCACAGCCACGATAGAGACTGTGGCACTCAACAACATCAATTTGAGCGTCGAAAAAGGCGAATTTGTGTCCGTTATGGGCCCTTCGGGTTGCGGCAAAAGTACGCTGCTCAATATCATTGGCCTATTAGACGAACCCTCCAAAGGAAAAGTAGAAATTGCTGGAAAGCACACTAATGGACTACCCGACAGCACATTGGCGCAGTTTCGAAATCAGACCTTGGGATTTATTTTTCAGAGTTTTCATTTGATTAATGATTTGCCTGTGTTGGACAACGTCGAACTGCCGCTATTGTACCGCAAAGTATCGGGAGCAGAGCGTCGCCGTTTGGCGACCGAAGCCCTCGAAAAAGTGGGATTGAGCAATCGTATGAAACACTATCCCAATCAGCTTTCAGGTGGACAGAAACAACGCGTAGCCATTGCAAGGGCGATTGTGGGACAACCCGAAATTATTTTGGCCGATGAACCTACGGGAAATTTGGACAGCAATATGGGAAACGAGATTATGGATATTTTGACTACACTCAACGAACGCGACAAAGCTACTATCATTATGGTAACGCACGACGAAAATATGGCCAAACGTACGCATCGTTTAATCAGACTGTTTGACGGTTCACAAGTCTCCTAATTATGCTACTCAACTACCTCAAAATCACCCTTGCCGTGCTACAACGTCGAAAGTTTTTCACGTTTATTAGTTTGTTTGGCATTAGTCTCACGCTCACTATTTTGGTAGTAGCTACGGCCTTTCTCGACCACTTAGTGGCGGCAGGTTATCCCGAAATTAACCGCGACCGCTCACTTTATATTTGGAATCTTAAAGAAAAAGATACCAAAAACGGAGGCCAAAGCTCAGGTCCTATTAGCTTTTGGTTTATCAACACCTATGTACGAACTCTTAAAACTCCCGCTAAGATTGCTGCCGTTAGTATGTTTAATAACATTAATATCTACGCTAATAATCACAAATTGAAGGTTCGTTACCGATATACGGATGGCAATTTCTGGGATATTACCTCCTTCGATTTTTTAGAAGGGAAAAATTATACCCAACGCAATATTGAGAATAATGACTATGTGGTGGTTATCAACGACTACGTACGTGACGAATACGTGGGAAAAAACCAGCCTGCCGTCGGAAAAATGATAGAAATAGACAATGTTAATTACCGCATTATTGGGGTGGTACGTGGCTGTCCTATTACCCGCCTACAGGTTTCCTCTGATTTATATTTTCCTTATAACACCTCTAAAGCCGACCTGAAAAAACCAGGTTTACGAGGAGATTTTTCTGCCATTATTTTGCCAGATAACCCTTCGGATGTTACTAAAATACAGGCTGAATTTGACGAAGTTGCATCAAAAATCAAGCCCACGAACACGGGTGACAAGTGGTTTAATCCCGATAAACTGTATGTCTCTGCCGACAGCTATATCACGAGTTTTACAAGACAATTGAAAGGGGACGGCGAAAGTTCAGGGACTGGTTTTTTCTTTACCATTATGTTTGGAATCGCCTTTTTGTTTATGTCTTTACCAGCCATTAACTTGGTTAATATCAACATGAGTCGTATTATGGAACGCGCCTCTGAGATAGGTATTCGTAAAGCATTCGGCGCTTCCTCTAAAACACTCGTCATGCAATTTGTAATTGAAAACATCTTTCTTACCCTCATTGGGGGTGTATTGGCTATTTTTCTGTCTTTGGGAGTAATTTATTATCTAAACAACAGCCATTTGATTGCTTACATTGACTTGAGTTTCAACTGGAAAGTTTTCTCAGCTGCCATTTTGGTAAGTCTAATATTCGGCCTTTTGTCGGGTGTTTACCCTGCGTGGCGCATGTCAAAATTGCAAGTGGTGGACGCGTTGAAAGCATAACCTCACCCTAAATCCCTCTTCTTTCTGGAGAGGGACTTAAATAAAAAAATCATGTTAAAACACTTATTTAAACTCATCTGGAAGAGAAAAAAGAGCAATTCACTGATGATGCTCGAAATCTTCTTCTCATTTCTAATCCTATTTGCCGTTTGGACGCTTGGCATTTATAACTACCAAAACTACGTACAACCTTCGGGACTTGAAGCTGACAACGTCTGGGTAGCGTTCATCAACTTCAATGCTCCCAATGACACCATTAAAGCACAGTACAAAGATTTGGTTCGTCAACAAATGAAGCGTTATAAAGAAGTGCAAAGCTTTTCGTTTACGAGTAGCAATGCACCTTTTACCTTTAGCTCTATGAACAACAACCTTGAGTACAAAAAGAAAAGGGCAATGAGTGAAATCATGAATGTAGAGGTTGATTTTCCCAAAGTAATGGGCCTACAAATGGCCAAAGGGAGGTGGTTTACTGATGCCGACAAAACCAATAAATTTATCCCTATTGTAATTACTAAGCATTTAGAACAAGAATTGTTTGGTAGTGAAAATGCCGTAGGCAAAGTCCTTGGAGAAGGAGAAGATTTTGGGGGAGGCACTAAAATGCAAGTCATTGGAGTGATTGATTTTTTCAAACACAAAGACGATTTTCAACCTCTGGCCAACTGCACTTTTCGCCCTTCTGAAAAATGGGATGATACCATGGTGATAAAGGTTCAGGAAGGAAGTGGGGCAGAACTGGAAGCTAAAATCT
>JBGAUP010000405.1:0-4167 GCA_044228585.1 Runella sp. | reverse complement strand
AATCGCCGATAAAATGTTTGTTAGTCCGCGTACCATAGATGGGTATCGCGAAAGTGTTTTCCAAAAAATGCAGGTCAAAAGCCGAGTATTAATGGCCATGAAAGCCATTTGGCTCAAATTGGTAAAGTACGACGGTGGTGATCACTGTTCGTAATAATATCCAAAAATAATTCCCATCTCGTCTTCGCTTGTCAGGCCAAATCTTACGGTTTTGTTGGTGGTATTGTTGTAGGTAATTTCCGACATCAGCCCCTCACCTGCTTTAAATTCAAGAGCTTGTGGAAAGTTCTTAATAAGCGGATGTTCCCAATCAGTACTTTCATAGACAATTTCTCCGTTGCGTGCACCACCTACGATTTTGATGACAAATTTTTCCCCCAATTTATGATTGTGAGAAGTCAGCATGAGTACTTTGGTAGGTTTAGAAAACTTAAAAGTTTTGGTAGCCACTGTTCGCTGCCCTGGGGGAAGCGTAAAATCTTGATTTCCTAAATTGAGCGAATTGGCCACAATTTTGACCTTAGCTTTGTCTATCTTATAAAGATTGACATATACCTCTCCAGGAATTTTTCCCGCCGTTTTGTTGACATAGTGCGAGTTAAAATCAAACGAATAATCGGGGGGAATGCGTAGGGCTATGCCCTCTGGGAAACTATAATCGTGCTCTTGGGTTTGAGTCCCTGCCCAAAAAACGTGATTTTGCATACTCAAAAACGTGAGTAAATTGCTCGTTCCGTCGGCATTACGAAGGTCTCGTACTTGACCCATAGCAGGCAAATTAGCTTGGCTTTTGAAATCGTATAAAATAAAATGGTGGCTTCCAGGGCGCATTCGCGACTGAATACGGTTAATGAACAGCTCGGTGGTATTTCCCACAGGTTTTCTTACGAACAATTCCCGCTCGTAGGTATTGGTTACTTCAAAAGGTTCTAAATGCAACTGCAAACCCTCACTGGCTTTGGGCGGTTCGAGAGCACTGAATGTACTTCCAAAACTTGAACCGCACAGCGGTACTGAATTGGTAATCAGCGAGGCATCTACCGAACCGCCCGAACGTGGTGCACCTGCTTCTATCCACTTTCTAATAAACTCTATTTCACCCACCGATAGGCCGTTGGCTCCCAATGGCATGGGATTTCCGTACTGTTTTCCCGACAATAAAGAGGCTGCACTACAATTAATTTTGGTAAAAAGAAAGCTTTTGGCGACGTTGCCTGGCATGACCAAACGCAGAGAATCGGATTTAGCGGCTGGATTTTTCGGAAGTTTATTAAACAAGTTATCGTAAGAAACATTGCTGGTAAGAATCAACCCGTGTTGTTTGAAAGAGGCATCCTGTTCAGAAGCATGACAACCCGAAGTAGCACAAGATTTATCAAAAACCTGCGTCTGAATGAGCTTGAAAGCCCCTTCTTCGAGGACAGTCTCTGCTTCTTTGCTTTGACAAGAAACCATTAAAATAGCAGTAATAGTCAGGGCAAAAAGGGAAAAGTAGAAAAGTGAACGGGTATTCATACCTGTTGGGGTTTAAAAACTACGTGAAGATAACGTAAATTTATAAATTCTTGATATTCAATTTTATGACAAATTTTAAGGTTAAAAGTTTAACAGGCTCAATCCACTTTTTCAGCCTTCATCAACTCGCCTAAGACAATTTTATCTTATTCTTGATAAAATATTTCTCTAAACCTTTTGTATATATAAAAAACTTATATATATTTGTTCACATAAACTATTAATATAATTTTATGGAAGCATCAAGTAACGAATTTTTACGCGGAACTCTTAAAACGATAGTATTGAAATTATTGGCTGAACAAGGAAGAATGTACGGCTATGAAATCACGCAGTCGGTAAAGGAGCGTACCAATGGCGAAATAACCTTGACCTTCGGAGCGTTGTACCCAGTGCTACACAAATTAGAACAGGAAGGCTTTCTACTCACGGAGTCGGAAGAAGTAGATGGACGACTACGTAAGTATTATTCGCTGACACCAAGTGGCACGGCGAGTGCGATTCAAAAAGTATCTGAATTTGAGCGTTTTGTAGAAGCTATGCAAATACTACTCAAACCCGTTGAAGGTGACTTATCGCTAAGCAAAATATAGATTTCGTAGGATAATTCATAACCCTTGGAAGTATGAAAAAGCTAACTCCTCAACAACTCAATCAACTGCACGACCACCTCATCCGTAACAGTACCAACGACTTACTCGTCAATGAGCTTCTCGACCATCTGGCGTGCGAGGCGGAAGAATACCTCTGGAAAGGCTATAACTTTGATTTGGCTTTGGAAAAAATCACTCAAGAAGCCAACGCAATGGCCGTGAAATACCTCCGCGAAACCTATCAGCACGAGGTAGCCATGACCGATGAACAACTCCAAAATGCCAGCTTAGACGACATCATTTTTGAGTTTCGCAACAAAGCCTACGGGGCTTATGACCTCCGCCAAACTTACCCTTTCGCGCTCAGAAACGCCCTGATTTTAGGCGTTGGTTTGTTTATGATGTTGATGGCCTTTTTATCGGGCATGGCACAAGGCTCTTGGGATTTCTTTTCTACTTCGGGCTTGGTTTGGATGATAGGATTGTGCGCCGTAGCTTTTTCCGTAGGAACTTGGTGGTATAATAACCAACAAATAAAGCACTTGCAGGCTACTTAGGTTAGGTAGTGCTCCATTTTCTTTCTTACAATACAACAGCCATGAAATCCTTTTCAAAATGGTTTGGGCTTATTGTGTCCTTACTGTTCACTTTGGCAGCTTGGGCGCAGCAAGCCAAGACCGAGCCTATCTTTCAATTAGTAGAAGAACCGCCGCAGTTTGTGGGAGGAACAGATTCGTTGAATCATTACTTAAAACAATACCTCAACTACCCAGACAAAGCCCGTAGGGCTAAAATAACGGGAAAAGTATTGGTGAAATTTGTGGTAGAACGCGACGGACAAATCTCCCATCCCGAACTGGCCTGGAGTCTGGGGTATGGCTGTGACGAAGAAGCAATCAGGATTGTAAGTAGTTTTCCCAAATGGCAACCTGGTCGCCAAAGCGGTCGAACGGTTCGTGTTAGACAACATTTAGTCATTCTATTTCCTTTCAAATAACCTAAAACAAATCAGCAACCATGAAAACATCCATTACACCAGCGTACGACACGCTGGACGACATCGTTTTTGCCCATCGCCACCGCGAATACGGCGCTTATGACCTCCGCAAAGCCTATCCCAAAGCTCTCAGAAATGCCGTTTTGTGGGGCATTGGGTCTTTTTTGTCTTTGTTTATTTTGCCTACTATTTATGGAAAATTGAAACCTAAAGAAGAGCCTTCTTTTATGAGAGAGATTAGTCTGGAATCGGTGAAGCTTGAGAAAAGACCCGAAAAACCTCTCCCTGCATTAGAAAAGCCCAAAGAACTTCCCAAACAAACAACCATCCGCTACCGTATCCCAGAGGTAATTGAAAATCCACCTCACGAAGACCCTCCTCCCGTTGTTGATGAATTAGAAAAAGCCAATCCTGGTCAAGAAACCATCGTTGGTTCAGACGACGAAGTAGCCATTGTAGCTCCCCCCGAAGACGTCCCCGCGCCCGAAGCTACCAAGCCCGCCGAAGTAGAAGCCAAAGCCCCTGAAATTTTTGAAATAGTTGAAATTCAGCCCGAATTCGTAGGAGGGATGGAAGCTTTCAGGGCTTTTTTATCCAAAAACTTACGCTATCCTAATGCCGCGCAGCGAAGCAATATACAGGGTAGAGTATATCTCAATTTTACGGTCGAGCCCGACGGCTCTCTTTCTAACATCAACATATTACGCGGCATTGGTTTCGGCTGCGACGAAGAGGCTGTTAGAGTCATGAAACTTACGCCAAAATGGAAGCCTGGAAAGCAAGCTGGTCGGGCTGTAAGGGTCAAATTTACGATGCCCATTGTGTTTGCATTGGAATAAATAAAATCACGCAAGAATCGCCACTCTATCAGGCGGTCGGTTTGAAACCGACTGTCTGATAAGTATTACTGCCCGCCGCTGATTCGATAATTAATACCAACAGAAGCAAAATAAGGACTACCTACGGAAAGTTCGCCATTGAAGCCAAGGTTTTCAGTAACGTATCCCCGCAAACCAAATAAAATAACTTGAAACTGGGGCATGGCAAAACCCCCTCCGAGTT
>JBGAUP010000404.1:0-4204 GCA_044228585.1 Runella sp. | reverse complement strand
AAAAACGAGACATCATCAACCGCCGTTTGCAAATAGGGTAAATAATCCGAAACCCACGCCCCCGATTGTCCGTGCTGGGCAAACTGCCCTTTGGGTCCCAACATTTTAGGAACACCTTTGATAAAGGCAAATTTCTTTCCCTCTAAAAATTCAGCAGGGCAATCTTTTCCGTGGTACTTTTCTAGTTCTGGTTTATAATCAAACAATTCCAACTGCGAAGGTGCCCCCGCCATGTGAATATAAATCACCTGTTTTACTTTGGGTGCAAACTGAGGCATCCGAACGTTCATTGGGTCGGCAGATACCAGTGGAGCTGCGGCTATTTTCTCTTTTGAACTATATCCACAGCTTCCAAGCAACGACCCTAAGCCTAGTCCACCTACGCCCGCGCCAAGCGTCTGCAAAAAATACCGACGCGTCTGACGTTCCAATTCTGCCTGTTGAAGTTCTTTCAATAACTTTTCCATGAACTAGGTGCTATACAATTCGTTGTAAAACTTCGCGTTTCTACTTAAAAAGAAAAAAATTCAGAAAATATACCCCTTACTTCTCGTGGTTAGTATCGCGCTATCGTTTTTTACAAATCCAACAAAAAAGGGCTCGAAACAAATTGCTTCAAGCCCTTTTCAATTATCTATTCAACTTATCTACAAAGCCCCTTCTTTGATGTCTTCTACCACCGTTGGGTCGAGCAACGTGGTGGTATCGCCTAAATTTGACGTATCTCCTTCGGCAATTTTACGCAAAATACGGCGCATGATTTTACCCGAACGCGTCTTAGGCAATCCTCTCACAAACTGAATCTTGTCTGGTTTAGCAATAGGCCCAATGATGCGCGTTGGTCGAGTAGAGTAGTAGTATCGCCCAAGTTGGAAGTATCACCTTCGGCTATTTTACGCAAGATACGGCGCATGATTTTTCCCGAACGAGTTTTGGGTAAACCTCTGACAAACTGAATCTTATCGGGTTTGGCAATTGGCCCAATGATACGTGTCACAGTGGCCAAAATATCACGACGAGAGAGGTCTTCGTCGTCGAGGGTATTTTCACAAATCACAAACGCGTAGATACCTTGCCCTTTGATGTCATGTGGGTAACCTACTACGGCACTTTCTATGACATCGGAGTGCATATTGATGGCATTTTCTACTTCAGCCGTACCGATACGATGCCCCGATACATTCAATACGTCGTCAACCCGACCAGTGATGCGGTAGTAGCCGTCTTCGTCGCGCAAACAACCGTCGCCTGTGAAATAACGGTTGGGATAAGTTGAAAAATAGGTCTGACGGCAGCGTTCGTGGTCGCCCCAAGTAGTGCGGATGATAGAAGGCCAAGGGAATTTGATACATAGGTTGCCGCTCACACCGTTGCCTTCAATTTCGTTGCCAGCTTCATCCACCAGCACGGGCTGAACGCCAGGAAGTGGAAGGGTGGCGTAGGTCGGTTTGGTTTTGGTAACACCTGCAATTGGCGAAATCAGAATCCCTCCGTTTTCGGTTTGCCACCACGTATCTACAATCGGACAACGGCCTTTCCCGATGTTTTCGTTGTACCAATTCCACGCTTCTTCGTTGATAGGTTCGCCTACCGAACCCAGTACTTTGAGGGAGCTTAGGTCTTTATCTTCTACATATTTCAAACCAAAGCCCATCAAAGAACGAATGGCCGTAGGAGCCGTGTAAAGAATGTCCACTTTGTGTTTGTCCACAATATCCCAAAAACGCCCTGCGTCGGGATAAGTAGGAATTCCTTCAAACATTAAGGTGGTGGCACCGCTCAGCAGTGGACCATAAACAATATAACTATGCCCCGTAATCCAACCTACGTCGGCAGTACAAAAATGAATTTGGCCTGGCTCGTATTGAAATACATTTTGGAAAGTATAAGCCGTATAGACCATGTATCCTCCAGTGCTATGCACTACACCTTTGGGTTTTCCCGTTGAGCCAGAAGTATAAAGAATGAATAACGGGTCTTCGGAGTCCATCACTTCGGGTGGGCAATCCGACGTTACCTGTTTCATTTCGCTTTCCCACCACACATCGCGGCCTTTAATCATCGAAATCGCCGTACGGGTATGGGTCAAAACGATTACTTTATGCACTGATGGACAGGCAATCAGGGCGTCGTCCACGGTATCTTTCATCGGGATGTTTTTGTTTCCTCGTGCTGCCCCATCGGAGGTGACGATTACTTTACAGTTGGAATCGTTGATACGGTCGGTGAGCGACTGGGCCGAAAATCCCCCAAATACGACCGAGTGAATGGCTCCGATTCGGGCACAAGCCAAAATAGCAATCGCTGCTTCGGGTACCATAGGCAGGTAAATACATACCCGATCGCCTTTTTGAACGCCATTGCGCTTGAGTACGTTCGCAAAACGACACACTTGGTCGTGGAGCATTTTGTAGGTAAGCGTTACGCTGGGTTCTGAGGGGTCGTTGGGTTCCCAAATGATGGCTGGGTGATTTCCTAAGTCCCGCAAGTGGCGGTCGAGGGCATTTTCGGTAATATTGGTTTTTCCGCCCACAAACCATTTGACGTCGGGGGCTGTAAAATTCCAATCCAATACTTTTTTCCACGGTTTGTGCCACTTAAACTCTTGAGCTACTTCGGCCCAAAAACCTTCGGGATCTTCTACGCTATGTTGATAGGCGGTTTGATAATCTTCAAATGTACGGATACGCATGATTTCGGAATGTGTTTATTGATTAAGGTTAAAGCAAGGAAAGTTGGTTGATGAAATGTGGGTCTAAAAATAGCAAAACATTTTCCCGTTTAGGTGAAATAACTATCACGAAATTGCTAAAAAAGTATAGAAACTGATGAAAATCAGAATGATACTTTCTTCTCAAACGCCACCCCAATGCCACGTTGTTTCAAGACATCTTTGATTTCTTCCAAAATGGCAGGATCATCAATGGTAGAAGGAATACTATAAACTTCTCCATCGGCAATTTGGCGGATGGTTTTACGAAGGATTTTCCCCGAGCGGGTTTTGGGAAGACGTTTGACGATAAGAGCATTCCGAAAATAGGCTAACGCACCAATTTGTTCACGAACTACGGCAATCAACTCAGCTTCAATGGTAGGTTCGTCTATGTTGGCATCATCTTTCAGTACGACAAAACCTACGGGACGTTGTCCTCGAAGCTCATCTGCAATACCCACCACAGCACATTCGGCTACGGCGGGATGGCTTCCGACAAATTCCTCCATTTCGCCCGTAGATAAGCGGTGACCCGCTACGTTAATCACATCATCCACGCGCCCCATAATGAAAACGTAGCCGTCGTCGTCTATATAGCCACCGTCGCCCGAGAGGTAATAGCCAGGAAATTTCGACAAATACGATTGACGAAAACGTTCATCGTCGTTCCAAAGCGTAGGTAGGCAACCTGGCGCAAGGGGGAGTTTGATGCACACGTAGCCTTCATGGTTGGCAGGAACGGGGTTGCCGTTGTCGTCTAAAATTTGGATGTCGAAGCCGCACACGGGTTTTGTGGCAGAGCCTGCTTTTACAGGAAGCCTTTCTATACCTGTCATATTAGCAATCATGGGCCAACCCGACTCGGTTTGCCACCAGTGGTCAATGATGGGAACTCCCGTAATGCCTTGTAGCCATTGGAGGGTAGGAGGGTCACAACGTTCTCCTGCTACAAATATCTGCTTGAGACGGCTCAAATCGTATTTTTGGCGATGCGCGGCAGTAGGGTCTTCTTTTCGGATGGCCCTGAAGGCCGTGGGAGCTGTAAAGAACACCTTAACTTGATGTTGAGAAATAACCCGCCAAAACGTACCTGCATCGGGCGTACGGACGGGTTTTCCTTCAAATAAAATAGAAGTACAACCGTGTATGAGTGGCGCATACACAATGTAGGAGTGTCCGACTGCCCACCCCAAATCGGACGCAGCCCAATAGACTTCCCCAGGAGCTACGTCATAAATGTACGTCATCGAAAAGGTCATGGCTACGGCATGGCCTCCATTGTCTCGGACAATTCCCTTGGGCTTACCCGTGGTTCCTGAAGTGTAAAGTACATAAAGCGGATCAGTAGCAGCTACGGGTACACATTCAGCAGAAACAGCATTGGAAACTGCTTCTGCAAAGTCCACATCTCTTCCAGCTTGCATTTCAGCTTGCGCCATAGGGCGTTGTAGAATCAGGCAATGGGGTGGTTTGAATTTAGCTTGATGGATA
>JBGAUP010000403.1:0-4205 GCA_044228585.1 Runella sp. | reverse complement strand
GACACCCTTAATCTCAAACCTGATGTATTGAGTATTTTGGTTGGCATCAACGATACGGGGGCCACGATTAACAAACCCGCCGAAGCCACCACCGCCGAAGAGTTTGAAAATATCTACCGCAGTCTCTTGACCGACTGCCGACGGGCCAATCCCGAGATTTTATTTGTGCTGGGAATCCCTTTCGTGTATCCCGTTGGAAAACGCATCGAAAACTTTGAAAAATGGCGAGACGATACCAGTAAGCGTCAGGTCGTAGTGCGGAAACTGGCCAGTGAATTTGATGCTGTTTTGATAGATTACCCCGCCGTTTTTGAAAAAGCCATCCAAAAAGCACCCATTGAATACTGGATTTGGGACGTCGTTCATCCCACGGTCTTTGCCCACGAACTCATGGCACGGGAGTGGATGAAGCAGGTAGGGAAGCGGTTACGGTTTTTGAGATAGGAAAAATACAACAAAACCCGAACTTGTGTAGACTTCTTTTTCAATTCATGTCGTCAGATGTTAAGCTGATTAAAAGCATATAAAAAATAGGATGAAGTCAATTACTTTAATCTCGCTGCAAATTATTCTGTGTTTTTGCTCATTTGGTCAAATCCAGCGCAATCGAATAGGGCTGCAATTTGAGAAAATACCTTCTCGCTGGGACGAAGGTCTGCCCCTCGGCAATGGCCTCATTGGCGAACTGATTTGGCAAAAGGAAGATAAACTGCGTTTTTCACTCCACCACGCCGAACTCTGGGATATGCGCCTATGCAGGAACTGCCCCCCCCCAGCTTTAATTATAAGTGGGTGAAAGAACAGGTGCTTGCTGACAACTAAGCTGCCCTACAAAAAATAGGCGACAAGCCTTGGTTCAACTATATTTTACACGGCAATCAACGCTTGCAGGTTTCAAAACTCTGTAAGCGTTAGTGCAAATTCCAAATTCCCGAATAAATAATTGAAGAACCCAAGTTTTAAGCCAATGAAAAAAGTATTTTTAGTTGTTTGTCTTTTTGCTTCCGTAAATTTATCGGGTCAACAGTTGGCTAAACCCTCTGCTGTTCAGTACAAATGGCAGGAGCAGGGGCGTATTATGTTTGTTCATTTCGGAGTGGCTACGTGGCTCGGCCAAGAGTACGACGAAACGGGCGATTTTGACCTTTCGAGAATTAATCCTACCAAACTCGACACCGATCAATGGTGCAGCGTGGCCAAGTCGTGGGGCGCAAAAGAAATCATTTTTGTAGCCAAACACGCGGGTAGTTTTTGCTGGTGGCCTACCCACACCACCGAGTATTGCGTCAGGAATATCCCGTGGAAAAACGGCAAAGGGGATGTCATAAAAGACTTGGCGGCTTCTTGCAAAAAAGCGGGGCTCAATTTGGGGATTTACATTTATCCTGGCGATATCAAATGGGGCGCAGGCTTGGGAAGCGGAGGTATTACCAAAGACCCTTCGAAGCAGGAAGCGTACAATAAAATTTTCAGGCAACAACTCACCGAGGTTTTAGCCAATTATGGCGAGATGCTCGAAGTCTGGTTTGATGGCTCTTGTAAGGTGCCCGTGAGCGATATTTTACAAAAATATGCTTCCAAAGCGGTGATTTTTCAAGGCTCAGATGCCACCATCCGTTGGCCGGGTACCGAAAGCGGCATTCTGCATTATCCCGTCTGGAATTCCCTCAAAGGGGAGGTCTTAAAGTCTGGGGTAGCGACCCAATACGATGATGACCCCGATGGCGACGTTTGGGCACCATTGGAAGCCGACGTTACGCTGTACAACCACAATTGGTTTTGGTCGCCAAAAAATGAAGCCAAACGCAGGTCAGTGGAGGAGTTGATGGAGATTTATTACAAATCGGTCGGTCACGGAGGGACTTTGTTGCTCAATTCCAACCCCGATACCACAGGTCTGATACCAGCAGGAGATGTAAAAAGATACGCTGAATTTGGAGCAGAAATCAACCGAAGATTTAAGCAACCCTTGGCGGAAGTCAAAAACAAAACTTCCAAAGAAGTGGAACTGGCGCTTACAAAACCTACCAAGATCAACCACGTTATCTTGAAAGAAGACTACCGAGAGGGGCACCGAATCAGAAAATACGAACTGTGGGGGCTTACAAAAAACAAGTGGGAAAAATTGACAACTGGTAGTTCCATTGGTGTGACCAAAATAGATTATTTTGAGGATGCTGAAGTTACGGCCATCAAATTGAAAGTTACCGAACACAAAAGGAATCCACTGATTAGGAGCATGGCGGCCTATTATGTGACTGGTTTTGAACTCCCAAAAGCTGAAAAAGAAGCCAAAGAATACACCGTTTTGCAGGAGTGGGATACTAAAAGCTTCGTCAACGGAAAAGGTCAAATGAGGATTGATTTAGGAAAGTACATCACCGCACCGGGCCAATACGAAGTAAGTTTTACTAATGCGGTCAGTGTAACGGGGATGTGGGTAGAAAAAGCCGAAATCATTTTTGACAATGACCCCAACACCCTTCAGGAGTTTATTCAAAGAAAAGCCAAAGAGAATGTATTTTTTATCAATCGTACGGGCCAAATTGACAATGGAACAAGCTCAATACTGAATGTAGTGATGCGCTCGGATAATAGTTCTTTTCAAAATAAAGGTTTTGTAAAAATCAGAAAACGTTGAGTAAAACTTTGCCTCACTATCACGCAAAGCACTGCACCCCCATATTAAAAAACGTTGGTATTTTTAATATCACAACAACACAATAGATTGGTTTTATATTTCTGAAAATGAGTTAGCTATATGTACATTCATTCTGTCGAAACTCTTGATAAACGTTTTAAAATGGGCGAAGGAGCAGGCTCGGATGCCACCCATACCAACCCACAGTATTCTTATGCCGTTTGTGTGTTAAAAACGGATACTGCTGTGCAGGGGATAGGGTTAGCTTTTACTTTGGGAGCTGGCAATGACTTGGTGTGTAAAGCCATTCACTATTTATCTCACCAACTGGTGGGTCAAGAAATTGAAGCCTTAATGGCTGATTTTGGTACTACCTACCGCAGTATGGCCGACGAGCCATCATTACGGTGGTTGGGGCCACACAAAGGCGTGGTACATTTGGCGTTGGCGGCCATTGTCAATGCTTGTTTTGACCTCTGGGCCAAATCTCGGCAAGTGCCGCTTTGGAAGTTACTGCTGGATTTGTCGCCCGAAGAGTTGGTCAACACATTGGATTTAAGTTATTTAGAAGACGAGCTTACTCGTGAGCAAGCCATCCAATTACTCCGTGAGCAGTACAAAACAAGAGAGAACAGAAACACGGTACTAAAAACGGGCTACAAAGGCTACGATACCTCGGTGGGGTGGTTTAATTTTTCGGATGAGCTTATCGTTGAAAAAACAAAGCGAGCCCTCGACAAAGGATTTACCGCCCTCAAACTCAAGGTCGGCTCGGACGACCCTTTGCGCGACCTCCGACGCGCGGCTTTGATTCGGCAAACAGCGGGCGATACCGCCACTATTATGCTGGATGCCAATCAAAAATGGAATGTACCTCAAGCCTTGGATATTTGTCAACGCCTCGGGAGTATCAACCCGCATTGGATTGAAGAACCCACCCATCCCGATGATGTATTTGGGCATCAGGCCATCGCCCGAGCCATCGCCCCTTTTAAAGTGGCCACGGGCGAACATATCCCTAATAAGGTGATTTTTAAGAACTTTTTGCAAGCCAAGGCCATGGATTTTTGTCAGGTTGATGCCGTGCGGGTAGGGGGAGTGTCTGAATTTCTGACCATTAGTTTGCTCTCAAAAAAGTTCAATGTACCCGTAGTACCGCACGTGGGCGACATGGGCCAGATTCATCAGCATTTGGTGCTTTTTAATCACATCGGGATGGGGCATGAAAACTTGTTTTTGGAACATATACCGCACTTGCGGCCCTATTTTGTTCATCCTGCCAACATCGTTGGGGGGTATTATCAAGTACCGCAAGAAGCAGGGAGTAGCAGCGATTTGAAAACTTAAAATGCCAAAAACATGACCCTCTTGACCAATAAAGTCATTTTTCTCACTGGAGGTGCTTCGGGCATTGGCGAAGCTTGTGCCGAGGCGTACGTAAAAGCGGGCGCACGGGTGTTGGTGATGGACAAAGACGCTGATTCTTTACACCAGCTCATCAGTCGCCTGGGGAATGAGCATGGGGGCTTTGTGGGTGATGTGCAACGTGAAGCCGACGTAAAAT
>JBGAUP010000402.1:0-4206 GCA_044228585.1 Runella sp. | reverse complement strand
ACTTCTCGCTCGGCATTGCCTTCCGAAGCATGGGTTTGTTGCTCAGCTAATTGCAAACTCTTGAAGGCATAGTCCAAAGCTTTTTTGAAATTTTTTTGTAACAAATAAATGCCAGAAACATTGCCCAAGCTTATGGTAATCAGGTATTTATCGTCAATACTTTCCGCTATTTTTAGACCCTCTAAGCAATACTCTATTGCTTTTGGGTAGTTAGATACGATGTTTTGTTCGGCTGCTCCCAAGTTGTTGAGGGTAGAAGCCATGTTCCATTTGTCATCAATTTCACGATAAACCACTAAAGCACGCTGGTAAAAATACTGACAAGAATCGTACATACCTTTGTCGCTGTAAGCCCGTCCAATGGCGGCATTAAATACGCCAATTCCACGTTTCCATCCCATTTTGATAGAATGATTCAATCCTAAACGACTGTACTGAAGTGCTTTGTCGGTATTGATAAAAAAGTATTCTTCCTCTATTCGCTTGTAGGTGCGGGCTTTTAAGGTATCATTTTGGATGGTGGGGAGTGATTTGACTAATGAGTCAATCAAGGCTTGGCCTTGTTTTTGAGAAAACGATTGAAAACTACTCAGGGTAAAGATTAAAATTAGAAGTAGGTTTCTCATAACCCTTTTTTACTTTAAATTGACTAAAACATCTTTATAGCTACGTCCTACGGGTAATGAATAGTTTTGAATATATACTTGTTGCGACGTAACCCGCTCAATATAGTGCTTTTGCACCGCATAGCTTCGATGAATCCGCACAAACGACTGAAAGGCTTGCTCTTGCAGCAGTAAGCCGATGGAAGCCAGTACGCTGTATTTCTTGGTTTCGGTCACTATACGCGTATAATCTTTCAAGGCTTCAAGATACACGATTTCGTGCAGGTTGAGTTTGATTTGTTCGTGTCCGTCTTTGATAAATACGGTACTCCCTCCCAAACTATATTCAAACAACTCGGCCTTTCGCTTGATTTCCAAGTAGTGTTGGAGCCTGACCATACTTTGCTCAAAACGCTCGGCTTTGATAGGTTTGACCAAAAAATCAAAAGCTTCTACCTCAAAACTCTCGGCGGCGTAGTCGGGGTACGCGGTAATGAAAATGCAAACAGGAATGTGCCGCATTTGTGCTCTAAATTCGAGTCCAGAGGTTTCGGGCATATCAATATCGCTCAAGAGTACATCCACAGACTGCCTTTGTATGGCTTGAGTAGCTTCTTGGGCAGAGGCACACATTCCCACCACTTTTAAAAACGGATACTTTTTGACAAACATCAAAGCGTTAGTTATTGGTCTATTAAAACTGTCGTTGGTCGAGTGTGGCTTGGCAGGGTTTGAGGTTGTGCATAGTTTTGACCTGTTAGTCATCAAAGCAACAATTCAAGACGAAAAATACAATGGAACGACGCGATTTTTTAATGAATTCGGCACTATTCACCGCTTTTGCTGGATTTTCATCGAATACGTTTGGACAACCCACTGAGGGTAGTTTGTCAGACACTATCAAGCCTGTTTTGCTGCCCTCATTGCCCCCACTCGACCACAAAGGCAGCTCCGACATCAGAGTATGGATTCGGACTTCGATGACCAACGGGGTGTTTTCGAGTGTAGAATGTGCCGTAGCTCCCAAAACCATGGGTCCCGCTCCGCATTGGCACAAAGAACTCGACGAATTGATGTTTGTACTCGAAGGCACAGCCAGCGTGTTGGTGGGGGAGGAAGTAGTACAGGTAGAAGCGGGTGGTTGGCATCTACGCCCACGTATGATTAAGCACACTTTTTTTAATGCCTCCGACAAGCCGCTACGTTTTGTGGATATGTATTTCAACCAACCTTTTGAGGAGTTTTTGGAAAAAATTTACCACCAACTCACGCCCGAAAACGGCTATCCGCGCGGGTCGGCGGCGTTGAGTCGAGAGCGTGATGTTCTTAATGAAAAATTTGGGCTTTTTTATGGTGTCAACTCGGGCGAAGAGCGAGCCGCTATTGTAAAGAAGTATGGACTACAATAATTTTTGCCATGAAAAAATTATTTGTTTTACTCCTGCTTACCCACAACCTCTATGCTCAAATGGGTTTACTAAGCCCCAAAGGCATTGAGTTTCCACGGTTTTCGACTGCCGCCCGCCCTGCGCCCAACAGTGTAGGAATAGGAACCATGCTTTTTAACTCCACCAACGGCACGCATCAATATTCTGATGGTACTACTTGGCGAAACTTATCCGCGCTCCCACCTGCGGGTACGCTCCACCAAACCCTCCGCTACGATGGCAGCAATTGGGTAGGCTCTGATTTGATGAAAAATGACGGAGACAAAATAATAATAGGGACTTCTGATTACAATTCAAAATTGGAGTTAAATACTTCTATAAATAACCCTTCTAGTTATATAGGGTTAGCTATTTCTGGTTTTCCCAAAGCAATTTTGGCGACTTCGACTACGGAACCTGCAATAGATGCATATTCGTCTAATAGTTATGGCCTTATGGCTGGTACAGGTAGCTTTGGTTATAGTGCTAGGTTTGAAGGAAGAGTGGTGATAGGGAAAAGCAGTAGTAATAATAGTCCATTAGAGAGCGGAATAGAGTTTCGAGAAAAAGTTTATGATGTTAGTGTGGGTTACATAGGTATGAGAGGAACAACTGAGTTAGCTGTTTACGGGTATGGTTACAATAATTATATCCAACGTTGGAACATCAATACAGGAAGCATTTGCTATGCTACGACTCCTACTGTTTGTTCGGATATACGCCTCAAAAAAGATTTTCGCCAGCTTACCCACTCTTCCCAAAAACTCAATCAACTGCAAGGGTATCATTACTACTGGAAAAACGAAAAAAGTTCTGATTTGCAGACAGGTCTTATCGCCCAAGAAGTGCAAAAAATCTTCCCCGAATTGGTCAAAACTGACGATGAAGGTATGCTCTCGGTGGACTACGTAGGGCTTATTCCCCACTTGATAGAAGCCAACAAAAGCCTTTCGGCACGTATCGAAAAATTAGAAGCTGCTTTACTAAAACAACATTGAGTGATGAAAAAAATACTGCTTTTAGGGGCATGGATGGGAATGCTATCTTGCTCCAGTACCTCCGAAACGCCCGACCCCGATAACACAAATAATCCCTCCAACCCCACAGGAAGCAACACCATGGGCAAAGGCCAAGCAGGAGTGGTAGGTACGGCAGGCATTGCCGAATGGGATAAACTTTCGTCGGCTGAAAAAGGCCGAATTATGGGCTGGAACACTTTGTTTTTGCACCAGTCTGTGGGGCAAGATTTGGAAGAAGGATGCAAAGCCAACGGCTATGCTTTCGATTACTACGGCAAAGGCGACAAAACCGACGGCGCGACTTCGGGCAAAGGACTCAAAGGCGGGATTTTTGTGGACGTAGGCGGGATTCCCAATGGTAATCCTTACGAAAAAATGAGGGTTTTTCGAGAAAACGCCACTCGCAACAAAGACCTCCTACAAGTGATGATACTGAAATTTGGCTATGCCGACATCCAAGATGATAATTTTGAGAAGGTCAAAACTGAGTACAAAGTCCTGATAGACGCGCTTCGAGCGCAGTCGCCACAGCTACGCTTTGTTCACGTCACACCGCCGTTGGTGTATTCGACTGCCGCCTACGAAGGCAACGCCGCCAAAATGAAAGTAGGGCAGTGGATGAAAGAGACCTTCAAAGCAACTGATGTGATTTTTGATTTACAGGCTCTTGAGGCCAATGATGGAAGTTGCCAACAAAGCAATGTCTGGCGTATCTGCCCCGAAAATCGGAATACCGCCTCCGACCCCTCCGACGTAAACGGCATAGATAGCTCCGACGGCCAAGGGCATATCGGCAAAAAAGCGGCCCAGCGCATCAGTAAAGCCCTTTTGATGAGTATTTATAACGCAGGAAAATAAACAAAAGTTATGAAAAAGCTAATTCACTTTACCTTATTTGTCACCCTGACGACAGGGAGCATCTCTACGGTTTTGGCCCAAACCAATCCTACTGTCGAAATGTTCAGTTCGGGTAATCTGGCCATTCAGGCTAAAGCCAATTTTCACGCGCTGTATGCCCGTACCTCGTACATTCCTGTCTATTCAAGCGCGGCGGGGTCGAGCAATTATCAACAAGAAGGCGTGCGCGGCGAAATCAATGCTGATGCCTCTAATCCATACAACCAGTACGCGGGCATAGTGGGTTTGGGTAAAAAT
>JBGAUP010000025.1:0-33552 GCA_044228585.1 Runella sp. | reverse complement strand
GCATATTTTTTCCGAATCAATACTGATACATACACCATCAGGATAGATACCAAAAACGGCACGCGCCAGCCCCAATCGGCAAAGGCCTCTTTCGACATGCTGTTTTGAGTTACTTGAATCACGATGAGCGATACAAACAAACCTGCCGTAGCCGTAATCTGAATCCAAGAAGTCCAAAACCCGCGTTTGTCGGCTGGAGAGTGTTCTGCCACGTATTACCGCTCCGCCGTATTCTCCCCCCAATGCTAATCCTTGGAGTAGTCGTAATAAAAGAACCAAGGTAGGAGCTAAGAAGCCGATGGTTTCGTAGCTTGGAATGAGACCAATCATAAAAGTGGCACCTCCCATCAAGAGCAAAGTGACCATAAAGGTGTATTTGCGGCCAATCAAGTCACCGAGACGGCCAAAGAAAATGGCCCCGAAAGGTCTTACCACAAAACCCGCCGCGAAAGTTGCCTGAAAGAAGAAAAGTGGTGGATTTGCCTGCTGGGAAAAATTTAGTGGCGATAATAGTAGCCAAACTCCCAAAGATGTAGAAGTCGTACCATTCAATCATGGAGCCGACCGAGGAGGCCGCTATGATGGCAGATAAGCTTTGCTTTTTCTGCATTTTTTCGGCAATCGTTGCTGTTTCCCATGACATAAGTGTAAGGAAAGTTAATGGTTAAATAAAAGATTAAGGGTTTGGGAATGGAGTACAGTACAAATGTAGTCTAAAGATACGTTTGGAATTGGATAATAAACTCCCCTTTATTGCCATCTATGACATCTTTTGCCGTATAAACGGGTCGGGTTGAGTATTGTAAAGTGACTTTCGCGTGGTGGCCGTCTATGAAGAAATTGCTCCCGAGGTCATAGTAGCTGCCTACTTTACTCAACGCTTCAAACTGCTTGGACGTAAAAGCTGCGAAGGGTTGAACACGTAACTTGGGTTTGTCGCTGACTTTTGGCAATAAAATACCCGCTTGCGTATAAAAAATAGAGCCTGTACCAATCATAGGGCGGGCGTTGCCTGGGCCAGCTAATGCTTTTTTGTCTGAGAATTTAGGGTCGAGCGTACCAATATTCATAATGCCGATGTTGCGGAGGTAATTGGGACCAAAGTTGTAATTAAAATAGCCACTGTACATGGTAAGAGCCGCATTTTTTTCTTTTTTACCGATGGGCATGTCCAAAAATGCATCAATAGCAAACAAGTTGATGTTGTGTTTTTGGGCAATTCCATTTTTCAAACTCTGGCTTATTCCTTTTGAGAATAAACCCAGCACCAACATTAAATACCTTTTTTGTGCCTACATACGTACCCACTTTTTAAAAGGGGAGGACATTGGACTCACGGTCAAAAAACTCATACTCAAATATCCAGCAAGAGCGGTTTTACTTTGTCCGTTGTTTTCAATGGCTACGCCTTCTGTCGGCTCCATTGGTGGCAAGGGCTTATTAAGCGCCAAACGATACTCAAACTTGCCTGCTTTTCCTTGGCAAATATCCCGTACTGTCAGGCAAACTGGTCGCTATTTTCAATAAGTGCCCAGTTGAAAACGGGCGCATCAACAACCAAATAATTGAGTGTACCGGAGCATACGCATTCTGGAGATGCCCATTAGGTAGTGTAAGCCTGCCCCAATGTTCATGGTAAACTTATTGGGTTTTTTGGTTTCTGGATTGATGGCTGGAATAAGGGTATATTCGCTCCAAAAAATCATGGAAAAACAGTCCCGGTTTTTTTCCTATTCGCAGCCACCTGTTCCCGAAGTACCTGCAGCTCCACCATTCAGAAACGAGATTGTTGATTCCGAGGTGAGCCAATACCATAAATCGCGAATTGATCTGGAGCGTAGGCCAACATCCGCCAGTCCACCAACATCAAAGGTTTTGTCTTGGTGTACTGCCGATGAGTGTACCAGGATTGTTCTGTACAGAACGAGCCCATATTTGACTCCAAGTAAGTAAACGTACGTATTTACTACCGTCGGGATTCATATTGAATTTCATCCCTGCGCCATAGTCGGTGAACCTCCGACTGCCCGTAATTGACTGCCCACCAATGAGCAGCCTGTTAAGAAAGTCAACGTTAGAATTACTTTTTTCATCTTGGTTATGAGGAAGGTTAATGTCTTTGGTTTTAGAATGGGGATACGCGACTGGAAGGCCTTCGAGCAAGAATCACGATTCAAAACACCATAAAATCCAATAATTAAAAATATATTGATATAGCTATGGTTATTTAATATAGAAATACCATACGATTCACGCTCCTTACCCTAATTTTGTAGGGTAATTGAAGTGAGAATCTTAATAAAATGCGGTTTTGGGGGTTTTAAGCCAAATAATATATGCCACTTTTGGCAGAAATGTAAGTGACAATATGATGAGAATAGTACTTTAATAGTACTTTTTGGGGTAAGAAAACAGCTATATCAATTTAGCAAAAGTATATCATATTAGCAATAAAGTGCTTGAGACCACAAAAAATTAGGCTGAAACTTTGCGTTTCAGCCTAATTTTTCAAGGGAAGAGTTGAGTTTAATCTTTAAATCGTTCCCACTTTATCATCATAAATTTATCGCCCAATTCGGTCACAATCATGCCCGTACCTTCCAAATTTTTACGGTCAGCATAAAACTCTGCCAACTCTTTATGACTCATGACTTTGTAGGTGGCATGATGCGTGATTCGCTCGGGCATTTTAATTTGGTATTTCTTGACCCAGTTCATTACCGATACGTGGCTTACGCCCAACAGCCGCTCTATTTCTCGGAAACTTACTCCTTCTATGTATAGCTGTAACGCTTTAATGACGTAATAGGAACTAATACCTTTACCGAGTTTGTCAACGGTAAAATTATAATCACACTTCTTGCAGCGAAATCTTTGTCGGTCTTTAATGATTCCGTTTTTGACGGTTTCTAAACTGTCGCATTTGGGACATTTGAGGGTAGCAGCCATAAAAGAAGAACGATGAAAAGGTTAAAATGGAATAGTTACTATATTAATTTACCAAATCTAATCTGCGTATCGGTCTAAAAAAATGGTTTTATTCACCTTTCGTATTGATTTGCTAATTTGAAATAGATTTTATTTTTCAACCTACCCGTATTGTGGTATTTTGTGAAAAATGCTTAGAAAATTGTATTTTGGCAAAATGTTATTTTAGTAAAATCTATTCCCTTGCTCGAAGTGGCGGCATCCATCATCTACCAAATAGAAAATAACCTCTCCGTCGAAGATTTTAGAGTTGTACTCGAAAATTCGACCTTGGCCAACGCCGCCGCGTAGAAGATACCGAACGGCTCGCGGCGATGCTTAAAAATGCAAATCTAATTATTACAGCTCGTGCTGATGGCGAAATAGTGGGCGTGTCACGTGCCATCACCGATTTTGTCTATTGTACTTATCTGTCAGATTTAGCAGTGGACGAATATACCAAAAAAATGGTATTAATGTAGAGTTGATTCGACAGATTAAAGCTGGCAGCACTTCAAGCCAAACTCATTTTACTTTCAGCTCCTAAAGCAGTAGGTTATTACCCGAAAATTGGAATGAAACGCCACGAACATTGTTATTTTATTGATAGTATAGAGGAATTGAATTAGCCAAATGAAGCATAGATTAACTACGAAAATTAGACAGTTTTCGAAAAAATTAGGTCCAGGATTAGTAACAGGTGCAAGTGATGACGACCCATCGGGCATCGCCACCTATTCACAAGCAGGAGCAAAATACGGTTATCAACTACTATGGACGGCTATTTTTACTTATCCTTTAATGGTAGTTATTCAAGAAATGTGTGCCAGAATTGGGATTGTAACCAAACAAGGATTGACCGCAACGATTAAGCAATACTACCCAAAATACATTCTCTATCTCATATTAGCAATTAGTTTTCCATCCATTGTTTTTGGTCGAATATTGGGTAATATAGCAGGAATGGGAGCAGTTGGTAAACTTATTTTTCCTTCTATTCCAGGCTTCATATTCTCGATTACCTTCACTATTTTATTGATGTATTCCATCATCTTTTGGTCGTATCGTAAAATAGCGGCTGTTTTGAAATGGCTGTGTCTCACGCTATTTAGTTATATTTTAATTCCCTTCATTATAAAGACCGATTGGATTTGGGTACTGAAAAATGCTTTTGTTCCAAAAATTATCTACGACAAAGATTTTTTTATGATGCTGGTAGGAATTTTGGGAACGACGATATCTCCTTACTTATTTTTCTGGCAAACTTCCATGGAAGTAGAGGAGGGGCAGGGGAAAAGAATTATGGTGGATAAAAAAATCATTGATGATATGGAAATGGATGTAAAAGGAGGAATGTTTTTTACAACCCTTGTTTTTTTCTTTATCATTCTTACCTCAGGTACTGTATTGTTCAATGCAGGTATCCACAATATCAATACGGTAGAAGAAGCCGCAAAGGCACTACAGCCATTAGCAGGAAGTTTGGCATATACGCTTTTTGCAGTAGGAGTTTTGGGGACGGGTTTTTTGGCCATTCCTGTATTGGCTGGTGCGCTAAGTTATGATGTCCGAAACGTTTGGTTGGGAAGAAGGGCTTAATAAAAATTTCATAAGGGCCGGGTTTTATCTTGCCATGATTGTTTCGCTTGTCATTGGATTATTAATGAATTTTGCTGGAATAAGCCCTGTCCAAGGATTGATATTCGCGGCAGTTTTGTACGGTCTCACAGCTCCCGTCTTGATTGGCCTTATTCTACACATCTGCAACCAAAAATCAATTATGGGCAAATATACCAATGGAAAATGGAGTAATTTGTTTGGCCTATTGACCTTTGTATTAATGACAGTTTCGGCTTTAGTCCTGGTATATTATCAGTTCTTTGACTAACGTATTTAAAACGCTTCGCTTGGGTTTTAAGACGTTTTACTCTCGTAAAATCTACTGTTGAGTCAGAATGTTTTTCAAGGTTTTTGCTTGTGTTCCAACTTTGCACCGTCAAAATTTAAAACACAAAAGTCATGAAAAAAAGTACAGTTTCTCTCTCAATGTTTACCGTAGGTGTTAAAAATGCCTTATTTACCGCCCTTTTGGGTGCTTCGTTTGTTTGTTAAAGGCGCCAAGAGCAGCAAATGGTGGAGGTGCAACCTACTGCTTCGCAATCATTCAAAAGCGTCCGTTTGGCGACAGAGTCCATTACCACGGCTTCTGTTGATACAGTTTTCAACGTTAGCTTTCAAAATGCAAAAGGACTGACTCTCCTAAATTGTATGTCCCCGCCCGGCGAGCAAATTCCTGCAATGGTAGTGATGCACGGATGCGGCGGGATAATGATCGAATGACAACGTAGCAGCTAACGTTATGAAAAATAATTTCAACGAATGGGCAAGTGATTTTATGGGTAAGAAAATTGCCGCTCTGTTTATTGATAGTTATACCAATCGCCTCGAAAATGGTCAGCCTATTGTAGAGTTTTGCGGTCGTACTCCCCTTAATGATGCGATTTGCTCACCTGCTTACGAACGTACCTACGATGCTTATGCAGGCCTTGCTTACTTGCGTAGTTTGCCTTACATTCAAGGAAATCGCATTGGCTTAATGGGCTTTTCGCACGGTGGCTCAACAACCATGGCAGCTATGGTCAATACCGATGTAGTGACTAAGAGCCAATGGACTGTATGGTATCAAAGCAAAACCTATAATGTAGCTGCTCCTGTGGCAAGACCCGCTCAAGGTGGTTTCAAAACCGCGATAGCCTATTACCCTGGAGGAGGTTTTTATAGCTATTTTGGTAGTACATCTGACGCAACTAAAGGTAAATACGTAAATTATGCTCCCTTATTGATTTTGATTGGAAGCAATGACGATTTACTTCCTGCTACTCAAGTACAGTTTGACCGGGCCAAATTAAATGGAGCAGGTTCAACTATTGAGATGGTAACATACTCAAATGCTAACCACTCATTTGATGAAAAAAATACGGGAGATGATGCAGTAGCCAAAGCCGCTGCTCGCACGAAAGTAGCAAATTGGTTGGCTGCTACTTTATAAAATAAAAATATTATCAACAAAAAAGCGAGTTTTTAGGCTCGCTTTTTTGTTGGTTTATGGTACTAAACAATTGATTTTATAAACCACTAAAATCAAAAGATTCTAAATATTTAGTGGTAAACATTCCTGATTGAAAACCAGCATCGTCCATCAAACGAATGTGAAAAGGAATCGTGGTTTTGATACCTTCAATCACAAACTCCTGTAAAGCTCGTTTCATCCGGGTCGTTACCTCTGCCCGTGATTGTCCAGTTACGATGACCTTCGCAATCATAGAATCATAGTTAGGAGGAATCGTGTATCCAGCATACACGTGGCTGTCAATTCGTACTCCGTGACCACCCGGAAAGTGCAATTGAGTAATCTTTCCTGGGCTCGGGCGGAAGCCGTTAGCAGGGTCTTCGGCGTTGATACGACACTCCATGGCAAAGAGTTGAGGTGTATAGTTTTGCCCCGAAATAGGCTCACCCGCCGCTACTTTGATTTGTTCTTTGATAAGGTCAAAGTTGGTAACTTCTTCTGTAATAGGATGTTCTACCTGAATACGGGTATTCATTTCCATAAAATAGAATTCTCCGTATTTGTCCATAACGCCTCAATTGTTCCCGCACCTTCGTAGGCAATCGCCGATGCTCCCTTGATGGCGGCTTGTCCCATGCGCTCGCGGAGTTCGGGAGTTACAACGGGGGAAGGGGTTTCTTCCACTAATTTTTGGTGACGACGCTGAATCGAACAATCTCTTTCGGACAAATGGCATACTTTCCCATATTGATCGCCTACCACTTGGATTTCAATGTGGCGGGGCTCTTCAACGAATTTTTCAAGGTAAAGGCCATCATTCCCAAAAGCAGCCCCTGATTCCATTTTGGCATCATCCCAGGCTTTTTGAAACTCGCTTTCATCTTTGATAATACGCATTCCGCGCCCGCCACCACCTGCTGTAGCTTTCACAATGACAGGATAGCCAATTCCTTTGGCCAATTCTTTGCCTTCTTCTACTGATTCGAGCAAGCCTTCTGAACCTGGGATAACGGGTACACCCGCTGCTTTCATGGTAGCTTTGGCCGTAGCTTTATCACCCATAAAGTTGATTTGTTCGGCAGTAGCCCCAATGAATTTGATGCCATATTCAGCACAAATCCGTGAGAACTCAGCATTCTCGGACAAAAATCCGTAACCAGGGTGAATGGCGTCGGCGTTGGTAATTTCGGCAGCGGAGATGATATTAGGAATGCTCAAGTAAGATTGGCGGCTGGGAGGAGGGCACAATACACACTGCTTCGTCGGCAAACCGAACGTGTAAGCTATCACGGTCGGCAGTGGAGTAAACAGCTACCGTTTGAATGCCCATTTCGCGGCAAGTACGGATAATCCGTAATGCGATTTCACCGCGATTAGCAATAAGTATTTTTTTGAACATAGTTTTTTAGTTTACAGTTTACAGTGGCTTTGTTGCAACGGTGATATATTTTAGAGCCTCGCTACTTGCGAGGTTATTTTATGCCGCCTTATATGCGACAGGCATTCCTTGCCTTCGATAGGTATTTAAGATGTGGCATTTTATGTTTACTTCGGTTTTTTGATGTTCAATTTTCCTGTTAGTCATTTCTGTTCCGAAACTTATTTTGTATCTAAACATGACGGTTTCATTTAGACTCCGTTTGTGATACCCACTCCCAATTTTCCATTCTTTCCTTCCAATTTTCTGGATGTATTCTACTGCTTTATTTCGTTGAATTAGATAATCTGGTAGTGGTTTTTTCTTTGTTCCATGATGAATAATCGCATCTTTGGGTGGTGGAATAATTTGCGCAATAGATGCCCCTAATTTTTCTCGTAAACTGAAATCATCATATGCTCCATCGCCTCGAAAACTCTTGATTTGTTTAGTTTTACCTTCAATCATCTTTTGAGCTATTGCAGCATCATCTTCATCATTGCCAGTTAAAGATACGCTTATGATTTCTTGCGTATTGACATCTATTCCAATGTGTAATTTACGCCATGTTCTGCGTTTAGATACACCGTGTTTTCTAACTTTCCATTCACCCTCTCCGTACACTTTTAGACCTGTCGAATCAATAGCAATATGAATATTTTCACCTTTTTCCCAGCGTTGTGTTAAAGCCACAGGAAGACTATTTTGACGGCGGCAAAGCGTACTGTAATCAGGAATAGCATAAGACCCTTTGTCCATTAATTGTAGTAAGCTACCTACAAAACCAGTAGTTTGACGTAAGGGTTGATGGTATTGAATCCCTAAAATTAAGCAACACAATATCACACTATCAGGATAGGTCTGCTGTCCTACCACTTTCTTCTTTGGATTAATAGCTCGCCAAGAACGCATTACTGAATCCTCTATCCAAAGCGTAAGACGACCTCGATTACACAAGGATTCATTGTAGGATTTCCAGTTTTTTAATTTATAGCTATCTTTGCTTGGGGTTGTTAGCTGAGTGGTTTCCATTTGCTTTTATAGTTTTGTCGCTACAAAGCTAACCTAACAACCCCTTTTTTCTTATATTATTCCTCCGTTGCAACAAAGCCGTTTACAGTCTTTAGTTTACAGTTAGTCTTCGTTACTTGGCAATGCAACTTGGCTGTTTTACTACCGCTTAGGCAGCCCCGCCACTGTAAACCGGGATTACTGCCTACTACTAAATAGGTTCTACCAAAAACAACGGCTGGTCGTATTCGACAGGCGTAGCGTTTTCAACGAGTACTTTAACGATACGTCCCGAAATTTCAGACTCAATTTCGTTGAAAAGCTTCATGGCTTCGACAATACACACCACTTTCCCCGATGTTACTTCATCTCCTATTTCTACGAAAGAAGGTTTGTCTGGTCCAGCAGAACGATAAAAGGTTACAATCATGGGTGATTTAATGGTAAGGAACTTAGAATCATCGGCTTTGGGGGCAGGAGCAGCTGCTACTGGAGCGGGAGCTACGGGGATGGGCGCTGCTGCTACGGGAGCAGCTACCGCTACTGGTGCAGGAGCAGTAGTCACAACAGGGATAAACGGCGTTGCGTTTTACACACTCACTTTGAATTCCCCTGTCTCAATATTGACCTCGTCTAAACTGGAATGAGCAATGAAGTCAAGTAATTTTTGAATGTCTTTGATTTCCATAGTTTTTTAAGTTAGGTTCTTTTGGATTCTGTGGTTTTTACTTCAACGATTCTTTGGTTTTGATAGTAGTCAATAACAACCACAGAATCTGTAAGGAACAGCTTATTTCACTCTTTCTACGTACTCCTTCGTGGCGGTTTTGATGCGTAATTTATCGCCTTGTTCGATAAACATAGGAACCATGATACGTGCTCCTGTTTCAACTTCTACGGCTTTGCGTGGGTTATTGGCCGTATCGCCTTTGATGCCAGGTTCGGCATAAACTACTTCGAGTTCGACTACATCGGGAAGCTCACACGTCAGTGGGGCATCGTTTTCTGTATTCAATAAAATTTCTACTAATTGACCTTCTTTCATCAAATCAGCAGCATCCACTAATTTTTCATCAATGGAGATTTGTTCAAAATTTTGGGTATCCATGAAATTGAAGCCCGCTTCATCTTTGTATAAGAACTGAAACTCACGGCGTTCTACGCGAACAGGATAAATCGCTACTCCTGAGTTGAAGGTATTGTCCAATACTTTACCACTGGTAAGGCTCTTAATTTTGGTACGTACAAAAGCAGCCCCTTTTCCAGGTTTAACGTGTTGAAAGTCAATGATTTGAAATAGGTCGTTGTTGAAGTTAATTACTAATCCATTACGGATGTCTGCGGTTGTTGCCATTGTGTTCTGAATCGTTGTCAGTTAATTGTTAACTGTTTTAAAAACAGCATTATTATAAAAATTAATTTTTGTGAACTGTGGAATACATTATGCTCTAATAGCCCCATTTGACGTAAACAGAGCCCCAAGTGAATCCCCCGCCAAAAGCGGCTAAGATAAGATTGTCTCCTTTTTTGAGTTGGGACTCGTAATCCCACAAGCAAAGGGGAATGGTAGCCGCAGTAGTATTGCCGTATTTTTGTATGTTAAGCATCACTTTGTCCATTCCTACCTTCATACGATTTGCGGTAGCCGAAATAATGCGCTTATTAGCTTGATGCGGTACTAACCACGCAACGTCGTCGCCAGTAAGGTGATTTCGTTCCATTATCTCTGCTGCTACATCCGCCATATTAGTAACGGCGAACTTAAAGACGGAAGGCCCATCTTGGTAGGCGTAGTGCCAGCGTTTATCTATCGTTTCGTGGGTGGGTGGATAACGGCTTCCTCCCGCTTTCTGGTGTAAGAAAGGCTGCCCTGAACCGTCAGATTTGATGATGCTATCAATGATCCCATACCCTTCTGTGTTAGGTTCGAGCAAAACAGCTCCTGCACCGTCACCAAACAGCACGCATGTGGTGCGATCGGTGTAGTCAACGATGGCCGACATTTTATCCGCACCTACTACAATGATTTTTTTGTATTTACCTGTTTCGATAAACTGCGCTCCGATGGTTAGGGCATAGATAAACCCCGAACAAGCGGCTTGTACATCAAAACTTCCGACATTTTTGATGCCTGCCATGTCGCATACAAGGTTGGCAGTACTGGGAAAAATGTAGTCGGGGGTAGTAGTGGCACAAATCAACAAGTCAATGTCTTGGGCTGCTGTATGGGTCTTTTGAAGAAGTCCTTTTACAGCTTCGGCTGCCATGTGGGAGGTACCAAGTCCTTCTCCTTTTAGTATATGACGTTCTTTGATACCCGTACGGGCAATGATCCACTCGTCGTTGGTATCTACCATTTTCTCCAACTCGGCGTTGGTCAATACGTAATCGGGTACATATCCTTGAATCCCCGTAATAGCAGCTCGAATTTGACTCATTTGTTACTTCGTATCAGTTATTAGTTATCTGTACTATTCGTAGCTCCGTTTTATGTTTTCGGATAACGATGAAAAGATAACATCGGTTTAACTCAATGCTTTAGCAATCTGAATATAAGCTTGGGTTTCGACCTGTTTGCGGGCCCAAGTAATCATGTTTTTGATAGCGATAGGTGAGGATATTCCGTGGGCAATCATGACGTTGCCATTCACACCAATAATTGAACTTCCCCCTACCGCTTCGTAGTTCATTTTGTCAATGTAATCATCTTGAATACCGCGTTCTTTGGCTACTGTATAAAAAGATTCGGCTAATTTAAAGAGTGCGTTTCCAGTGAAACCATCGGTGACGATGACATCTGCTTTGTCGTCGAAGAAATCGCTTCCTTCCATATTTCCAATGAAATGAATGCGAGGATTGTCTTTGAGGAGTTGGTGAGCAGCTTGGGCTACTACCGAACCTTTTTGCTCTTCTTCACCAATATTCATCAAAGCGACACGCGGACGGTCAATGCCGAACGTATATTGGGCAAAGATAGAGCCAATTACGCCAAATTGTTCGAGTACTTCAGGTTTACAATCAGCATTGGCACCGATGTCGAGCATTACGGCATAGCCTCCTTTTTTTTGTGGGACAAAGCCTACGATAGCAGGGCGGATGATACCCTCAATGGCCTTGATGCTGAATAGGGCACCTACGTGCATGGCACCCGTGTTGCCTGCGCCGCAGAAAATATCTATCTGTTTTTCTTTTAACAGTTTGAACCCAATTGAAATGCTTGAATGTGGTTTTTGGGACAATGCCTTGGTAGGGTGTTCGCCCATCTCAACCACTTCTTCGGCATGAACTACTTCGATTTGGGAGCCTTCATAGTTGTATTCTTTGAGGGCAAAATCCCCTCCCATTGCGTCTATTCCTATTTTCATCTGTGTTAGCGTAGGTATTGGGTAGTAAGAGGCTGTAAAAATAGTATATAACCAATACTAAAAAAGCATTTCACCGCAACTTTCTATATAAGTTGAGATGAAATGCTTTCATATACAATATTTTATGAATTAGGCTTTTGTGTAGCCTTCTACTACGACTTTGCCTTTATAGACCAAATTGCCTTCAAAAACGTGGGCGCGGTGCATTACGTGAACTTCCCCCGTTGTTGGGTCAGTAGAAAGAGCCTTACCCGTTAGGGCGTCGTGTGTACGGCGCTTATCGCGGCGAGTGCTTGAGTGTCTTCGTTTGGGATGTGCCATTACCTTATGTCGTTAATTTATTGTTCGTTAGCTATTTAAAATACTTCAAAAATTCTTATTCTTCACCTTTTAGCTTTCTTAAAGCAGCCCAACGCGGGTCTTCTTCTTCGAGCGAATCAGGCTGTGTGTCTTCAGGAGTTTGATAAATCAAAATACTTTCAATTTCATCTTCTCCCTCTTCTTCATCGCTGCGGAAACGTGGATGAAGCTTTTTCATGGGTAAAGCCAAGGCAATATACTCGAAAATATGGTTGGCAATATTAATACGAACAGCTTCTTGGCGAATGAGTTCAATGTCATCCGCAAGTTGTTCGTCATGGTCACCATACTTCAAAATCAGACGCTCTTTGATGTCTAAAGGTTCTTCAAACACTTCTAAGCTACGGTCGCATACTAACTCTACATTTCCTACGATGTGAAAATTAAGTATCATCATCGTCGCTGATTTATCAAGCACTAAATGGGTCTTAAAACGACCTTTCTTGATTAAATCCTGCTCCAGTTCCTCAAAAAACTCACTCCCCGACTCAAAATCATAAACATACTGTTTGTCTTTTAAGCCGTAAATGTCTATGTCGTACTGTGTTAGCGCTTTCACTTCTCTATCAAAATGGGCTGCAAAGTTAGGACTATTTATTAAAATTCACAAATCAAAAAAAGTTTCTATGGGATTTTAATAAGATAGTGTCTTAATGACTCTTGAAAAAGGTGCTGTAAGCTAACAAATCAATGATTTTTAGACAGCAGAGATTTATTGGACTCTAATGACCATTTAATTTACTCTTTTGTGCGTTTATCCTTTTTTTTGGCCACTTGTCCCAACCTAAGTAACCATTTATTCCAGAGACTGCATCTTGCTTACGAAATTCATTCTTAAACTAAACAATTTACAATTTAAAAAGGTATTTTTTTTCCTCGCCATTCTAACTTGTTTGAACGCTTTTGCTCAAGATAGTGATAATGCTTCTCAAGACGCCAAACAATCGAAAGTGTATTATACCAAAGGTGGAAATGCCAGTTTGCTTTCTTTTGCACAAGTAACCCGCAACGGGGAAGAAATCTCGACGATTCCGCGTTTTACGATGTTTTTTAATCTGGGAACCAACGCTAACGTTGACTTAGGAAATCACTTGGGGTTGTTTGCGGGTTTGAATCTTACCAACATTGGGATGATTACGGAAGAAAAAATTGTAGGTGTGGTAAAAACAGATGAATTCAAATACAAGCAACGGGTTTATGCCGTAGGCGTACCTGTTGGAATTAAAGTCGGAGATTTGCGGAAGTTTTACGTGTATGGTGGGGCAGAAGCTGCTTTTGCCCTTAATTTCAAACAGAAAACGTTTATCAACGGGGAAAAAGTGGACAAGTTTAATGAATGGTTTAGCAATCGCTCTAATCCTTTTATGCCAGCCCTGTTTGCAGGTTTCCAAACCAAAAGTGGTTTTGGCTTGAAAGTACAGTATTATCTCAATGATTTCTTAAATCCAAACTTTTCAGAAGGTGGTACAAAACCCTATGCTAACACAGCATCAAAGATTTTCTTTGTAACGTTGGGGTATAATTTTGGTAAAAAATAAAGATTACCAACGCTGACAGGGTTCAAAACCCTGTCAGCGTTAGCAGTTACCGTTAGCCAAATCTATTTTGACTCCTTCACTAAAAAGCAAGAAGCGGCAGCCAAAAGCATACAAACACCTGCTAAGACCAGCGCATTGCGAGGATCATCGCCTAACAATGATTTATAGAAAAGAGGTACAGTAAGCATCCCAATGAATTGAGGCACGCAGATAAATCCGTTGAAAATACCCATATAAACCCCCATACGTTCTTTGGGTACAGCGGAAGCCAACATCAAATAGGGCATAGACATAATAGAACCCCACATAAAACCGATGATGGTCATCCCTGCTAAATAAACCATTTTATCGTTTGAAAATAAAGTCATAAAAAAGCCGCAGGCGCCCAAACATAGAAATAGGGCGTGGGTTCCTCTATTGCTTCCTATGGCTTTAGCAATACGAGGAATAAAAAATGAAACCACCGCGCAGGAAATGCTAAACATAGCAAAACAAAGCCCTCCCCATTTAGTACCTTCTTCAAAACCTGTTGGGTTTGAAACAGCATCGGGCGCATTGAAGGCATATTTAGCCGCCGCCAACGACAGGTACTGCCACATCAATGGCAAACCATACCAAGTAAAAAATTTAACCCACCACAACTGACGCATTACGGTAGGCATCGAAGAAAGTGGCGCTAAGATTTCTTTA
Source organism: Runella sp. (assembly GCA_044228585.1). Taxonomy (GTDB): domain Bacteria; phylum Bacteroidota; class Bacteroidia; order Cytophagales; family Spirosomataceae; genus Runella. The sequence goes on along the minus strand of JBGAUP010000025.1, from coordinate 19,134 downwards.
AAGACAGGAAGCATCAAAAGTAAGTATCCACCAATCAAAACCCCAAAGCCCCATTTAAGACCGTTGGCTAAATCTCCTGAGAAATAAGCAAAACCAAACGCTAAAATAGCTCCTCCAACCGCTAAAGCTAAGTGCCAAAATGAAATAGATTTTTTTTCTTCGTCCGAAAAAGCGTGTACTTTTTTATAATCGTCGTTTTCTGGGGGATATTCCTTGGTAGTGCGTGTTGTCCAAAGTACGGCTAAAATAATTGAAGCTGCTCCAATGTAAAAAGGATAGCGTACAGAATTGGGAATGCCATTGGTTAACTGATCGTCAGATAATGCCATCGAAATACCCAATAACGGTAAAATATAAGGCATCAAATTGGCCAGGGTTTGCCCAAAACCTACCATGAACGATTGCACTGCAAAACCCGTGGGGCGTTGTTTTTCGTTGAGCATATCCCCCACAAAGGCGCGGAAAGGCTCCATGGCAGAGTTAAGACCTGCATCAAGCATCCACATCAAACCAGCGGCCATCCAAACTGCCGAAGAATTGGGCATCAAAATCATAGCAATACTTCCCAAAAGTGCTCCTGCAAGGATAAATGGCCGACGTCGGCCCCAAGTAGGCGACCAGCTACGGTCAGATACTGCCCCAATGATAGGTTGAAGTAAGAGCCCTGTAAGCGGTCCAGCAAGCCAAAGTCCTGGAATAGAGGCTTCATCAGCGCCAAGGTAACGAAAAATTGGACTCATATTTGCTTGTTGTAATCCGAAGCCATATTGAATTCCTAAAAATCCGAAACTCATGTTCCAAATTTGCCAAAAAGATAAATTGGGTTTTTCTTTCATCATAAAGGTTAAGTTTAAATTTCGCAATTATAGGGATTTAGTCAGTAATTGCAAACCTTCTATCTTATATTTAGGTTATAAAAACTTGGATGAAAGTAATAAACAACCATAATTGGAAGTTTAAAAGAGGGAAAGTAGAGCCTGAGTTGTCTTAATAATAAAAAACAAACTTATATTACTCATTAGAATTCAAGATACAGTTTTTATGAAATCTTTGTTGTTGGGTGTTTTATCCCTTTTTTCTTTATCTTCCTCTGAAACCTCGCTGACAATCGAAATAACCAATATCAAATACCCTAAGGGAACACTTCGGCTTGGGGTTTTCCGGGCTGGAAATACTTTCGGAAGTACTTATACCAAACCTGATTTTGGGCAGATGGTGGCCGTTACGGGCAGGGAAATAGAACGTACGGTTATGAATTTACCTCCTGGACGGTACGCTCTGGCACTTTATCACGATATGAATGATAACTGGAAATTAGACAAAAATTTTGTGGGTTATCCCAAAGAACCGTATGGCTTTAGTAATAACTACCGTCCGATATTTTCGGGACCCAAGTTTGAAGATTGTGTCTTTGAAGTGAAAGAAAGTGGCTCTTCTCACCTTAAAATCAAGCTACTCAATTAGTCTGTTTCAGCGGTACTGAAACCTTCTTCAGGTCTCATGCCAGTACCATTGCGGGGGTGGTTTCGTCAAAAGAAATCTGAAATTGCTCCTTTTTTCTAATTAAAAAATACTTCATCTATAAACACCCAGCCAGGTTGCCCTTTGCCAGCGTGCCAAGCAGGAAGTTTCGTGACAGGTCTTGCAATAATCTTAATAACACTATAATTGCTTTCCTTGAGTACTCCTTTGATAACCTCAATACGCGTAGGCTGGTTTTCGGTGGGTTGCTCGGGGGCAATCTTTTGTAATAATTTTAAATTTTCTTTGCTATTACCTCCCCATATTTCTACCGAAGTAGGTGGAAATATAAAGCCTCCTATATTTTTGCCGATGCTGAGGGTCACGGTTTTGAGGGGAACAGGTTGAGCGAAAGAGAATAATGCTTCAAAAGGTTTTTCGCGGTAGCCGAGCCACGCCTTATTTTTAAAATCGCTGGCTTCCCCTTTTTTCTGATTGATGAGCGTTTGGCCTCCTTCACCTGTGTATTGAGGGTTTGGTTCATTCAGGAGTTCAACTAAATGAGGACGATAGGTACCTTTAAAAAAGGTGTATTCTACTACATCACTGGCTAACCAGTTATTTTTAACCGCACGGGCTTTTACTACGGTATAGTTGTTGAGCAAAATAGGTTTTTGATACACAGTTGAAGAGGTAGAATCGGGAATAGACCCGTCGAGTGTGTAACGAATCGTAACGCCATTGAGGGGGTGCCTGAAGGTAACGGGTGTTTGGTCAGTTAAGACAAAGTTTTCGTTGACCAACATCGGAGGGTTTAACTTGATTTTTTCGGATTCTTTCGGAACATAACCTAATTCAAAGCGAATTTTGGGATATTGGTTTTTCAACTCGGTCAAATCCTTTTCCAAAATAGGGGTATTCCAGACAAAGACTTCTTGCAAATTGGGTAGCTTTCCTAAGCTTTGGATTGTTTCTTTAGTGACTTTAGTACCCGATAATGAGAGTGATTTTAGGTTTGATAACGCTTCAAGCTTTGTCAAAGTTTTACCAGTGATATCGGAGTTATTCAAATTCAGTTTTTCCAAGCTCTCCAACTGCGAAATCGTACTTAAATCCTCATCTTTGATGGGCATATTTGATAAGTTCAGCGCAACTAATTGCTGCTTAATCTCCGAAAGCTCACCCAACTGTTCGGGCTTATACGCCTGACGAACAAAAAAGTCGGCTTGCAATGCAGGAGAACCATAGGCGATTGGAAAGATGACTCGGAAAGGGTTGTTGAGTTTCTCAAGGGTGGATTCCGAGGCAGCTTCAAAGGTGTATGAGGGTGTAGTTTGGGAAGCTGGTTTATTTAAAAAAGCTTGTAACAATCCTTTTAGCGGGTCATTGGCTGCTAAGGCTTTGAGTGGCTTCTTGACATCAGCCCCGCCTTGAATCCAAGCGGTTAGGATGCCGATTTCCTGGGGTGTCAATTGAACTTTTCCTTTGGGTGGCATGTGTTTTTTATCGTCCAAAGGCAAATTTGCTCGTTGAATAATGTGGCTGTTGAGGGCATCACCTGCCACCCAAATAGGGCCATTTTTACCACCTTTGAGCAAGCCTGTAAGCGAGGTCATCAACAACTCTCCTTTTGTTTTGTGTTCGTTGTGGCATTGAAAACACTTGGCTTTCAAAATGGGCTTTACCGCCGCCTCAAAAATGGGTGTATCATCCGTGATGGTAAGCGGAGCATCATCTCCGTTTTTCGTGGGGAACAAGTAACCTTCGCCGTGGGTAAGGCTTGCCCCAAAGTGTCCTGTGATAACCAATACGATTGCACTAACTGCCATTAGGGCGTTGAAAATAGTTTTACGCGCAATGGATTGTTGGTATAATAAAACTAACCCATAAGCCAAGAAACTAAGGCTGACACCCGTGTATTTGTGCCAATTCAATAAATCGGCGGTGTAACCTTCCTCGCGTGACAAAAAAAAGCCCATTAAGGCCGATAGAGCTGCCGTCAGGGCTGTAAAGGAAAGAACAAAGCCAAACAGTTTATTAAAATTCGCCCCTTCAAATTCCTTTCTAAATATCCACAGTACACCCACCAAAATCAATAAGCCGATAGGCAAATGCAGTAGCATAGGGTGCATTCGCCCTACGGGTTGCAACCACACAGGAATGGCTACTTTGTCTTGAAAAATCAACAAAAATGCCAATAAAGCGTGAATGGCAAGGAGCAAATAAGAGGTTAGGGTTTGAAAACGAGGCATTTTTGGAGTGTCGAGTTAGGAAGGTAGAGTGTCGAATTGTCTAAAAAAATACAGTTGTCGCTCGCATTCTGCGAGTGACGATACCGCAGTCGCTTGGCTCTGCCGAGTGACGATTATTAGCAGGCTTCCAGCCCAAATCATAAACTATTTACTTTCAAAGGAGATTCAGCGCAGGCACTACTAAACAAATAATACCAAGGTTCTATCACAATTCCTGCCTTTACAGGGTTTTGATGAATATAATCTATTTTTTGCTGAATAACCCTGTTTGAATATAGTTCAATTGGATGATTCGTCTTTTGCCAAAACATATTTTCTGAATTTTGAGCGTATCGATTGGCGAAGAACTGAAACATATACAACAACCATTCTTTACGGCTCTCTTCAGGGTTATCTCGAATAAGCTGTATAATTTGCTTTGCAGTGTAGCTTTTGAAATCACGTAGTAATTCATTTAACAATCCTTTATTACGACGGCAAATCAAGTGAATATGACTTGGCATTATTACGTATTCGAATATTTCAAGGTCTTTTTTCTGTTGACAGAAGGTTAGGTTTTTAATGATTTCGTCAGAATATTCTTTTCGTGTAAAAACATCCATCCAGCCTACTACAGTAAGTGTTACAAAATAAGTGGATTCTGGTACGTTTGCTTTACGCAGCTCTGACATTTTAACTTCTTAAATTTGTGTGTTATCGCTCGCATTTTGCGATAGAGTGACCTAAACAGTGATAATCAAAACAATATTTTGGGCCAGAGACCTGTCAATAGTAGTCACTCGCGGGACGCGAGCAACTGCGGGAGTCGCTTGGCTCTGCCCAGTGACTGTTATTAGCAGGCTTCCAGCCCAAATCATAAACTATTTACTTTCAAAACTGAATGCTTTTGGCCAGAGACCTGTCAATAGTCGTCCCTCGCGGGACGCGAGCGACTGCTGCAATTCAAGGCACTTACACCATCAATCCTGAAATCACCTTTCCTGCCAAATCCGTCAAGCGATAGCGACGACCTAAGTGTTTGTAAGTTAGTTTTTCGTGGTTAAGTCCCATCAAGTGCATTACGGTAGCATGAAAGTCGTTGATGTGTACAGGATCACGAACGATGTTATACCCAAAATCATCGGTTTCCCCATAAACAGTACCTGGTTTTACTCCACCACCTGCCATAAAAGTACAGTAAGCCCGCGGGTGATGGTCGCGCCCGTAGTTGTCTTTGGTGGCATTTCCTTGACTATAATTGGTTCGGCCAAATTCACCACCCCAAATCACGAGGGTTTCATCCAACAGTCCACGTTGTTTTAAGTCAGTAATCAATGCTGCCGAGGCGCGGTCGGTGTCTTTGGCTTGAAGAGGCATTTCGCCCACCATGTTGCCGTGTTGGTCCCAGCCTTGGTGATACAACTGTACAAATCGCACCCCTGCCTCCGACAATTTACGTGCCAGCAGACAATTGGCCGCAAAAGTGCCTGGCACTAAGCAATCGGGGCCATACATTTTTACAATATGGTCGGGTTCTTTGCTAAAATCAGTGAGCTCTGGCACTGCGGTTTGCATTCGGTACGCCATTTCGTACTGTTGCACTTTGGCTTTGATTTCTGGGTCGCCAAAATCATCGTAAGCCATATTGTTGAGTTCGGCAAGGTTATCCAGCATCTTACGACGTGCCGACCTATCGGTACCAGCAGGGTCGTTTAGGTACAAAATGGGGTCTTCACCACTGCTAAACACCACCCCTTGGTGGGTCGAGTCCAAAAATCCATTCGACCAAAGTTTAGAATACACGCCCTGCCCGTTGCCTTTCCCACGCGACAAAAGCACCGAAAAGGCAGGTAGGTTTTTATTCTCGCTACCCAAGCCATAGCTTGCCCATGCCCCCATACTTGGGCGATTGCCCTGTTGTGCGCCTGTTTGCATAAAGGTAAGCGCAGGGTCGTGGTTGATAGCCTCGGTATTCATGGTTTTAATCATGCAGAGGTTATCGGCGAGGTTGGCAATGTTGGGAAACAATTCACTAAACCACATGCCCGATTGGCCGTATTGGGCAAATTTAAAATGCGAACCAACCAACGGAAATTTGGCTTGGTTGGCCGTCATACCTGTCAGGCGTTGTCCCATCCGGATAGACGAGGGCAGTTCTTCGCCTGCCATTTTATTGAGTAAGGGTTTGTACTCAAAACTTTCGTATTGGGAGGGTGCACCATTTTGGAACAAGTAAATGACTCGTTTGGCTTTGGGAGCAAAGTGCGGAATCCCCAACGGCAGCGTATCAGAATCGCCATCTGAACCTTTGAACAAATCAGGAACAAGCAATGAACCCAGCGCTACACTGCCAATACCTGCGGTCATTTTACCCAAAAAATGCCGCCGGTTGATATTTAAGCGATTCTCTAAAAATTCGTTCATAGTCTATTTCATTAGTACTTCTTCCAAATTATACACCATCAATATCGTTTGCATTAAGGCGGCTACCGACGGTCGGTCGGGAGTGTGGGTTTGAGGAGCTTCGCCTACACTCAAAAGCTTCGCGACTTTTTGTGGTTCTTTGGCCATTGCTGTTTTTTCCTCGTCAAAGTATCTGCGCATAATCTCCAGCTCCTTGGTTTTGGCCTGACGGCACACAATCTGACGGAAAGCTTTGTTGATTTTATCGTCTGTGGAGGTTTTTTCTTGCGTTAGTTTTTCGGCCAACACCCGCGCTGACTCCAACGTAGTGGGGTCGTTGAGCATCACGAGTGCTTGCAGGGGAGTGTTGGTTCGGGAGCGTTGGATTTCGCATTGGTCGCGGTTGCTGGCGTCAAAAATCAGCATATTGGGCGGTGGTACGGTACGTTTAATAAACACGTACATTCCTCTCCGATAAAGGCTATCGCCGTGGTCTTGGATATAGCTTTTTAGCGTTCCTCGCCCAGAAGTAGCCGATTCCCACAAACCTTTTGGTTGATAAGGTTTCACGCTCGGGCCGCCAATTTCTGGGTTCAATAAGCCACTACTCGCCAATACTAAATCGCGTACCAGTTCGGCTTTTAGGCGCATTCTTGGAGCACGCGCCAAAAAGATATTTTCAGGATCTTTGGATAAATGTTCTTTGGTAATAGCCGATGATTGCCGATAAGTAGCCGACAACACAATTTGTTTTACTAATCGCTTGATGTCCCAACCATGCGTACGAAAATCTACCGCCAACCAATCCAACAGTTGAGGATGAGAAGGAAGCTCCCCTTGCATTCCAAAGTCTCCCACAGTTTTGACAATCCCTCTGCCAAAAAACTCCTGCCAAACGCGGTTGACAAACACCCGTGCCGTCAAAGGATTTTTGGCATCAGTCATCCATTGAGCTAAACCCAAGCGATTTTTAGGGTATTTTCTCGCATCAAAAGGCATGATAAAATTGGGCATTTTGGCTTCTACTACGTCAGTAGGTTGGTCATAATTACCCCGATTCAGCACGTGTGTAGGTCGCAAGGTATCTTTGTCTTGCATGACCATCACCATTACGGCGGCGGTATCGGTTTTGTTCACAAACTTCAAAATTTCTTTGACGTCTTGCGTCGTAATTTTCATGTTTGGAGGGTCAGCAAAATTGGCGTCAATTGTTCCAAAAAGTCCTTTTTCGGGTACTTGGTTAAAAAAGGCAAAGGCACTGTAATAGTCTTTTTGTAAAATGGGGTCATACTTATGGTCGTGGCATTTGGCACATTCGTAAGTGAGTGCCAAAAATGCTTTCCCAAATGTATTGGTACGGTCGGTGACGTATTCGATGCGGTATTCCTCATCAATGACTCCCCCTTCTTGTGTTATCTTATGATTACGATTAAAGCCCGTAGCGAGCAGCATTTCTTTGGCCGTAGGGTCATCCACTTTTTTTCCTTGTTGTTTCGCCAACAAATCTCCAGCTAATTGCCACGTTAAAAATTTATCATAGCTATAGTTCTGATTGAAAGCATGAATGACCCAATCGCGCCACGGCCACATGGTGCGTAGGCCGTCATCTTGGTAACCGTGTGAGTCTGCATAACGGGCTACATCCAACCAAGAAAGGGCCATTTTTTCGCCATAATGCTTACTTTTAAGCAGTTCATCTACCACTTTCTCATAGGCATTCTCGGAATTGTCTTTTAGAAATTTATCCTGCAAATCCAACGAGGGCGGTAAACCTGTGATATCAAGTGCGGCACGTTTGAGCAAACGTTCTTTATCGGCTTCCTCGTTGGGTTCGAGTCCTTTCTCTTCCATTTTGGCCAAAGTAAAATGGTCAATCTCATTTTTAGGCCAAGATTCATTGTTTATTTCGGGAAGTTTGGGAGAGGTTGGGGCAATAAACGCCCAGTGAGGTTTGTATTTGGCCCCTTGTTTAATCCATTTTTCGATAAGTGCGATTTCGTGTTCCGACAATTTAAGATTTGACTCCACAGGAGGCATCAAATCAGCCGTATCTTTGGTAGTGATTCGGAGCCAAACCGCCGAGTTGTCAGGGTCACCTGGTACAATGGCATGTAATTTAGGATTGTCTTTTAGCGCGGCATACGCGGCAGCTTCTGTATCCAGACGCAGATTGGCTTCGCGTTTGTTGGCATCAGGGCCGTGACACTTAAAACACCGATCGGAGAGAATTGGGCGAATATGATAGTTGTAATCCACCTCATCGGGGATAGATGAGGCAGAGGTACTGCCTCCATTGAGAAAACAGGCCGTGGTAACGCACGATACTGCCAGCCCGATAGCCAGTAAAAGCCTGTTTTTGAGTAGATAAGCCGCTAATTGACCGTATGTTTTCACGTTAAGGATAGAAACAGTTTATAATAAGTACAAATATATTTTAAAAAATATTAAAAACTATTTTCTACTGTAATTCTTGGTTTAACTGACTAAATATATTTGGTATTCGGCAAACATCTTTTTTCAATACCTTTGCAGCATGAAAATTTATTGGCGCATTTTGCAGTACGCACGTCCTTTGAGCCGATACGTAGGGCCGTACTTTATTACTTCTTTATTGGGTAGCTTGTTTGGCGTACTCAATTTTACACTCATCCAGCCTTTATTAGATGTTTTGTTTGGAAAAGCAAAAATTCCCGAACAATTAATCTTTCCAAAATTTCGCTTTGAGGCCGAATATTTAGTGGATTTGTTCCAATACTATTTTGGTCAGGCCATTCAAGAATATGGCAAGTTTGGGGCCTTACAATTTGTGTGCGGGGCTATTATGCTTTGCGTTTTACTCGCCAATGTATTTAAGTATTTGTCCATACGCATCATCGAAAACTTCAAGGCCCATACAGTATCGCAGCTTCGGCAAGCCGTATTCGATAACGCCATTCGGCTGAGTTTATCGTTTTTTTCTAACGAACGAAAAGGGGATTTGATTTCGCGGGTTACGACCGATGTCCAAGAGATTGAAAATTCACTGGGGCGTGCCTTTAGTGCCTTGTTTAAGGATTTGTTTACGCTGATTTTCTACTTCGTGACTTTGTTTGCGATGTCGGTGAAGTTGACCTTTTTTACGCTCATCGTGATTCCCCTCTCTGGGGTCATTATTGGGACATTGGCCAAAAAATTGAAAGAATCAGCGTCGGAAGTGCAGCAGCGTTTGAGTAATATCATCAGCGTGCTCGACGAAACCTTCGGGGGGATTCGGGTAGTAAAAGGATTTAATGCAGAGAAGGTCATTCAAAAACGTTTTGAGGCCGAAAATCAGGGCTATCGCCACGCACTCTTGCGTATGGTATTTCGTCAGGAGATGGCTCCCCCGATGTCGGAATTTATGGGTGTGGCCGTAGTGGCAGGGATTTTACTGTATGGTGGGTCCATGGTTTTGTCCGACAATTTTGAGCTATCAGCTTCTACCTTTGTGACGTACATCATCATCTTTTCGCAGGTCTTACGGCCTGCCAAAGAAATTTCCAACGCCGTGAGCGGTATTCAGCGTGGAGTGGCTTCGGGTGAGCGAATCATGCGTTTGATTGATACGCCTATTGAAGTACGAGATGCGACAAATGCGGCACAGGTGAAATCGTTCAATCACGCCATTGAATTTAAAAAGGTCTTTTTTGAATACGAAAAAGGAATTCCTGTATTGCAAAACATCTCGTTTAGCCTCCACAAAGGCAAAACCGTAGCACTGGTGGGTTCGTCGGGGGGAGGAAAATCAACGGTGGCCGATATGGTGCCGCGTTTTTATGACCCAACGGATGGTGAAATTTTGATAGATGGCGTTGACTTGCGCGAGGTGACGACCAAATCGCTGCGCGACCTGATGGGTATCGTAACGCAGGAGTCTATTTTGTTTAACGACACGATTTTCAACAACATCGCTTTTGGCACAGAAGCTACCGAAGAGCAGGTAATAGCCGCGGCTAAGATTGCCAATGCGCATCAGTTTATTGTAGAACAAACGGATGGTTATCAGACCGTTATTGGCGACCGTGGCACCAAACTATCGGGTGGGCAACGTCAACGCTTGAGCATTGCCCGAGCCATTCTGAAAAATCCACCGATTTTAATTTTGGACGAAGCTACTTCGGCCCTGGATACCGAATCCGAAAAATTGGTGCAGGAAGCCCTGACTAATTTAATGAAAAACCGCACTACCCTTGTCATTGCCCACCGCCTCAGTACGATTCAACATGCGGACGAGATATTGGTATTGGGCGGCGGAAAAATCATCGAGCGCGGCACACACGAGGATTTGTTGGCCGACGAAAAAGGCTTTTATCGGAAACTGAGTGTAATGCAGAGTTAAGTTGGCTTGCCGATTTTTTACACTTGCAGGGCTGATTTCTTAGACGAAATATAGTGGGTCGCCATTTTCGGAAAATAGAACATTACTCAAATGCCCTATTTCGGCGTAGCCGTTGCCGTCAAATTTAAGACCTTCAAAAATTGCTTCAATTTCATAAGCCTGAACGCGGCGATGGAAGGGTTTGAGCGTGCCGCCATACTCACCAGCCGCTACGGCGGGATTCCATTGTAAATGCGCATCTACAATCGTACCGCGAGGAGCCATGATGCCAGGGTTGCCTAAGCCGCGGAAATCAATTTGTTGGGGATGGTCGAGTCCGAGTGCGTGACCAAATTCATGGGCAGCAGTGGTAGAATCGCCCAGATTGTCGGAGGTAATCCAGTGACCAGCATTGTCGCCCAGTCCAAAGCCCATAAATGAACGGGTAATGTGATTTTGCGCTTCGAGACGAATAAAATTATAGCGAAAATTGGTATTGTTTTGGGCTAATAGAAAAGCTTCTTCCATACTAACTACTTCATAATCAATTCTAAGTCTCACTTCGTAGGCTTCGTCATTAAGTAGCACGGAAGCTTTAGGCTCGTGGTACATTTCACGAATTTCGTTAGCGATTTTTTGCGCTAATTCTTCGTTGGCTTGGTTGCCGTAGAAGATAAGTTTGACGGAAATAGTAACGATTTTGCTTTGGTCGTTACGAATTGCTAATGCGGCCATATTGGGTGGACGTTTTCTGTTAAATGTTATCAGTCAATCATATCATCATTGAGCGTAACGGATAAAAGCCCGTTGGAAGTGTAAAATAAGCGTAAATACCTTCTTTAAGACTCCTGAGTTTGCCAATCATTCTTTAATAAAACAAAGCCTAAACAGTAAATTATGGTAGTGATAAAGTAGAATCTATGGGCGTATAAGCTTGTATATTCAATTTTCATTCTCCCTTTTTTCTTATTATCATGCCCAATGAAGTAATCATCCAAATTAGCAGTAAACTCAAGGATTATCGCAAATCGAAAGGGATTACTATTCAGCAGCTTGCCGACCGAGCACAAGTGAGCAAAGGCCTCATTTCACAAATTGAGAACAACCGTACTATTCCTTCGCTGTTGGTACTTATCAATCTTATTCGGTCGTTGGGGGTAGACTTAAATGATTTTTTTGCCGATGTAGAGCAGACTTCTGCAAGCAAAGTAGTTGTGAAAAGAAACGAGGATTATCAACCCTTTGAGAAAGAACAATCGAAAGGTTTTTTATACAAACGGGTGATGACTCGTAACATTCAGAATTTGCCCACGGATATTGTTATCTTAGAATTAGCTCCCAAAGCTACTCGCTCTTTTATGGTCAAAACCAACGCTTTTGAATACAAATACATCATTAGTGGTCAGGTAGAATATGCCGTAGGTGATCAAAAATATACGTTAAACACTGGCGATTCTATCTTTTTTGACGCCAACCTGCCCCACAAACCTACCAATATCGGCGATACCACCGCTCTAATGCTCGTGATGTATTTCTTCAAAGAATAGTATAAAAGTTTACAAATACTTAACTTAGATATTGGTGGAGTTTTTATATCTTTGGTCAATCAAACCAACCCTCACCATGAAATCTCTCTCTCATCTCGTGATTGGACTGTGCGTTGTTCAGTCACTTAGTTGTTCAATTATCACTACGGCTACGGCTCAAAACTGGATTTCGGATGCACCAGCAGGAAATTTGCCCACCAAAATAGATAAAAACGGTAAAACGGTTATCCCCAATGGCCGATTTATCACGCCGCTGGGTCGGCAGATTACTACGGCTCCCCACCCGTATGGCTTGGTACTGAGTGCCGATGGAAGCGTAGCTGTCACCGCCAACTCAGGAACAAACCCGCTTTCCATTTCAATCATTAAAAACATACTTACCCAAGGTCCCGAAGTTCGTCAGGTACCCGAAGGAGCCAAAACCGACAATGGAATTTTGGAAGCCTGCTTTATGGGCTTGGCCATTTCGCCTGACAATCAGACGGTGTATGTAGCAGGCGGGCAAACCAACAAAGTGTTTTTGTTTGATTTGAACACGGGCAAAAAGAAAGGAACGATTGATTGTGCCGTAAAAACCAGTCAGCAAGACTATTCGCACGGCTACTTGGGCGATATGGCTCTGACCAAAGACGGAAAGACGTTGTATGTGGTTGACCAGATTGGTTTTCGGATGGTGGTGATTGACGTGGCTTCGCAGCAAATCGTCCAAAACGTTCCCACGGGTCGTTATCCGTTTGGAGTTTGTCTTTCTCCCAACGAGCAACGTGTTTATGTGGCCAACGTGGGTGTGTTTGAGTACAAACCCTTCACCGATTTAGACCCCAAAAACTTAAAAGAAACCGCTCACAAGTGGCCTTCTTCTAAGTATGGCTCTAAAGAAATGCGCGACGGTGATCCTGCCAAAGGTGTACCTGCCCTCGGTGACCCCAATGCGCCCGAAGCCTTTTCGGTATGGAGTTTTACAAAAGGGTCGAATTCAGAATGGAAAGCATCAAGTAAAATTAAAACGGGATTTTTGGTAGGGCAAATGGTGGAAGATTTTCCAGCCGTGGGAGGAAGTAGTCCTAACTCGGTAGTAGCTACCGACCGCTATGTGTTTGTCTCTAACGGAAACAACGATTGTATTTCGGTCATTGATATGCAGCGTGATACCGTAGTAAATACTATTTTTTTACAACCAGACCCACGTTTGGGCAAACTACGCGGGGTGATTCCGTTTGGCGTGGCTGTCTCGCCCGACCAAAAACGCCTCTACGTGGCCGAAGCAGGCATCAATGCCGTGGCGGTAGTGGATATTCCAACTTTTAAACTATTGGGACACATTCCTACGGGTTGGTTTCCCTCAAAATTGAAAGTAAGCCCCGACGGCAAAAAACTCATTGTTTCTAATGCCAAAGGTTACGGCAGCGGCCCCAACGGCGGTAGTACTTTCAAAATGGGGGTCGAAGGGAGTTATATTGGCGGTTTGATGAAAGGAACAGTATCCGTTTTGGATATTCCTACCGACAGCGAATTGCCTAAACTGACGCAACAGGTGGTTGAAAATAACTTTAAGTTTAAAGAAATTGCCCGACAGCAATCTCCAAACACGAACCCCGTGCCGCCTTTCCCTGGGGCGTACGAGTCACCCATCAAGCACATTGTGTTTATCTCCAAAGAAAATCGTACTTACGACGAGGTTTTTGGGCAGTATCAAGGAGGAAAAGGCGAAGCAGCGCTGGCGCGGTATGGCGTAGGAGTTACTTTTTCTAACCGAAAGGGAACGCAAAAAGTGGAAAAAGGTGACGTAATGCCCAATCATACGGCCTTGGCCAGACGTTTTGCCATGTCAGATAATTTCTATTGCGACTCCGACGTATCAGCCGATGGCCACCGTTGGTTGGTCAGTACGTATCCCAATGAATGGGTAGAAACAAGCACAGCCGCCGCCTATGGTGGTAGAAGAAGCTTGAAGGAAGACTCTAAAGCACCAGGCAATTTGTCGTTTTATGGCTCGGCAGGGAGTATTTACCCCGAAGACTACAACGAAGCTGGCTCTATGTGGGAACACCTCGACCGTAACAAAAAAGATTTTTTCAACTTTGGTTTTGGGGTAGAAATGGCGGCGGCTTATTCCGACAGCACCATGAAATACATTGGTGAACTTTATACGGTAAACTACCCCTTGCCAGCGCCTCTATACGACAAATCTTCCAAAACTTTTCCGACTTATAATATGGCTATCCCTGACCAGTTTAGGGCGGATATGTTTTTTAAAGAATACAACGAAAAATGGAGTAAAGGAGGCTTACCTTCGATGGTAACGCTCATGCTTCCCAACGACCACGGCACACGCGAGCGTCCTAATGCGGGCTTTCCGTTTACCGAAAGCTACATGGCCGATAACGACTTGGCTCTTGGACGCGTAGTAGAGTTTTTAAGCCGTACTCCCTACTGGAAAAACATGGCGATAGTGGTACTGGAAGACGACCCATATTTTGGGGATTCCTTACCTCAATCACTACGACGCGGGTGCTACCGACCTGAACGACTTGTTTACCAATACGCCTGATTTTACTCCTTTTAATGCATTACCCGCTGACGTCCGAGTTTTCAATCCGCAGAAAGCGTTAGATCCGTTTGATGAAAAATTTGACTGGAAAGCATTCGCCGCCTCAGAGGAGTTGGATAGAACCGAAACCATGCAGAAACGCCGCGCCGAAGACGACGAAAAAGAGAAAAAGAAGAAAGGGAAAAATAAAAAATCCAAGCAGTGACAAAGACTGGTTATTAATTGGCCTTATAAAAACTTGTTGGTTTGTAGCTTAAAAATGGCTTCATTTGTTTGATTATCAACCTTAAACGCCTTATTCAAATGAGTAACTTAATCTATGTACTGATTGTAGGTGCTATTTCAGGCTGGTTAGCTGGCCAAATTAAACGCGGATTTGGATTTGGTATTATTGGCAATATCATTGTCGGTATTATTGGTGCTTTTGTGGGCAATTGGGTATTTGGACAAATCGGCGTTTCGCTTGGTTCTGGATTGATTAGTACCATTCTTACGTCGGTAGTAGGAGCTTTGCTTGTGCTTTTTGTGATCGGCTTCTTCAAAAAGTAACGCTCACTTTATCGTTTTACAGGTAAATAGCCCGTACTTTGCGGGCTGTTTTTGTTTTATAACCACCCATTTTTTTCATTTTTTACGGTATGAAATCCTTGTTTGTACTCATCCTTTTGCTGGTTTCTTCATTCCTGTATAGCCAGTCCGTTCATCCTTCAACCGAACGAGTCGCGAAACATATTCAGTACCTCGCGTCCGACAAAATGAAAGGACGCGGAACGGGCAGTAAAGAAAATAAGAAAGCCGCCAAGTACATTGTCAAGCAATACAAGCAATTGGGTTTGTCGCCGCTTGGCACCGACGGTTTTCTGCAACCTTTTACTGCCAAAGTACGGCGCATAGTGGTCCCCGACAGTATTCGCCAAGCCAACAACGTTATTGGATTTCTGGATAACGGTGCTCCTTACACCATTGTGATTGGGGCGCATTACGACCACTTGGGTATGGGAACACAAGGAAGTTCGCGGGATAAAGAACCCCAAGGAAAAATCCACAACGGTGCCGACGACAACGCCTCTGGCGTGGCTGGTTTGTTGGAGTTGGCCCGTTATTTTACAAAAAATGACGTAAAAGAGCCTTACAACTTTCTCTTTATCGCTTTCGGTGCTGAAGAGTTGGGATTAGTAGGTTCGCGATATTTTGCCAACAACCCAACGTTGTCGTTAGAAAAAATAAACTTTATGGCCAATATGGACATGATAGGCCGCTACGCCCCCGACCGTGGCGTAGGCATTGGCGGCTACGGCACCAGCGACACTTGGCCCGAAATTTTCAAAGATGTAAAAGGTAGTGTCAAATTTTTTACCGACCGTTCGGGAAGTGGCGGGGCAGACCACGCTTCGTTTTATGCGAAGAAAATACCCGTATTGTTTTTCCACACAGGTGGCCACGACGACTACCACAAACCCACTGACGACATCGAAAAAATTGACCTCGCGTCCGAAGTAGGCATCTTGAATATTGAAATTCAGCTTATTGAAAAGGCAATGACGTTGCCGAAGTTGGTTTTTACGGAGGTGAAGTAGGGAGGTTATAATTCACCCACAACTTGCTTTATATCAAAGTAATCTAACTTCAACCTAATTTACGATAATGCATCCATTTCTAAGAACGCTCTCTGTTGCTGCTGCGTTGGTGACGGTAAGCGGTTTAGCCGCGTACAAAAGTGACGACACCACGGCTTCCAATGCTAAAAAAACGGTAACGGGCGTCGCTCCCGCAGCCGACATTAAACTTCCTGCGGGTTTTACGGCTACTATTTTGGCCGAAGATTTAGAAACGCCACGGCATTTGGCTGTTTCTAAAGGCGGTGACATTTACGTCAAAATCAATAAACTCAAAGACGGCAAAGCGATTTTCCGCCTCCGCGACACCAACGGTGATGGGGTCATTGATGAAAAAATCGGTTTTGGCGATTACAAAGGTTCAGGCATGTACATTCGCGGAGGCTACCTGTACTCCTCTTCCTACACGGGTGTGTATCGCTACAAACTCAATGATAAAGAGGAGGTTATAGATTACAATAATCCAGAACAGATTGTAAAAGGATTGGTGACCAGAGGCCGCGACGAAGCCAAAAATATTGCCGTGGACAACAACGGATACGTCTATGTAAACGTGGGTTCTTACGATGAAACCTGTAAACAGCCTGGCACCAACATCGGTATCATGCCGTGTCCGTTGCTGGATTCGGTAGGAGGAATTTGGCGTTTTAAAACCAGCCAATTAAATCAACAATACGGTGACGGTATCCGCTACGCCACGGGTTTGAAAAATGTCGTTGGCTTAGATTGGAACTCAGCCACCAACTCACTCTTTGTGTTGATGCACGGGCGGGGCAAATTCCACGATGTTTTTCCGCAGTACTACACGCCTCAAGACAGCGAAAAACTCCCTGCTGAAACCATGTACGAAGTACACGAAGGCGACGATGCTGGTTGGCCGTACGTGTATTATGACCCATTCCAAAAGAAAAAAATCCTCTGCCCCGAATATGGCGGTGACGGAAAAAAAACGGGAGGTGAAAAAGCCGTTAATCCTGTAGCTGATTTCCCAGCACACCTTGGCCCGAACGCACTTTTATTTTATACGGGTAAAATGTTTCCTGCCAAATACCGCAACGGCGCGTTTATTGCCTTCCACGGTCAATCTCCTGTCTTGAAAAAAGGCTACATGGTGGCTTTTGTGCCTTTCAAAAACGGCAAGCCTTCGGGTCCATGGGAGATATTTGCCGACAATTTTGCTGGTACTGACCTCGCTAAACCCACTGGCCCCATACAACACCGCCCCACGGGCCTCGCCCAAGGCCCCGACGGCGCGATTTATGTAACTGACGATTTGAACGGGACGCTGTACCGCATTGCCTACAAGGCTCCTAAAAAATAGTCTTGGTTTTATCCCACAAAAAAGCTCACGCCATTGCTGACGTGAGCTTTTTTTATGCCTTTGCGGGTGTTCTCACCCGCGAGGGGCTACAAGTCTTTGATAAAACACACGATACGCTCGGCCTCGGCAAACCCCATTTTTTGATGAAACTCAATACTTGCCAAATTTCCCACGGACGTATCAGACGCCATTTGGGTGAGTCCTTTTTGCTTAGCCCACGCTTCCGAAACCGCCATCAGTTGTTTGGCAACGCCCTGCTTTTGATACCTCGGCTTTACATAAATTCCCTCCACGTAGGCCACGGGTAGGTCGTCGGCTCCTTCTACGTACTCATGCCGAATGCTGACGTGCACAAAACCTATGTACTCTTCCTGCTCCCGAACGACGTAGCAAATGTCATTTTCTGACTCAATCAGCCTTGCAAACTGTTCGTACTCTTCCTCAAATACGCAATCGGGCCACAGTTCCAACGCGAGTTCGGTCAGGGCTTGGCAGTTGTGGGTTGAAAGAACTTCGATGTGCATAGAAACGTTTCAAATTTTGGGTCGAGGTTATGGGGTTGATTTTTGTGATGTTCTTACTTGTAGAGAGGTAGGGATAACGTTTTGGTGCTTGGCGTAGTGGCGGATTTCGGATCGAACCGTCGAAGCGGCACAAAACTGTCAATACACCACAAAAGTTGATGCGAGGTAGAATGTTCAATTTATCATTTCACTCACCCGCTATTGAGCCAAACGCCTGTTAGTAGCCGTGTTTTTATTTTTGTTAAATACTTTTCATATATGATAATTTATCTCTAATATTGCAAACACAAACTTGTCAATTATGGTCAGTTGGAACGATAGAGTCAAACGACTTCTTAAATCTGAACTTGTCAAACGTGGCGTGTCCAACGCTGAATTGGCTTTTCTCTTGAATGAAATAGGTGTCCACGAAACTAAAGCTAGTATTGATAGCAAAATTAGTCGTGGAAGTTTTAGTGCCTGTTTTTTCATACAATGTCTTTCAGTAATTGGCTGTTCAAAAATTGAGATTGAAAAGTATGAAACTTCAATGTTAATTGCAGCTGAACCAAGTGTCAAATATAATAAAAAGTCAAGCAATGGAAAGTAAAAAAATTAAATTCATTGATTTGTTTGCAGGTCTGGGTGGAATTAGACTTGGTTTTGAAAATGTCTTCAAAGGGCTTGGGTTTGAAACAGAATGTGTAATGACTTCTGAAATAAAACCGTATGCCGTTAAAACATTGAAGCATAATTTTAAACACGACTTCTTGGCTGGTGATATTTTTGAAATTAGAAATGAATTCATTCCTGATTTCGACTTTTTACTTGGCGGTTTCCCTTGCCAACCTTTTAGCTCAGGTGGAAAAAGACAAGGTTTTCTTGATACAAGAGGAACATTGTTTTTTGAGATTGAACGCATTTTAAGAGATAAAAAACCGTATGGTTTTATTCTTGAAAATGTCGAAGGTCTTGTTAAGCACGATTTAGAAAACAAGAATGATGAAATTGGTAGAACTCTGTCAACAATTTTGCACACTCTTGAAAATGATTTAGGATACCAAGTTTCTTGGCGTGTTTTTGATTCTATCGAGTTTGGTTTGCCACAATCACGGAAGCGTATTTTTATTGTCGGTACGAAAGACCAAAAAGTCGAATTGAATGG
>JBGAUP010000024.1:0-32635 GCA_044228585.1 Runella sp. | reverse complement strand
TCAAACGATTATGACCAATTTTATGGGTCAAGTGTGGTAAAATGTAAGTCTCAAAATCTGATTCTGAAACATTCACAGGTAACTTATTCATAGGTTTTTTTATGATAAAGATACTTGAAATTCAACTAAACAACTTTAATCTGAAAAATGGTTTAGGTTTTAGATAATTATTATTGCAAAATACAAAAAGATGTATTGATAAGTAGCTAAATAAGGTGCGATACAATAAAAAGATGAAATAAATGAACCAGAAAAGAAATTTTCTGCTCAATAACTTCGTAAGTTTGTCTCAAGTATTGACACCGAATAAGTAGATATTGTAAGGGTGTACTTTAAAGTAACAAACTGAGGAAGTGTGTAAATTGATGATTATCAGACCTAAAACTATTGTTTAGTAGTGAGCCACTATAGGATGTTATTATTGGTTTTCTTTAGTGCCATGATTGGTTTTATGGCGGCTTTTAAACCATTAATAATTGGCAATAAAAAGGCGTTTCTTTCAGAACAACAGCAAGCGTGTTCTTGTCCAGAATCAGGCTGCGACGGAGAAACTGATGAAGAAACCAATAAGGAAGACCTTGAATGGGACGATAAATTTTATCTTGAATCTTACCCTTCATTTTGTAATCATTTTGCCTTCACCCATCTTAGAACATTCTCCTATGTAGTTCATACTTCCGAGTATTTTGCCTCTATTAGTATTCCTCCTCCCGAAATCGTATTGTAGATTTTTTTAATGATTACCCACTATCAACAGGTAGGGGTGTTTGCTATTAATCAATGGCAGATTAATACTTCTTCTTTTACTGAATTAATAAACAATTTTGAGGTGTGTAGATTGATAATCAGTCAATTGATTATTTGCCTTCTTGGCTTCAACAATTTGTCAATCAAATGAAAAAATTATTTAAAGATATAAAATATGACTTACCTGCGGGATTAGTCGTGTTTTTGGTGGCACTTCCGCTTTGTTTGGGGGTAGCTTTGGCGTCGGGTGCACCGCTATTTTCAGGAATTATCACGGGGATTGTGGGAGGAATTGTGGTATCTATGGCGAGTGGATCGGCACTGAGTGTAAGTGGCCCTGCTGCTGGTTTGACCGTGATAGTTTTTAACTCAATTCAGCAACTTGGGTCATTTGAAACTTTCTTATTAGCAGTGGTGCTTGCGGGCATTATTCAGATAATTTTGGGCTTCTTAAAAGCAGGTATTATTGGTCATTATTTTCCTTCGAGTGTTATTAAAGGCATGCTGGCAGCCATTGGTTTGATACTGGTTTTCAAACAAATACCTCACGCTTTTGGCTATGATAAAGATAGTGAGGGAGATTTTGAATTTATTCAAGTTGACGGTGAAAATACATTCTCTGAGCTTATCAATGCCATTAATTTTATTCATCCCGGGGCCGTAATCATTTCGGCCCTATCGTTAATCATTTTGATACTGTGGGACAAACCCGTCCTCAAAAAAATTCCCTTTTTCAAATTCGTACCTGGGGCATTGATTGTAGTTATTTTAGGGGTTGTGATCAATGAATTGTTTAAAGGGATTAATCCAATATTTGCTTTAGAAGGCGATCATTTAGTAAAGTTGCCCGTATCTAACTCAATCCCAGAGTTTATAGGGCAGTTTACCTTGCCTAATTTTGCAGCTATTTCCAATGTAAGCGTTTATCTCACGGCAGCAACGATTGCGATTGTAGCAAGTTTGGAGTCTCTACTGAGTGTAGAAGCTACTGACAAACTGGATCCTTACAAACGCAATACCCCCACCAACAGGGAGTTGTTGGCCCAAGGATTAGGAAATCTCATTGCGGGTATGTTAGGGGGATTGCCACTCACGGCGGTGATTGTGCGTAGCTCGGCCAATATCAATTCAGGAGGTAGGACGAAGATGTCGGCATTCATCCACGGTCTTTTTTTATTGATTAGTGTAGTAGCTTTTGCTGGACT
The DNA here is from genome assembly GCA_044228585.1 of Runella sp. Classification (GTDB taxonomy): domain Bacteria; phylum Bacteroidota; class Bacteroidia; order Cytophagales; family Spirosomataceae; genus Runella. The sequence goes on along the minus strand of JBGAUP010000024.1, from coordinate 30,683 downwards.
TTTGAACAAAATCCCTTTGGCTTGCTTGGCCGCAGTGTTGTTGGTAGTAGGCTATAAACTGGCCAAAGTTTCTCTCTTCAAATCTATGTATAAATTGGGCTGGGATCAGTTTTTGCCGTTTTTGATTACTATTTTGGCTATTTTATTTTCTGATTTGTTGAAAGGTATTGGTATTGGAATGGCAGTTTCGATATTTTTTATTCTACGGAACAACTACAAACGGGCTTATTATTTCAAACAAGTGGGAAGTCAAGATAAACCAATTATTACGATTCAATTGGTAGAAGATGTAACGTTTATTAACAAGGGTGCAATTACCCTGACTTTGGATAAACTACCCGAAAATTCAACCGTAATCATAGACGGAAGCAAGTCGCACAATATTGATTTAGACGTACTCGAAATCATTCATAATTTTAAAGAGACGGCTATTTTGAGAGGAATTGAGTTGGAACTTAAAGACATCCCTGAATTTAAGGGAGTAGTAGGGCATTAGTGTTAACAGAATTTGTACACTACTCACACATTGAACTATGTCTAATGCCATTAAACAAAAAGAAATTTACCAATGAAAGCACATTCAAAAGAAACACAGGCGAACTTAACGCCAAGGAAGGCGTTACAAATTTTAAAAGAAGGGAACGAAAGGTTTATTCATAATCTAAAAGTTCAGCGAAATTTGTTAGAGCAAGTCAATGATACCCGTGAAGGTCAGTGGCCATTTGCAATCGTACTCAGTTGTATAGACAGTAGGACATCAGCGGAGCTTATTTTTGATCAAGGATTAGGAGATATTTTTTCCGTAAGAATTGCTGGGAATATCGTTAACACCGACATCTTAGGTAGCATGGAGTTTGCTTGTAAATTAGCTGGTTCAAAGTTGATTGTAGTGTTAGGACACACCAAATGTGGGGCGATAAAAGGAGCCTGCGACCATGTAGAAATGGGTAATCTAACCGAGCTTTTAGCCAAGCTTCAACCAGCCGTTTATCAAGAAAATGAAACTAAAGAAGGTCGTAACTCTAAGAATAAAGTATTTGTCGAGAATGTTTCAACGATTAATGTAAAACGTAACGTGAGAAACATCATTGAGCGTAGCTTTATATTAGAACAAATGGTAGAGCAGGGTGAGATTGGGGTTGTGGGGGCAATGCATAACATAGAAACAGGAGAAGTGGAGTTTTATGATGATGTTATGTATATTCGTGACGATAAAAATCCTGAGTTTACAGTAGCAAACTTGCGTCATTAATTTAACGATATTCGACCCCGAATTTATTAGGAATGGTAGGCCACTAAATCCAAACTCTCATGACCTTCAAGTATTTTAATAAAGACTTTTCGGCAGGTTTTTCTGTATTTTTAGTTGCTTTACCACTTTGTCTTGGTGTTGCTTTGGCGTCTGGCGCTCCGCTTTTTTCGGGGTTGCTGGCGGGCATTGTAGGAGGGGTTGTTGTTTCTCTTTTGTCGGGGTCAGAAATCGCGATTACTGGCCCCGCTGCTGGGCTTATCATTGTTATTTTTGACGCTATTCAGGGATTAGGTAGTTATTCTAATTTTTTGACAGCGGTCGTTTTAGCGGGAATAATACAGTTTTTTTTAGGATGGTTTAAAGCAGGTCGCCTAAGTGGTTTTGTGCCATCGAGTGTGATTAGTGGAATGCTGGTAGCCATTGGTATTGTGATCGTTCTGAAACAAATCCCCCACGCCTTGGGATGGGATGCCGACTACGAGGGGGAGTTTGAATTTGTGCTAGTGATTGTTTGGTGGGAGCGTCAAGCTGAGAAAAGACGACGGTTTTTCAGAACATTTCCAGCGGCATTAGCGGTGGTTGTGTTGGGGGTACTTATCAATCAAGCGTTTCGCTGGTTGCTACCAAGTTTATATTTGGGTGAATCCAACGACCACATGGTGCGCGTACCCAGGATTCGAGACATGGAAGATGTGACAGCAGCCTTTAATTTTCCTTCTTTTACGGCTTTGAGTAATCCCAAAGTATATTTAACCGCTTTTGCATTGGCAATTGTGGCAAGTATAGAGTCTCTTTTTGGATTAGAAGCGGCGGATAAACTCGATAGACAACGTCGCGTTTCGTCACCTAATCAAGAGTTGAAAGCCCAGGGTATTGGTAATTTTATGGCAGGATTGATAGGCGCCTTACCTCTTACCGTCGTCATTGTAAGAACATCGGTGAATGTTTATAGTGGTAGCCGTACTCGCCTTGCGGCTTTTATTCACGGAATACTTATTCTTTTGGCCGTTGTTGTATTTCCGAATATTCTCAACCACATTCCATTAGCTTGTTTAGCGGCTTTACTGATGTTGGTGGGCTATAAGCTGGCTCGGATTGAAGTATTTAGAAAAATGTACCTTGAAGGGCAAGACCAGTTTGTGCCTTTTATGGTTACCATCGTGGCCATCATTTTGACCGATTTGCTGATTGGAATCCTAATCGGACTGGTAGTAGGAATAGGTTATGTCATGTACACCAACAGCCAATCGGCGATAAGTGTCGTACGCGACAAAGAAACTATTTTGATTTGGTTCAAAAAAGATGTTTCATTTCTAAATAAGGCACGTTTGAAAGAAATATTAGCCTCCTTACAAGCGGGCGACCATGTATTTATTGATGGCCTAAGGGCATATTTTATAGACCATGATATTTACACAACACTCAAAGACTTCAAAAAAGATGCGCCAGCAAGAGGCATTCAAGTAGAGTTTAAAGGAATTACCAGGCGTAAAATCACAAAGCGAAAATCTAATGCAAGCATACAAAAAACTCTTATTAGCTAATAAAGCGTGGGCGGCTGAAAAGCTCATGCTCGACGAAAATTACTTCGAAGAACTTGCCGCTGATCAAAAACCAGAATTTCTCTGGATTGGTTGCGCCGACAGCCGTGTCCCTGCCAATGAAGTAACGGGTACAGCCCCTGGCGAACTGTTTGTACACCGTAATGTGGCCAATTTGGTGATTCATACCGACATCAATATGCTGAGTGTGTTGCAGTACGCGGTAGAGGTATTGAAAGTAAAACACATTTTAGTAGTAGGACATTATGGCTGTGGGGGGGTAAAAGCATCCATGACCAGTAAGGATTATGGTCTGATTAACAAATGGTTGCGAAATATAAAAGACGTGTATCATCACCACAGTACCGAACTTGATGGCATTGTGGATGAGAATAAGCGGTTTGACCGTTTAGTGGAATTGAACGTGATTGAACAGGTGAAAAATCTCTCGCGGACAACCATCGTGCAGCGGTCTTGGTATCAGCGGCAGTATCCGCATCTGCATGGATGGGTGTTCGATTTACATACGGGACTTATTAATCCTATTGTGGAGATACTACCTGGAGCAGAAGTAGATCCGATTTATCGCTACGATTTTGGCGAAGTAGCAAAAACCCAAGAAGATTTGTCGGCGCACTATAAGCATTAACTTATTCTCTCAATGTCTTTTATAGCGTTAGCCAGTAATTTAGCTTAAAAACAATCGCACGATTTTTATTCCGAAACAAAGGGTCGGTGTAGTAATTATCGGTATAAACCAAAAAAAAGTCGGACATCGGCTTATAACGCCACTGTAAGCGACTATTAACATTGAAGTTGTTGCGTTGAGTATTGAACTGGAGGAAAGTCGTCCAGAACAGCTTCGTCGAAAAATTAACCTCTACCCGTGGACTGATAAGCAGTAAGCGGTCATTGCCATACCTTTCGGGTAGTTTGATGTCATTTTGCTCAAAATTCATCGAAAAATTCCCCCACGGCTGGGCACGGTATGTCATTTCAAGCGAATATTGCCGTAAAGTCCCGTTGTAAAACCCTCCTATGCGTAAGGAAGTGGAGAAATAAAACTTTTTTCGGTAGTCGGAATCATAACTAACATTGAACTGATTGAACACATATCGCCCTGATGGTAACGCATAGTTGCTGCTGGTAAACGAAAACGGAAACAATGCCCGAACGTCGTTGTGGTCGAGGCGAAGCCCGAACGCACTGGCATTCTGAAACTGAATGTCATACGTTAGTCCCAGCGTGTATTCATTGAGTGAGCCATTAGGATTCCATACTCCAAAATTTTCTGCACCGAAGGCATGGGTGTTTATTTTTCCTTCTTTGGGGCGTACGTTGTACTGGAGTTCGCTGTATAGCTGATGAAAACCTATACGAATAGTTGTATCTGACTGGATTTTGCCAAAACGGTCAATGACGTAAGTCGGGTTTTCGAGGCGATTGATAAAGCCCATGTCGGCGTGGTAGTTGCTTCCAATACCAAAATAATCGGCAAAAAAGCTGACTGTTCGACCAAAGTACCCAGCCCCCAATTGTTTGGCGGTATTGTCGGAAGTAATGGTAGGTTTTTGTGACCAATGGTACCCCGTCCATAAACTCAAGTCTCCTTTGACATTAGAATAATTAAACTCCAATCCCTGATTCCGCCCATATTGAGCCATGGGATTTTGGGTACTCTCGTGTTCTGTCATAAATCCTTGGCGATTGAGCGCGTATCCTTTTATCAGCGAGCGTTTGAGTACTTTTCGGTTGAACGAAAACGCCGTAAAATTTTGCGCAGGGTCTTCGCCTTTGGCAGCTGTTTGCATAGACATCAGTCCTATCCGCCAGTTTTTGTCTAAGTTGCCACTCAAACGCGCACCTCCTAAGATTGGTAGCGGTTGGGCATTCTGGTCGAGGCCAATCGCTCGTGAAAAAAATGGCCGAAACGAAGGGGTTCCATAATTGCCAAATAAATCGGCATTTTCGAGAAAAAACGTACGACGTTCGGGAAAGAAAATACTAAACCGTGTCAAATTCGTCACTTGTCGGTCCACTTCTACTTGTGAAAAATCAGGATTAATGGTCAAGTCTAAGTTGAGAGAAGGCGTAACGGAGATTTTTGCATCTAATCCACCGTTGAATGTGCCTTGGGTGGGCGTTCCTGCCACGTGGTCGTGTGAAGTGCCTCCAGTAATGTAGGGTACAATAGACGCATTGCCTTTCACAGGTGGAGGGGGTGTTTCCCACATCAATGCCGCGGTATAGCCCAAATCATAACCGTTGAAATTGACAGGAATGAAAGTCCAAGTAGAGTACTGATTATTTTTGAGGTCATTACGTCCAAAGTTCACGCCCCACTTCGTTTTGGTAGGATTGTAGCGTAGAGTTTTGAACGGTATCGCTATTTCGACCGTCCAGTAAGTCGGATAAATTTTTGTCTGCGAATACCATTTGTTGTCCCAGCTACCTGTCATGTCGTCCGATTGGAAGGCCAGCAGGTCTTCAAACTGAGCATTGGCAGCACTTACCCCAAAAAAGAAGCCATTGGTACGCTCGTTGATAGGGTCTAAAACAAGCCCAAAGGCATCTGAACTCCAGTAGTCTCCGTCGCGTTTGAGACTTTGAATGATGTGCGTATTGGTGTCATAGCATACGGCGGCTACGTACAAAAATTTGTCGTCGAAGGTCATCCGTACTTCGGTATCACGCTTGAGGGGGACGTCGTCTTGGGGCCAATGCGGGGTAAATTTATTGGAAATCTCCAATCCCTGCCACGCGGATTCTGACAAATCTCCGTCAATTTTAATCTCTCCTTTGGTTTTACGAATGGTATATTGGTACTTTTCTTGGTAAGCAGCTCCTCCGATGGGTTCTACTTTTTCCTGCGACATTAATGAAAAACTGACTGTGGAACTTAAAAGAAAAAGATAGATAGATTTTTGGAATAACATTGAAATGGATTTGGATGGATAATCGAAATAGCTGTATAAAACAGAGGCTATAAAATTAGTTAATAACCCAATTTACTATACCAGGTTGCGGGTTAAAAGGTTCTAAACAAATGATGAAATGACAAGAAAATAGAATAAAACGAGGACGGCTCAACTTTTCTAAGCAATTGCTTGTTAGTCAAATAGTCACCCATTTTAACAAACTAAATGAAAAAAGTTCTTGCTTCTTTGCTTGTTTTTGGCGTTTTCGTCAATGTTTTTTCTCAAACTTCAATTCCTAAAAGTACATGGCGAGCAGCCCTTCAGCGTAGTGGATACGAGCTGCCTTTCGGTTTGGAAATCAACCCCAAAACAAACGGTAAGTATGAAGTGTTTGCGATTAATGGCGCCGAACGGTTGGCCTTAGATGATGCCTATTTTGAAGGAGACTCACTCCACATCCCAATGTTGATTTTTGACTCCGATTTAGTGGTCAAAGTGTCGGATAATCAGATGAAAGGTTTTTGGAAAAAAAACCGGAATGGTGTTTGGGTATCGGTGATGCCCTTCAAAGCCGATAAAGGTGATATTTATCTTTTTACAAAAACACCTCAACCTACCAAGCATCAGTTGTCTGGAAAATACGCCACTTATTTTCAACGTCCTGAGCGCAAAGACTCCTCGTTTGCGGTTGGGATTTTAGAACAAAAAGGGGCAAAGCTTGCGGGTACTTTTCTGACACCCACGGGCGACTATCGCTATTTGGCAGGGGATGTCATCGGCGACAGCCTTTTTATGTCGTGTTATGATGGCTCTCACGTTTATTTGTTTCGAGCGGCTATTTTGCCCAAAGGCCAAATTCGCGGTGGAATGTGGGCAGGGATTGCGGGCTATCAGCCTTTTGTCGCTACCCTCGATGAAAAAGCGGCTTTGCCACCGCCAACGGCACTTACTTACTTAAAGCCAGGTTTTGAAACCTTAGATTTTTCTTTTCCTGATACCAAAGGAAACATTATCTCTTTGAAAGACGAACGCTACCGAGGAAAAGTAGTCGTATTGCAAATATCGGGTTCGTGGTGTCCCAATTGTATGGACGAAACGAAGTTTATGGTGCCTTGGTACAAAAAAAATGCTTCGCGTGGTGTAGAGGTGATTGGACTTATGTTTGAACGCTCACCCGATATAAAAGTGTCTGGCCCGAAAATTGACTTTATGGCCAAGCGTTTTGGCGTACCCTATCCATTAGTTTTGGCAGGGGCAAGCGATGAAAGTGCTGGTAAAGCGCTGCCAGCATTAAACAAAGTAGCGGGCTATCCCACCACAATATTTATTGACAAAAAAGGCCGAGTGCGCGAAATCCATACAGGATTTTCGGGACCAGGTACGGGCAAATACTACGATCAGTTTATCGAAGATTTTAATGCGTTAATTAGTAAATTGCTTGCAGAATAAAAATGGATGGCTATGACTGCTTCCCAACAAAAAGTACCGCGAGCGTCGCGCAAAATCCCTAAATCCCTCATTTATGAGCAGTGGGGTGGCAAAATCTATTACCGAAAAGGTTACAAAGACGTAGTAAAAGGACTCAAAACCCCCGAAGAAATTATGGGTAGCAGTGGCTTACAATCTATTTTGGTTGCTTATTTAGTGGGACTATTGTTTTCAAAACTTACGCGTAAAAAATATTTTTTACTTACCAACGAAGCAGGCTTGCATTTGGCCAAACGCGAAAACATGGCAGGTGATATTGCCATTTATGAAAAAACGGTATTAACGCCCGAAAAAGTCAGTAATAAATATGCCGATGTGCCGCCAAAAGTAGTAATTGAAGTAGATATTGAGGTAGATTTACAGAAAGAAACGGAGTTTGACTACGTATTTCGTAAGTCGGCGCGATTGATAGAATTTGGTACGGAAAAAATTGTCTGGATATTCTCCAAAATCCAAAAAGTGTTTGTTTTTACCCCCAACCAAGAACCTGTCATATTGAGCTGGGACAAAAACATTGAAGTGTTAGACGGAATTACCTTCAACATTGCCCAATTTTTACAGGAAGAGGGGATAACACCTTCCGAAAATAACGAATAATTGTGTCTCAAAAAGAAAAGCTCCTTCTCTTCGTACTGGCGTGCTTGAACTTCACGCACATCATGGATTTTATGATAATGATGCCGCTGGGGCCGCAATTGATGCGATATTTTGACATTTCGCCCCAAGAGTTTGCTCTTTTGGTCTCGGCTTATAGCTTTAGCGCGGGGTTATCGGGTTTTTTGGTGGCATTTATTGCTGACCGCTTTCCGAGAAAGCAAATTATGCTCATTGCTTACACGGGTTTTGTTGTAGGAACATTGGCATGTGCCGTAGCTCCTACTTTCTCGTTATTGATATCGGCACGTACACTGGCGGGCGTATTCGGTGGGGTATTGGGCGCGCAGGTAATGTCGGCGGTGAGCGACGTGTTTGAATACGAGCGCCGCGCTACGGCCATGGGCGTAGTCATGACGGCTTTTTCGGTAGCGTCCGTCGTGGGAGTGCCGTTGGGACTGTACTTGGCAGCAGAGTTTAGTTGGCACGCACCCTTTTGGGTAGTTGGTGTTTTGGGAATCATAGTTATCGGTTTGATTTGGCTGTACGTACCACGCTTAGACGGGCATTTGCAAGACCGAAATACAGGCAATCAACATCCTTTGGGGGCTGTTACGACCATTTTACGAGAACCCAATCAGCTTCGGGCGTTGCTACTGACGAGTGTAATCATGCTCGGGCACTTTAGTATTATTCCGTTTATTGCCCCTTTCTTGACCGCCAACGCAGGTTTTAGTGAAAGTAATCTTTATTTGATTTATGCCGTAGGAGGAGCATTAACGCTCTTTACGGCGCCGCAGGTAGGAAAAATCGCGGATAGAAAGGGGAAATACTCTGTTTTTGTGGTATTTGCATTATTATCAATGCTGCCGATGTGGTTGATAACCAACATGAACACTAATGCCTTACTTCCTGTGTTGGGTACGGCAGGTATTTTCTTTATTTTCTCCAATGGCCGCCTGATTCCAACGCAGGCCATGACGTCGTCGGTGGTGCTGCCGCAGCAGCGAGGGAGTTTTATGGCCATCAATTCTTCGTTACAGTTGTTGATGCAGGCGGTGGCGGTGTATTTGGCGGGATTAGTCATTCAAAAAACGCCCGATGGCAAGCTTCTTCATTACGATTGGGTGGGTTATGCGGCTATGTTGCTTATTTTCCTCAGTATCTTCATTGCCCGAACTGTCAAGCCCGTGGATGCGCAGGTGAAAGAGGTGGTGGTGGAGAAGCAGGGTTAATACTTTCATATTATAAATCAAAAGTGCCAAGACTCTCCGTAAGTCTTGGCACTTTTGATAAAAAAATAGACGCTTTCAGCGTGACAATTCAAACTACGTCCATCCTTCGCGATATTTCCGTTTGACGAAAGCATTAGCAGGGTCGAAGTTGGTAATTTTCATGTTTTGCCCGTCCCAAAGCAGTTTTTTCCGACCTGTGAATTTGCCATTTTCACGGTACAAATAGCTGCGTACGGCCAAGTTGCCCATCAGTACGATTTCGGTCAGTGGGCCTGCTTCGGCAAACGATGAACTGGTGTAGGTGCCGTAGCCCGCTTTGCAGGCTTTTACCCATTGTTGTTGGTGACCCGCGGTATCGCCTTCCACCAATGGGCGGGTAGGGGCGGGGAATTTTACCTCTTGCAATTGGCCTTTTACGAATAGTTTGGGATTATCACCAAAAAGCTCGCTGGCAACTACCCCTTTAGTTCCGACAAACATCACCCCACCGTCGTTGTCGGCAAATATTTTTTCGTAGTCGCAGCCTTCGGGGATTTTGGGACGAATGCCACCATCATACCACGAAAGGCTTAATTCAGGGTATTTCTTAGAACTTGGATTGGGAAATTTTAGATGAACGGAGGTAGCTTGTGGGCCAATGTCCTCAAAAAATGCTTCGCGGAAAAAATCGCTATATACCGAGCTTGCCGAACATTCTACGGAGGTTGGATAACCCAATTTTAAGGCACGAAAGGGTAAATCCATGAAGTGGCAACCCATATCGCCGAGAGCCCCTGTACCAAAATCCCAGTAGCCACGCCAACGGGTGGGCATATAAGCTTCGTGATACTCGCGGTAAGGGGCAGTACCGAGCCACAAATCCCAATCCACTTCGGCAGGAATCGGCATGGTTTCTTTTTTGTCTCTTGGCGATTTTACCCCTTGTGGCCATACGGGGCGGTCGGTCCAAACTTCTACCGTATGTACTTCGCCAATCATACCCGATTGAATAATCGCTTCGGTTTGGCGGGTTCCTTTGCCGCTACTGCCTTGGTTGCCCATTTGGGTCACCAACTTCTTTTCCTTGGCGAGTTGCGTTAGCATTCGCGCTTCCCAAATATCGTGCGTGAGGGGTTTTTCGAGATAGATATGTTTGCCCAATTGCATGGCAGCATTGGCAATCACGTAGTGCATGTGGTCGGGGGTAGTGACAATGACCGCATCTATATTTTTGGCTTCTTTTTCCAATAGCTTGCGGTAATCTTTATAGTAAGGCGCATTGGGAAACTGTTTACGGAATTTTACCGCTTGGCGGTCGTCCACGTCGCAGAGAGCTACAATATTGTCAGAACCGTTGTTGTAAGCCAGCGGAATATTGACGCCTGCTTTCCCACCACAACCCACGGCGGCCATGTTGAGCTTGTCGCTGGGGGCTACGAAGCCTTTGCCCAAAACGTGACGCGGCACAATCATAAAGCTGGCCGCAGCTACGGCGCTGCCTTTCAAAAAATCACGGCGAGCGACGTTTTTTATATCTTTTTGGTTCATAGGTTTGTTTGGAATATTTTTCAAAACAAAGCCTATGAAAAGGTTTTTATACTTGCTTCTAAACCCACAGGCTGGATGTTCCATCAGACCTTGATACAAGGCAAGCCGTTGATATTTAGTGAGGTTTAAAATCACTCACATTGATGATGGTATCGCAAAAATCGTATTCGGCAGGTACGTTGGAACAAATGAGTAAAATTTGATGGGGAGACAAACGTTGCACTTTTTCACGGTACCACGCCGACCATTTGGCATCGAGGTTGGAAGTAGGCTCGTCGAGCATAACGACGGGGACATTGGAATAAAACGCGAGCGCCAATTTGAGCCGTTGTTTCATACCCGATGAGAAATACTTGATGGCTTTATCTTGGGAGGAGGACAGTTCGAGGTGTTCAATGATTTCTTTTTTAGAAATGGTGGGTTTGAAAGGCTTAAAACCTGCGTGAAAGTCGAGGAGTTCACTCAGCGTAAATTCTTCAATAAGTTCTAAATAAGGGGCTGCAATGACCAACTGTTTGTACCATTTATCTTCCTCGATGGTTTGATTTCCCAATTGATACACGATTTTTCCTTCGGTAAGCGGCATCACGCCCGAAATCACTTGGAGCAGGGTGGACTTGCCGCTGCCGTTGGGACCTACCAACGTATAGCTTTGTCCTCCTTGAAGTTCTACACTAAGATTTTTAAAAATCCACTCGCGATTGAAACGCTTTCCGAGTTGGTCAATGAGTATTTGCATGAAAGACAATAAGAAGAAAACTTAATAAACTTTGGCAAAGTTGATGAACTTTGCCAAAGTTGGCAACTAAAGTTTTGCCTCAGTCATCCATTGTTTAAATAGTGTCAAATCTTTCTTCATGGCCGTGATAATTTCGGCACTGCTGATACTTAGTTTTTTAGCCCCGTTTTCAGCCCCGCCCAACGGATATTCGTAGTGCATGGTGATAGGGACTTGGAAGTTATATTGTTTCCAGACTTCAAAGTATTTTTTCCAATTGACGGTTCCTTCGCCCAAAGGGCAACCTTGCTTTCCCCACTTATCGTTTTTCTTTGCCCAATAGAAATCCTTGATAGCGATAGATTTGATATGAGGAGCGATGAGGTGCAGGCCCACTTCCCAAGCTCCGCCCGCTTCGGCAGTGGCGTGATTGATGTCGTATTGACAGCCCAGAGAGGATGATTTTATAGCTTGGAGTTGTTGTTGTAAATCCCACATAGCTGCCCCAAAGTAGTTCCCTGTGTGATTTTGGTACTGACCCGTAAGACCGTATTTTTCATTCAACACCGCCAGTGCTTTCATTTTTTGTCCGATGCTTACACTTTGTGACAGAATATCTTTTTTGAGGTCATAAGGGTACCAACCCATACGGTAGTGTTTGATACCGAGCGATTGAGCGGTTTTAAGGATTCGTTCAGTTTGGGGGTTAGCTTCCAAAATACTCGTCACCATGAGTGGGATTTCCAGGTTATGTTTTTTGAAAGCCGCCACCGCTTTAGGTAAATCTTCTTCAACTCGTTCGGGCAGCACATGGCCTCCAGGGCGAACCGTCAAGTCTAAGCCATCAAAACCAATACCTGAAATAGTTTCGGCTAATTGGTAGTAGTCTTCTATCCAATGAAACATCTTAGAAAACACGAAGATTTTCTGTGAATTTGCGGCAACAGGGTTGGCATTGAGAGAATGTTGCAACAAAGTGCTTCCTGCTAAAGTAGTTCCGATAAATTGGCGACGATTCATTTTTTATGATTTAAAGGTTTGTAAATAAGTCTGACCGTAGGTCTGACGTGTAAAGGTTCAACGACGCTGAAAACGAGTCAGACCTATGGTCAGACTGGCATTCTATCCAAATATTTTTTTCGCGTAACTTATATTGAGCGGGTAGGATTCATCCACTGTTTTTCCTTTGGGAATGGCCCCCTCAAGGTGTGTCCAGCCTTTAAAGCGAATGTCATCCAAAAGTTGTCGGATGCGTGGCCAATCAATGGAGCCTTGACCCAGCAAAAACTCGTTTTCTTTCAAGTGAACTTCGCAAATCAGTTTTCTTTTGCCCAACAATGGAATTTCTGTGTAAGGATCATGGCCAGCATCGGCGGCGTTGCGCGGGTCGTAATACACCTGAACGTTGCGTGAACCTACGGCGTCAATGATTTCGAGGTGTTCTTGTGCACTCAAATACGATTCTATGGCCAAAATTACGCCCTGTTTTTCGGCTTTAGGGGCAAGTTGCTTGAGGCGTTCAATGACTACTTTCTTGCCAGCATCATCATTTCGTAAATCACCTTTAGAGAAAAAAGCCAGCAGTACCACTTTCACTCCCAGTGCTTTGGCCGCATCAATACTTCCACTAACCCATTCTACGGTCTTAGGTTCTGATTTCAAAGGAACGCTGTTTAATTGCCCGATGGCCAAGCTTGCTATTTTAACGCCCGATTTTTGAGAAGCCTGTTGCATGGCTTGCTGGTTTTCGGGACGCAGCAGGTAGGTTTCGTCTTTTCGAGAATTATAACTTAGCTGAACGCCCTCAAGTCCTATTTTTTGAGCATAAGTAAACACCTCAGGAGTGCAAGCACGCCCTAACGACCAATCACAGGCACCGAGCGGATAATGCCGACGTTTATTGGTAATGCTGAAAGCGTCTATGTTATCAGCCAGGCAAGAGGCCGTCAACAGAGCTGCGTGGCGAAGAAGGACGCGGCGATTCATAGTTGTTTGGCGTTTATTAGAACTAAAGCATTTTTTGTCTAACTCATAACCATTTTTTGGTTGATTTCAACATTCTATTGTATCTTTGAGTATGCCTACATTACTTTTATTGAAAGGATATCGCTTCTTTTTCTACATGAACGAGCACCTTCCTATCCACGTTCACGTAACAAAAGCCGAGAGCGAAGCACGAGTCGTATTGGTTCCTGAGATAGAAGTGACTTTTTGTAGAGGTTTCAAAAAGAATGAAATGCGGGAGATTATTGAGATAATTATTGAACATTATGAGCAGTTTATTGAGAAATGGAACAATACCTTCGGTCAATAAAGCGACTTTAGCTTTGTTGGAAGAGGAAAGTTTTTCGGGGGAAATTGTAGGAGATGAGATTGATGTGTTCATTTCCAATCAAAATCTGCGAATTAGTGCGCTTGCTTTTTTTCGCCCTCTGGACTTGATGTTGGTTATATTGAATAATCGTACTGTATTGAGTCGGCGTTTATCAGCCTATACTTTTTTAGAAAACGCAAGTGATGAAGCATTAACTCATTATGAACTGCGATTTTCAGGGGTTCATTGGCCTGCCCTTGATGTTGATTTAAGTTTGCGCGGATTGATAATGGAAGAGATGATTAAAAGTATCACTGGAAATTCGCTATTTGCTGCATGAGCCAACGAACCACTACTCATTTTTTTGATACAAAAATCGAATTTTTGAAAGGTGTAGGCCCTTCACGGGCGGCTACGCTCAATAAAGAACTAAAAATCTTTACTTTTGGTGACTTAGTCCAATATTACCCGTTTCGCCACGAAGACCGCTCCACTTTTCAGCGTATCAATGAACTGAACGAAACCATGTCGGCGGCTCAACTCAAAGGCCGAATTCGGAGCATGGTGGTGGTGGGCGAAGGACACAAACGTCGCCTTACCGTTGAGTTTACCGATGGGACGGGCGTGGTTGAGTTTGTGTATTTTCAGAGCATTGATTGGCACCTCAAGCACCTCAAAGAAGGCGGAGAATACATCGCTTATGGCAAACCGCAACGTTTTGGTCAGCGTTTTAATTTCAGTCATCCCGACCTTGAAACGCTAAACCCAGAGAATGAAAACGGTGGGTATTTCCAGCCGATTTATAACCTGACCGAAACCCTTCGGAAAAAGCACTTAGATAGTCGTTTTTTGAGCAAAACCATGCGGACGTTGTTGGAGCAAGCCATGCCGCATTTTCGAGAAACCTTGCCCGAAGAATTGGTACAAAAGTATCGGTTGCTCTCCAAAGCCGATGCCATGTGGCACATTCATTTGCCCGAAAGCACCGCTTGGCTCAACCAAGCTATGCGGCGACTGAAATTTGAGGAGCTGTTTTACAATCAGTTACGGTTGCTAAAAAATAAAATCCTTCAAAAAAACGAATATCCTGGGCAGGTGTTTAGCAACTTAGAACTGCTGAAGACTTTTTACCAAAACCATTTGCCCTTTGACTTGACCAATGCCCAAAAGAAAGTCTTGCGCGAGATTCATGACGATTTCAAAACAGGTAAACAAATGAACCGCCTCCTGCAAGGAGACGTAGGAAGCGGGAAAACCATTGTGGCTTTTATCGCTATGCTGATGGCCATAGACAGCGGTGCGCAGGCCTGTATCATGGCTCCGACTGAAATCCTTGCCGACCAGCATTATCGTGGGTTGAAACCTTTTTGCGATGCGTTGGGGATAAATATCTCATTGTTAACGGGCTCTACTACCAAAAAAGGGCGTAGGATTGTGTTACCAGGGTTGTTGGATGGAAGTATTCAAATCGCCGTCGGTACACACGCGCTGCTTGAAGATACTGTGCAGTTTAAAAATCTGGGACTCTGTATCATTGACGAGCAACACCGTTTTGGCGTCCACATATTTTGGTGATGACTGCCACACCCATTCCGCGTACATTGGCTATGACGCTGTACGGAGATTTGGATCTGAGCGTGATAGACGAACTTCCCGCTGGGCGAAAACCCATCAAAACCGAGCATTTTTACGAGACAAAACGGCTGGTTTTAAACGGAAAACTCAAAGAAGAAATCAGAAAAGGACGGCAGGTATATGTGGTGTATCCGTTGATTGAGGAATCAGAAAAGTTAGACTACAAAAACCTAACCGAAGGCTTTGAGAGTATCGCACGGGCTTTTCCCGAATACCACGTCAGTATGGTACACGGTAAGCTGTTTCCTTACGAAAAAGACTTTGAGATGCAGCGGTTTGTGAAGGGAGAAACGCAAATCATGGTGGCTACCACGGTGATAGAAGTGGGTGTAAACGTGCCCAACGCTTCCGTCATGGTCATCGAAAGTGCCGAGCGGTTTGGGCTTTCGCAGTTGCATCAGTTGCGCGGACGCGTAGGGCGCGGGGCCGACCAAAGCTACTGTTATTTGATGACTGACGTAAAATTGAGCAAAGATACCCGTATCCGAATTGACACCCTTTGCGAAACCAACAACGGTTTCGACATTGCCGACGTGGACTTGAAACTTCGTGGCCCAGGCGACTTGACGGGTACGCAGCAAAGCGGTATCATGGATTTACTTTTGGCTGATTTGGCCAAAGACGGGGCTATTCTGAAAGCCGCTCGCGAAGCCGCCGATGCCATTCTTCAGGAAGACCCCGACTTGATTCTCCCCAAAAACGAGCCGATTCGCTCACACATTGACTCACTTCGCAAAGAAGAAACCAACTGGAGTCGGATTAGTTGAGAAACTTAGGCGTCAGTCGGTTTTGAACCGACCGACGCCTATCGCTTATTTGGTGTACCTTTCTTGAAAAATATTAACATTCAATATACAATGCAATTAGTTGCTAATCAACTGTATCATGTTTATAATCAAGGCAATAATCATGAAAAACTCTTTTATAAACCCGAAAATTATCTCTATTTTCTTCGACTATTTCGCAAGTTTGTTTTGCCTAAATGTGATGTT
Organism: Runella sp.; assembly: GCA_044228585.1. Lineage (GTDB taxonomy): Bacteria > Bacteroidota > Bacteroidia > Cytophagales > Spirosomataceae > Runella. The sequence goes on along the minus strand of JBGAUP010000024.1, from coordinate 14,469 downwards.
TTATGCTACTGTTTGATGCCCAATCACTTTCATTTTTTGATTAATGTAACTGAAAAATCAGCGGAGAGAGTCAAAATTGGCAACAATGAAATGTCTCAATTAGCAAAGGGTTTTAGGCAATTGTTGAGTAGTTATTCGCAAGCTATCAATAAGCAAGAAAGTAGAGTCGGGTCTTTATTTAGGCAAAAAACAAAAGCTAAAAGCTTAGAAAACAGTGATGTAAATTACCCTTTACAATGCTTTCATTACATTCACCAAAATCCGATAAAGGCTAATCTGGTATCTGAATTAGAAAGTTGGGAGTTTAGTTCATTTAGAGATTATGCAAAACTTCGAGCTGGTACTTTGTGTCATCAATTTTTGACCTATCAATTATTGGAATTGGATACAGAAAAATTTGTTGCAAATTCACATGCAGTTATAAGCCCAGAAATTATTAAGCAATTTTATGAGTAATTGAAATGCGAAATCGTAGGTCGGTTCAAAACCGACTGACGATTATGTACTAACTTTGTTTTTTGTTTTAAGAAAATCAATTTCCATTAATGATAGATTACCTAAGCGGTTTGAACGAACCACAAGCCCAGGCCGTCACGCACGGCGAGGGGCCTTTGATGATTATTGCAGGAGCGGGTTCGGGTAAGACACGTGTACTTACTTTTCGGATTGCGCATTTGATTGAAAATGGAGTAGATCCTTTTCGGATTTTGTCGTTGACTTTTACCAACAAGGCCGCAGGCGAAATGCGCGACCGCATCGAAAAAGTAGTCGGCTATGAGGCCCGCAATATTTGGATGGGTACTTTTCACGCCGTTTTTGCCAAAATACTACGCATCGAGGCGCGGTACTTGGGCTATACTTCCGATTTTTCTATTTACGATACTGATGACTCCAAATCGCTGATTAGGAGTATTGTAAAAGAGCTAAATCTTGACGATAAAACCTATAAGCCCAACGTCGTTTTTAACCGTATTTCAGGGGCAAAAAACAACCTCATTTCAGCGGATGATTACTTGGCAAACCCGCTGTTTCGGGCGGATGATGAAGCCGCTAAATTGCCCGAAATCGGACGCTTGTACAAGGCATACAGTACGCGTTGCTTTCAGGCCAACGCCATGGATTTCGACGATTTGTTGTTCAATACCAACGTATTGTTTCGGGATTTCCCCGAGATTCTCAACAAATACCAACACAAATTTCAGTACGTTTTGGTGGATGAGTTTCAAGATACCAACGTAGCGCAATACCTCATTACCAAAAAACTGGCGGCCGTTCATCGCAATATCGCCGTTGTGGGCGACGACGCCCAAAGTATCTACGCGTTCCGTGGGGCCAATATCCAGAACATCCTCAATTTTGAGCGCGATTTTCCCGAAGTACGGGTCGTGAAACTGGAGCAAAACTACCGTTCTACCCAAACCATTGTCAATGCCGCCAACTCCGTCATTGCCCGCAACAAAACGCAGTTGAAGAAAAATGTCTTTACCGCCAATGAAGAAGGCGTAATGATTGATGTAGTAAAGGCGAGTTCGGACAATGAAGAGGGGCGTTTGATTGCCACGGCGATTTTTGAAGAAAAAGTCAATAAAGGACTTCGTAATACCGATTTTGCGATTTTGTACCGTACCAATGCCCAGTCAAGGGCGTTTGAAGAAGCCCTCCGCCGCCTCAACATCAAGTACCGCATTGTGGGTGGACTTTCGTTTTACCAGCGCAAAGAAATCAAAGACTTGCTGGCATACCTGCGTTTTGTCGTGAATCAAAATGATGAGGAAGCCTTCAAACGCATCATCAACTTGCCGAAGCGGGGCATTGGCGATACCACCGTAGCGAAAATAGCCGTCACGGCTGCCGAAAACCAGGTGCCTGTGTGGGAAGTAGTTGCCAACATCACCAAATACATTTCGGGACGGGCTACGTTGCCCATTGAAGGGTTTGCTACGCTTATCAAGAGTTTCAAACTGCTGATTGAAGAAGGTAAAGATGCCTATGCCGTAGCCTCCCACGTGGCTAAAGCATCGGGGATTTTGAAAGAACTCTACGAAGACAAAACCGTAGAGGGCTTGAGTCGGTACGAAAACGTGCAGGAGTTGCTGAATGCGATCAAGGAGTTTGTGGACAACCCCGACAATGAAGACAAAACTATGAGTTCGTTTCTCCAAACGGTTTCGTTACTTACCAATGCCGACGAAGCCGACGACGATGGCGACCATGACCGAGTAACACTTATGACCATTCACGGAGCCAAAGGGTTGGAGTTTAAAAATGTCTATGTGGTAGGATTGGAAGAGGGGCTTTTTCCCAGCCAAATGATGCTCGAAAAACGCGAAGATTTAGAAGAAGAACGCCGTTTGTTTTACGTGGCCATCACCCGTGCCGAAACCAAATTGACGTTTTCGTATGCCGAAAGCCGCTACAATTGGGGACGATTGAACATGTGCGAGCCCAGTCGGTTTTTGTACGAAGTAGATCAACGTTATCTATCCATGCCCAAAGGCCGCCGTTCGGGCGGTTTCGATGATACCCGTAACCATGTCGAATCATCATCAGTGAACGTTATTCGCAAACAACCCGTGGCATGGGCTAAAAAACCAGAGAGCACTCCAAATGAAACTACGCCTGCAAGAGCACTGGCAAATAGTCAGCGTCCTGCATCCAACTTACCCAATTCTATTCCAAATCCTCCCACCGACTTTGTGCCCAGTGACACTTCGACCTTGGAAGAAGGCAATCGGGTAGAGCATCCCAAGTTTGGAAAAGGCACCGTAAAGAAAATGGACGTGAACGGCACCGACCGTAAAGCGGTGATTCATTTTGACGTAGTGGGGGAGAAAACGCTGTTGCTGAGTTTTGCGAAATTGCGGATTTTGCGATAGTTACGATTTTAGCCTCCGCTTTTGAAATTCCTTTTTCTCTACAAGATATTTTTGAGAAAGACTTCTCCTGATATTTTAGCTATTTTTGCGGTCAATCCTTCAATCTCATTGTACGCATGGCCCGCACTGCAAAAAACGCTACTGAACCTGTCAAAATCAAAGAAACCCCGCTCAATCGTCAGTATAATCAAATCAAATCAAAGTATCCAGGAGCGATGCTGCTGTTTCGGGTGGGTGACTTTTACGAAACTTTTGGCGAAGATGCCATTCGTGCCAGTCGGATTTTGGGGATTGTTCTTACCAAACGCAACAATGGCGGCTCGCAGGAAGAATTAGCAGGTTTTCCTCATCATTCGCTCGACACGTATTTGCCCAAACTCGTACGCGCAGGCGAGCGCGTAGCTATCTGCGACCAATTGGAAGACCCCGCCGTAGCCAAAGGAATTGTGCGGAGAGGCGTAACTGAACTCGTCACACCAGGGGTTTCGTTTAATGATAATGTGCTGGATGTCAGACGGAATAATTATTTGGCAGCCGTACACTTTGGCAAACAAAACGTGTTTGGCATTGCTTTTTTGGACGTTTCGACGGGGGAGTTTTTGACTACCCAAGGTTCAAAAGACTACATCGAAAAACTCCTTCAAAGTTTTGCTCCTTCGGAAGTATTGTACTGCAAAAAACACCGCCAAGAATTTACCGAGTACTTTGGCGACAAGTTTCATACGTTTTCGTTTGAAGACTGGGCTTTCACGCATGAGTTTGGCTATGAACTCTTAATAAAACACTTCAAAACCACTTCACTCAAGGGATTTGGGGTAGAAAATCTCATCGAAGGAATTGTATCAGCGGGGGTCATTTTGCGCTATTTAGCCGATACCGAACACCGAGATATTCAGCATATTACACGCCTCACGCGCTTAGATGAGGAGAAATACGTGTGGCTCGACCGCTTTACGATTCGTAACCTCGAACTCGTTTTTGCCCAACAAGAAGGCGGCGTACCACTGATTCAGATTTTGGATCAAACCGTAACTCCGATGGGTGCGCGACTGCTACGGAAATGGTTAGTGTTGCCCCTGAAAGACAAAACCCCGATTGAAGAACGTTTGCAAACCGTGGAGTTTTTCTTGAAAAACGAGGAATTGCTGGAAGAACTTACGCAACACCTCAAGCAAATCGGTGATTTAGAGCGACTTATCTCAAAAGTAGCCGTGCGGCGTATCAATCCGCGTGAGATGGTACAGCTCAAAAAGTCGCTGGGGCACGTTGCTCCTGTCAAAGAAATTCTGCAAAGAATATGGAGCAAAGGGCAGACTACAGAGGATGTAGCCCCTTCTGCCCTTAACCCCTTGCGCAAATATGCCGACCAACTCAACGCCTGTGAGTTTTTGCTCGAAAAAATAGAAACCGAACTCCGCGAAGACCCGCCCGTAGTGACCAATCAAGGAGGAATGATTAAGAGTGGGATAGATGCCGAGTTGGACAAACTCCACGAATTGGCCTTCTCGGGCAAAGATTATTTGATTCAGATTCAGAACCGTGAGATAGAGCGCACGGGCATTGGCTCGCTCAAAATCGCTTATAATAAAGTATTTGGCTATTACCTCGAAGTTACCAACGCTCATAAAAACCGCGTACCTTCCGACTGGATTCGGAAGCAAACGCTCGTCAATGCCGAACGTTATATCACACCCGAACTGAAAGAATACGAAGACAAGATTTTGAGTGCTGAGGAGAAAATATTCGTTATCGAACAACGCATCTTCAACGACCTCATTATCACGGCCAACGACTACGTAGCCGCCGTGCAGCAAAATGCACGTATTGTGTCGGTGCTCGACGCACTGGCGTCGTTTGCGGTCATTGCCAAAAAGAACAATTACCACAAACCAAAAATCACCAACGACAAATCGCTCAAAATCAAAGAAGGCCGCCACCCCGTGATTGAACAGCAGCTACCACTGGGCGAAAGTTACGTTCCTAACGACCTGTATTTGGACGATGAAACCCAACAAATTATCATCATCACAGGGCCTAATATGGCGGGGAAATCGGCTTTGCTGCGCCAAACGGCCCTCATTGTACTCATGGCCCAAATGGGTAGCTTCGTACCAGCAACCGACGCTGAAATTGGACTGGTGGACAAGATTTTTACCCGCGTAGGCGCTTCCGACAACCTCAGCCGAGGCGAAAGTACCTTCATGGTCGAAATGACCGAAACCGCAAGTATTCTCAACAATTTGAGTGAAAGAAGTTTGGTACTGATGGACGAAATTGGGCGGGGAACAAGTACTTACGACGGTGTGAGTATTGCGTGGAGTATTGCTGAATTTTTGCACAACCACCCCCGCCATCGCGCCAAAACACTTTTTGCCACACACTATCATGAACTCAATCAATTGGCCGAAGATTTTCCACGGGTCAAAAACTACAACGTGGCCGTAAAAGAAGTGGGCAACAAAGTGATTTTCTTACGCAAACTCAAAGAAGGCGGCAGCGAGCACAGTTTTGGGATTCACGTAGCGCAAATGGCAGGTATGCCCCAAGAGATTGTGCTGCGTGCCAACGACATTTTGCATAGCCTCGAAAAGAGCCATCAAAAGCAGGAAACCACCAAAGCCGTAAAAGAAATGCCAAAGGTGAATTACCAAATGAGTATTTTCGAACCACAAGACCCCAAAATGGAAGAGCTTAAATCGAAGCTCAAAACCTTAGACATCAACACTTTATCACCACTCGAAGCCTTGTTGAAACTCAACGAGTTGCGGCGGTTGGTGGAGTAAGGAAATAGTTTATAAATCAATCTTATATCCGTTATGAAACAGGCGATTTGTTATGTAGTACTCCTTGTTGCTATTAGTTGTATTCAAGGGTTACAAGCCCAAAGTTGGAGAAACCCCTACAATGCAAAATTATCTCAATATGGAGGGCGATCTTATGAAATGGCAGAAGCCGATCAGAAAGCTGGTAAGCCTGTGAGAGCATTGATGCTCAATGATTATTCTAAAAGCTGGGGGATGCCCTTTGAGCAATTTTCAGAGGTGGAAGATGTGAGTTTAACCCTGTCAAAATCAGATAAATCGAAGTGGGTTTATGCCTTTGAACAATTGGCGCGACTGCCTCTTCTAAAATACTTAAAGTTGGAAATTTATGCAGGTTTGCAAGATACAGTAAGTGTACCTGTTGAATTAAAAAATCTGAAAAACCTCGAAACGCTCAGTGTAAAAATTAGTAGAAATGCCGATTTACGCTCTCTTTGGAGTGCACTGCCAGAGCTTAAACAATTGACGGCTCTCCAATTGGATGTACCTTTACAACAAACTGATTCGGAAACCTTTAAGCTCGAACACCTCAAATCGCTCACGATTTTTACAGAGACAAATGTACCTTCTTGGGTAACTAAACTCAATTCGTTGGAATATTTAACAATCTTTGGAAAATATTCGCCAAAAGGAAAAACCCATGTAAATCTGGGTTTCTTGTCTCATTTGAATTTATTGAAATCGTTTTCTGTCAACAATAGCCTGATAAAGTCGCAGGAGCTGAAAAATATACCTGTATCGCTTATAGACTTATCGCTACAAGACTGTACGATTTCTGGATTCAATGAACTGACAACGGCCCTCAATCGCTGTCAAAACTTAGAATCATTTCGTTTGAGGAATAGCATATTAGCACCTTTTGCCGAGACGGAAATTATCAAACTATCCCAATTAAAACAACTGCACCTGTCAAATCTACATTCGGATTCGTTACGCAAGCAACCTTTGACTTCGGTACCAGATTTTTCTGCATCTACTCAGCTCAATGCCTTAGATCTCTATGGTGTATTAGATAACAAGTTGCCCAAAGGCATAGAGCAAATGACTGAAATGGAGTCGTTAAGTATGAGCGGCAACCGTCTTACCGAGTTGCCAGATTTAGCCAAAATGACCAAGCTGAAGTTTTTGACGGTTAATAATAACCAATTGAAGCAGTTACCGAAATCCGTTGGGAAATTGTTGAAGCTTCAAACAATCAATGCAGCGCAGAACTTGTTGGAAGAGCTTCCTGATGAAATCTTCAATTCTCCCGACCTAAAGACGCTTTACTTGGGGAACAACCAATTGAGTAGTTTGCCAAGTACATTGACGAAGCTGAAAAAATTAAACCATTTAGACGCAAACACCAACCACATTAAAGAGTTACCCAAAAATATAGGGGAGTGCAGTCGCTTACAATACCTCCAATTGAACAATAATGAATTGAAGAGTTTACCCAATTCGATAGGGAAGTTAAAAAGTCTTACGAATCTGAACCTATCCAATAACCCACTCGCCCAACTTCCCGAAACGATAGGTGATTGTGATAGCCTAAGTTACTTGATGATAGGAAATTGTGCATTGATCAGCTTGCCTAACGCACTCGGAAAATTGCCGCAATTAAAGCATCTCAATGTTCATAATGACGCCCCACTTTCAGTCAACCGCCAACAGGCTCAACTCGGAATTGAGGCAAAATATACCATTAAAAACTATAACCAAGTACGCTCTTTGCCAGCATCTCTGGTAAATTGCTCACAACTTTCCATACTTGATTTATCGGGTAATACCTCTTTGGAAGAGAAAACGCTGTGGCCTATTGTACAGCAGTTTCGTTTACCTATGCTAATGCTCAACTTGAGCAATTGCCAATTGGATTCAATTCCCATGACGGGATGGCAGGATACCCAACTTGCGAACTTACAACTGGGGAATAATCAACTCACTCAATTTCCTACGGATTGGTTTAAGACAAAGAGCATCAAACAAATCGCCTTATTTAATAACAAATTGCCACCCGCTTTGATGAACTATAGTTCATTTGAAGAAAGATTACTTATCGGTGAGGAAATGGGGGTTGATGTTCCAAAACCCTTTCCCAAAACCAAAGAAATGGCAGCTGCTTACTTGGCGCAGGCAGGAAAGAAGATGAATACTGACCCGCTGCGTTTTGTGGAATACATGAAACAAGTACAACAGATTGACTCGACGGCAGGAAAATACATGCCTGAAATGTGGGGACGGTTCTATTTTTTTACGCGCCAATATCGCCGTTCGGTTGATAGCCTGACTGCTGCTGTGAACAGGCATTTTCAAATCATGAAAAATATTCCTGATAATCAAAAACAGCGGTTTATTATGGGAGTAGCCCCATTACTTGATTTTCGTGGGCAAGCCAAATGGCGTTCAGGCGATTCGTTGGGGGCTATCAAAGACCATGAACTATTGGTAGAAGAATATAAACTTTTTGCTCCAAATATTTGGGGCCGTTTGGGTGTCTGGTACAAACTATATCGCCCTACGGCGGGTAAAAGCGGTGCTGCTTTTGACAAAGCAATCAGTATGTACGAAAATGTACGAAATCAGCCTCCTATGGTGCAACTTAGCGCAGCAGAAGTATATTTTATGAATGACCAAGCTGATAAAGCCTACGAATATTTGTTTGGTCTTGACCAATCTAAGTATAAGCCTGAAGAAAAATTATTGGCCGAATACCTACTGTTAGTAGCCCAAATTGCTCAAAAACAAGCAGGAGAAGAACAAGCCGATTCATTTGAAAAACGGCTTAAGTCGAAGGAACTACAAATAAAGGGCTGGAGTTACCAACTCTTTGAGGAATCGCTTCCTATCTTGGAAATTGCTCCTGGCCAAAAGAAGTTAATCCAGCAACTAACCACTTCTATGAAAGCAAAGAGTGTTGTAGTAGATTAGCTTTTCTCTTTTCTAAACCCATACGGGCAATGGCGGCAGCCACTTTTACAGCAATAACCGCGCTTGAGATGGTATGCTTTGGTAAATACTAAGAATCCGTTAGTGTCGGTATAATAATCTTCTTTTTCCAAACCATAACGATTGGATGACACTTTGGAACTAACAATATGTGATGGCCTGTTACTCACCTAAGTTGATTTTTTGGAACATTAGGTATGTAACTTAATGTTCCAAAAAATGTTTAAAAAATCTTTGGTAAATACGATGCTTGTACGTGAATTGTGTTAGGTGAGTTTTACGCCAAACAAATCTTTCGATTTGAGCCATACCCAAGTCACAATCACCATGGTGAGGCTTCCACCCAAAAGTACCGAGGGAACAGTCCCAAAAATTTTAGCAGCAACTCCCGATTCAAAAGCCCCAATCTCGTTAGAAGAACTTACAAAAACACTGTTTACAGAAATCACCCGTCCACGCATGTGGTCGGGCGGCACTACTTGCAAAATCGTTTGACGAATGACCACGCTAATGGCATCGAAGGCACCTGTCAGAAAAAGCATGAAAACAGAAAGCCAGAAATTGGTTGAAATGGCAAAAACGATAGTAGCTACCCCAAAGCCTGCTACGGAAATGAGCATATTTCTCCAAGCGTTGTGGGTAGGCGCATAGTAAGCCGTCATAAAAATGGTCAAAACTGCCCCTACCGAAGGAGCGGCACGCATAATACCCAGCCCTTCGGCCCCTACTTTGAGAATATCTTCGGCAAATACGGGTAAAATAGCAATCACTCCGCCAAAAAGTACGGCTGCAAGGTCGAGTGAGATAGAGTAAAATAGAATTTTTCTTTCAAATACAAACTTGATTCCTTCTTTGATACTTTGCCAAAGGCTTGTGGCAGTATCTTCTACTACGGGAATGGGTTTCTTAGAAATCATCGCCAGCATTACCTGGGTCATTGCAAATAACCCTACCACTACCCAAAGCGTGTTAGTAAGCCCGATATAGGCATACAAAAAACCTGCAATACCTGGCCCAGCAATGGCACCCACTTGCCAAAAAGTACTACTCCAAGTAGCGGCATTAGAATATACCTCTCTCGGTGTTAGAAAAGCTTTGAGCGACGATGCCGCTGGGGAATAGAAGCCCTTGGCCAAGCCAATAATGGCCAAGATTCCATACACTGTTAGCAACAAAGCTGTTTGTGAAAGCTGATGCCGAGTGGTAGGAGACATCACCCATATTAGCCCCAAAGAACATAATAAAACAACACTTTGGCTGATTTGCATGATGGTTTTTTTGTCTTTTCGGTCAGCGTAATGTCCCCCAAACAACGCCAGCGAAATATAAGGCAACGCTTCAGCAAGGCCAATAAATCCGAGCGAAAGCGGGTCGTGGGTCATTTTATAAAGTTCATAGCCAATCACCACCTCTTGAATCATAATGGCCGCCGTAATGAGACTATTGGCTGTAATCAAGTTGACAAACTCAGGATAACGCAGCGCAGCGTAGGGATCGGTGGAGATAGTTTTCAAAGCAAATTGACATTTGTTGAACAAAAGTACCTATAAAATCAACCCAATTTTCAGCGGTAAAGTTGCTATTTGTTCTAAAAAAAAGCCCCCATCTTTCAACGGAGGCTTGGGTACTGCATTAAAAGTGGGTTAATAATCAGCTAATTGAGTAATTTCTTTTACTTTATCGGCCAGAGCCGCTACTTTCCCGATGACGATAATGGCAGGCGAACCAATACCTTCGGCCTGAGCCAACTGCAAGATATTGCCTACTTTACCCGTTACGATTCTTTCGTCGGGACGAGTACCGTTTTGAATAATGGCTACGGGCAAATCTATCTTTCCAAGTTGCGCAAAAGTTTCAACGATTTCGGGAAGTTTGTGCATTCCCATCAGCACCACCACCGTAGCCGACGACTGTGCTGCCAATGACAAGTCATTTGACAAATTGTGGTCTTTGGTCGTACCCGTAATCACCCAAAAACTTTCGCTCATGCCCCGCGTCGTAAGCGGAATTCCTGCCAAGGCAGGCACGGCATAACTACTCGAAATCCCTGGCACGACTTCAACCTCTATTCCGTGGCGTTCGGCATACTCCAATTCTTCATAACCACGTCCAAAAATAAAAGGGTCGCCTCCTTTGAGTCTGACTACGTGGCCGTATTGTTGGGCATATTCCACAATCAGGTGGTTGATAACATCTTGGTTACAACTGTGCTGGGCAAAGCGTTTTCCTACGTTTATAATCACGCAGTTGGGCTTGCAATACTCCAACAAATCAGTGCTTGCCAGTGCATCGTGCAGTACGACATCGGCACTTTTGAGGGCCTTGATACCTTTCAGCGTTATCAAATCAGGGTCGCCTGGCCCAGCTCCTATGAGGGTGACTTTCATTGCTTAACTATCTTTTCCAAACTCTACTAACGCCAATGCAGGTTCTTCATCTTCAACCAATTGTGCTTGACGTATCTCATTTACTTGTGCCAAAAACTTCGCGGCTTCGCTCACAAAATATCGAGCAAAACCTTCGGTAGGTTCATTTTTATTGATGCTAAATACTAATTCTTTGAAAGACCCTTCTGATTGATAGGCGTCGGTCGGTTCAAAACCGACTGACGATTGTCCAAAGCCAAACTCAGCCCCAAAATGCTCGTCAAAATCACGTATTATGCCGTATTGGGTATTAGTAGGTACGCCTTTGGCAACCAACAATGCCTTTGCTCCTGTCACAAATACATTATAAGCGTGATAAATACCATCAGCCCAGATGGCTTTGTCGAGTGCCTCTTGCGCCCAGGTTAATTTGTCTTGAGCTTCGATAAGGGTTGTTCCCACCAAATCAATCAATACACTGGCACATTCTCCTACGCCGACTTCAGTTTGAAAAGGTTCTTCGTGGTCCCAATCTACATAGTCGCTACTCGTAACCGTAGTGAGGTCAGCCAATGGCTTAAGCAAAGCATAAAAATATTTGTTGCCCTGACGTAAGAAATAATCGTTGTAATACTCCCCTTCATAGGCATTGGACTCATAATCTTGTAACAATGCTCTCAAAGCCGCTGTAGCCACGTTTGGTAGGAAGTTTGATTACTTTATCTCCCATTGTGCCCTCACCCACGCCGTTGAAGCCTCCACCTAACAATACCTGAATAGCAGGAAGTACGAGTTTACCATTTTTGATAGAACTTCCGTGGAAACCAATATTTGCGGCACTATGCTGCCCACAACCGTTCATGCAGCCGCTAATTTTGATTTTGATGTCGTTGTTATAGACAATATCAGGAAACTCTTCTTTCATCATTTTTTCGAGTACCCGCGTGATCCCATAGCTGCTCGAAATCGCCAAGTTACAGGTATCCGTTCCTGGGCAAGTGGTGATATCGGCAGTGGTATCAAAACCAGGTTCGGCCAAGCCCAATTCATTCAGTTTTTCGTAAATACTGGCTAAATCTTCGGCTTTTATGAAACGAAGTAAATATCCTTGATTTACGGTTACCCGAATATCATCTGCGGCATATTGACGAACAATATCGGCCAATTTTCGTGCCGTTGAAGAGTGCATATCTCCTAACAAAACTCGCAATTGAACTCCGTACCAACCTTTTTGTTTTTGTTCAAAAACGTTGGTTTCCAGCCATTTTTTATAAGTAGTATCTTGTGCCTGAGCAATCAATTCATCTCTTGTTATACTACCCTCCCGAATAGAGGCGTATTGGCTATCAACCGTAAATGGTAAACTTTTTATCTCCAATCGCTTGTTTTTCAAGGCTTTGGTTTCCTCGTTTACCCTTTTCAAAAATTCTTCGAGGCCAATATCCGCCAAGAGGTATTTCATTCGGGCTTTGTGGCGGCGTACACGCTCGCCGTAGCGGTCAAACACCCGAATCACGGCTTCAATAAAAGGAATCACCAACGACTCCTCTAAAAATTCATGGGCAGTTTGGGCCAAAATCGGCTGTGCACCTAAGCCACCTCCAACCAGCACTTTAAAGCCTTTGATTTGTGCGCCAGTTTCGTCGGTACATAGCCTTGGAATCAAGCCTACGTCGTGAATGTAAGCATAAGCTGAGTCTTTCTCAGAAGAAGAAACGGCTATTTTAAACTTACGACCCATGTCCTGACAGATGGGGTTACGCAAGAAATATTCAAATATTCCGTGCGTAATGGGCGTAACATCAAAAGGCTCTAATGGGTCAATTCCCGCTCTGGCTGAGGCTGTTACGTTACGAACGGTATTGCCACAAGCTTCGCGCAAGGTGATGTTGGCATCTTCTAAATCAGCCCACAAAGCGGGGGAATCGGCCAGTTTTACAAAGTGGAGTTGAATGTCTTGCCGCGTGGTAGCGTGGAGGTTGCCAGTGGCATATTTGTCCGAACAATCCGCAATCCGCACCAACTGATTGGCCGTAATTCGTCCGTAGGGTAGTTTAATCCGAATCATTTGTACGCCAGCCTGACGTTGGCCATATACGCCTCTTGCCAAACGAAACTTACGAAAGGCTTCTTCGGGAACATCCCCCGATGTAAACACACTTATTTTGCTTTGCAGTTCGAGAATATCTCTACGAGCGGCTTCACTAACATTGGGTGAGAATGGGATTAACATAGTACTTATTCTCTATCGAGTTTATATTTTAATATGTAAATTGAAAAAGGGATTTTACTCCCTTTTCTCAAATCCTATAAGGACTTGTTTATTTATACCCTGCAAACCTTATGGGGTTATTGATATAATATAATGCACAAAAGTCGCTACAGAAAATTAAATTTCCTAAAATTACTCCCAAATTCTACGAATAGACCATAACGAAAAGTTATTGGAAAAGGGTGTTAGAATTTGACCAATCGCTTTCGATCTACAAAATCACCTAACTGTAAATCAATAAAATAAGACCCTGCTGGGTAAGTTCTTACATTGATGGATTGACGGAATAAATCAGCGTTTTTGTCAAATTCTCCACGCCATACTTCCGCCCCCGTAATGCTACGTAAGCGTACGGTTACTTTACCCCGCAAAGCGTTCGTAAAACTAAGTTCCACTACCCCGTCTGTAGGGTTAGGACTTAAAGTAAAATCTTTTTCGGGCAAAATCTCATTGGCCAATATCTGCACATTACGCACATAAATAGTCGTACTGGCCGAGTCAATACATACATCTGTACCTGTACCTTTCACCAAGTAAGTGAGCGTTCGCGTTGGGCGAGCAGTTACTTGTGGCCCAAGGGTAGAACTTAATCCTTCCGAAGGCGACCAATTGATAACTCCCGCGCCCCGCGCTTGGAGTGTGACAGCTTCGCCAGGATTGATAAATTGTGCCGATGCTTGTACCTGTACCGAAGGTTTCATGCCTACTTGGGCCGTAATAGCATGAGCAATGTTGAGCCCCGTACGAACAATATATCGGTCCCAGTTGCCACTCGCATTGCGTTCCCACGAAGTGGCATTGAGTGCCTCGCCGTCGCGGGTAGTAGCGAGGGCAATGGTATCTCCTGCTACATAATCAAACTCCACCCCAATCAAGAAAGATAAATTGTTTTGGCGTGATAAATCAATGTTTTGGTCAAATACAACGGTAGTAGCACGGTTATTTCTAACATCGTCCAGAATGCGACGGAGTGGCACTTCCTTGGTTGTCAATTCAGACCCAGGCCCACCTTGAAAACCGCGAGCATTCCAGACTTTGACGCGTACTACGGCTTCTGTTTCGGTACTTTTTGCGGCCTTGGCTACGCCAAACTTGATAGAGGCACCGCGCAAATTGGTATAGCCCAATGGGTTGGCAAATAATTCGGCTACGGCCTGAGTTCTTCGGCTGTTTTGGCCTGCTACATAGCCCGTCCCCGTAGATTG
>JBGAUP010000401.1:0-4283 GCA_044228585.1 Runella sp. | reverse complement strand
CCGCATCACCCGCGACGGGCGATTGTCGTACGGTCAAAACCAATACGATGCCACCAGCCTTCTATTGGACTGGACGCTTGAATACTGGCTTACGGACGACGGTAGCCAACGCCTTCGGATGTATAACCGTAACATCCAAAACCAATTTACCGCTTACGCAGGCACGCCCAATGCCGTGTCGTACGGGGCGAGTTATTTATTTACCCGCAGTTTTAATTCTTTCCGTAATCTCGGGCCAAAAGAAACCCGCACCGAGCCCCTCCCTAAAACGGATTCGGGAAGATTGAGTACTTATCGCAATCCTACTAAGTAGTGCCTTCCTGCCGATAGTTAAGAAGACCGACATGGGTTTGACCGTAGGTCTGACCCGTTAATGTTTCACAGGTCAGATGCCCCATCAGACCCACTCCAACTATCTTAAAATTTTCGATTATAGCCTAATCTTACTACCTGTGTTTCATAGTAATCAGTACTTTCCATTGTAAAGTCGGTGCCAATGATGGTTTTCTTTATTTTTAGAGTATTGAATAAATCAGTAGCATTGAAAAACAATTCTCCTTTCCCATTCTGAACGTTGCGTTTAATGCCCAAGTCCACCGAAAAGCGTTGCTCGATACGCCCCTGTGGCAGTAAATCGGGGGCTAAATAAATACCCGTCAACTGCAAATCATAACCTTTAAGCAAGTGCGCTATAGTATTAAGTTTTAAATTGCCAGAAGTCATTTGACGTTTCACTCCCGTAAAAGTAGTTGAGGCGGGATATTGGTTATTTACCGAAAAAGCCTCAATTGTATTTCTATACACATTGGCACTGACATTAAATGACAACGCTTTTGATATTTCTTCTTGCCAAACGACCTCTATCCCCGTGTTGTAACTACGTCCAATATTCTGAAAAACGTTGTAAAGTAATACACTATTAGGTACTTTGGTCGCAATGCGAGTAATAGTGCCATCAGTAATGCGGTGATAAAGAGCCACATATAGATTGCCTTTGAGCCAGAGGTTTTTATATCCCAATTCCAGCGAATTAGTAAACTGGGGTTTGAGGGTAGGGTTACCTACTTTTATCAACTCAGGTTCATCATATTTAGGGAAAATTCTAATATCTACCTCATTGGGACGATCCACACGGCGGTTATAGAACAGAGATATTTTATTGTTTCCATTGATTTTATAAGCCAGCCGTAAATTGGGGAACGGCTGAGTATAGTTGTAGCCATCACTTTTATAGGTATTGTGATTGGGGTTTACTTTATAGTTTACTTGTACATATTCTACCCGTAGGCCGCCTTCGAGTTCTACTTTATCGTTTTCATAGATGTAGTTCCCGTACAAAGCAGGAATGGTTTCATAATAATCAGCTCGTCCGCCCGCATTTACATCCAAGACGGAATTAATCCCTGGGAAAAACTGCATATTGACGGGAATACTCCGTCGCCGAAGCTTCAAGCCCGTTTCCAATTTGCCTTGCCTAAGTGGTTTTACGTAGTCAAAATTCAAATCTTGCACCTGCTCATCAGAAAGTAACTTAAACGAGTCTGTTCCTGTAGAAGTAGGTAAGGTATTGGTATAGAAGTACTTCTCATCTTCACGGTGAAAGGTATAATTGTAGTTGATATTGAATAAATGTCCCGCTTGTTTGAATTTATGAACAAAAACTGCCGTAGCCATTGCTGTGTACTTTACTTCATCTTCCAAAAACTGCCACAACCGGTAGCGATTTGAGTAATCTCTGCCCAGATAATAGGGATTATCACCATCGTCCAAAATTTTCTCTCGGTTAAATAATCCCGACACGGTGAGCGTATTGTTGGTACTGAAGGTATAGTCCATACCTGTTTTTACGGTAGCATAGGTGGTAGTACGGTTACGTTGTAATTGCTGCACAATACGCTCTCCTGTCGTGTAAGTACGAGTGGCAAACTCGTTTTTATTGAGCGTGGGCGAATAAAGCCAATCTCCTTGAAAGAAAACGTTTGCTTTATTCTTTCGGTGATTGATTGAAAATGAAGGGTTTAGTTTGGGGGTATTTTGAAACTGTTTTCGTACCGAAGGTAAATTTGTTTGTTTCTGCCACAACGCCCCCAAACCTGCTGCCATCCCCACTTTCCCATTCCAGCCATACTGTTCACTTTTTTTGAATACAATATTAATAATCCCTGCGTTGCCGTTAGCATCATATTTGGCCGAAGGATTATTGATAATTTCGATTTTTTCGATGGCCGAGGCGGGCAAATTATCCAAGCCTTTTTGACTTCCAAAGCCCGTCAGAGCGGTTTGTTTCCCATCTATCAACACCACTACCTTGTCGCTTCCTCGTAGCTGTATTGTACCTTCTTGGGTAGTAGTGATACCAGGTAAGTTGCCCATCACCTGCAACACAGAACCCCCACTTTGGCTGATATTGTCAGCAGCGGTAAAGGTTTTTTTATCCATTGTAGCCGAAATTCCCATTTG
Organism: Runella sp.; assembly: GCA_044228585.1. Taxonomy (GTDB): domain Bacteria; phylum Bacteroidota; class Bacteroidia; order Cytophagales; family Spirosomataceae; genus Runella. Next base: position 1,823 of record JBGAUP010000401.1, on the reverse strand, counting down.
CTGCCCTACTATTTTCACTTCTTCAAGTAGTTGATGGTTTTCGGTGAGTTCGAGATTACCTAAGTCTAAAAAATCGCTAAGTTGTCCTACTAAAACGGACTTTTTAAAAGGGCTATAACCAATAAATGAGGCCAATAACACATATTTACCAGGTTTAACTGACGCCATTGTAAATCGCCCTTCCTCATTGGTGATGGTTCCCGCTACAAAAGCACTGTCATGCTCTGTTCTTAAAATGATATTGACGTAAGGTAGCACCGTCTTGCTTCGACCATCTTGTACTTTTCCCGATAGCGATACACCTCTATTTTGAGCAAATAATGGTTCTAATTCAAAAAAAGAAAACAGCAAAATTGCGCCAATAAAAATTTTCATTTTTCTGTAATAGTTATGGATAAATAATCTTGCAAAGATGTCTTGGAATTCTGTAAAAAAATAAGAAAAATAGCATTGGTAGGGGAAATTATCACTTTGAACTGAGACAGAGTTTTATTCCTTTCTATCCTATGAACCATTCATTCTATGGTAAATTTAGACAAAGAATGGCTTTTAAATCTATTACTCAAAATTTCTCCATGCTGGATTCTTTACACCAAATTTTACCCAAAGAACGAATCAAAACGCGTTTGATTGACCGCTACGCTTACGCCAGTGATGCAAGCCATTTTTACTTGGTGCCGCAGGCCGTGATTCAACCCAATACCATCGAAGAAATCCAAAAGATATTCGCATTCTCGCAAGAGCATAATATTCACATTACCTTTCGGGCGGGTGGCACCAGCTTATCAGGTCAAGGCATCACCGACGGTATTTTGGTGGATTTAAGCAATTACTGGCGAAGAGTGACCCCTGAGAATGACGGTAAAACAGTACGGGTACAGCCTTCGGTGATTGGGGCAAATGTCAACGTGGCTTTGAAAAAATACGGGCGTAAAATGGGACCCGACCCAGCCTCTATCAATGCCTGCATGATGGGGGGGATTTTGTCCAATAATTCGAGCGGGATGTGCTGTGGAGTAGTCCAAAATTCGTACCATACCCTCAAATACCTCACGTTTGTGTTGCCCAACGGGCAGGTTTTCAGTACCGAGAAGCCCGAAGATTACGAAAGATTTGAACGCGAAGCTACCGACATTGCAAACGGATTAAGGTCATTGCGGAAAGAAGTGTTGGACAATACTGCTTTAGTGGAGAAAATTCGTCAAAAATACCGCCAAAAAAACACCGTTGGCTATTGTATGAATGCCTTCGTGGATTTTGAACACCCTTTAGAGATGCTGGCGCATCTCATCATTGGTGGCGAGGGTACGTTGGCATTTATTGCAGAAGCCGTACTCAATACCGTACCAGATTTGCCCTACAAAATGACGGCGATGCTCTATTTTGATAGCCCAGAAGCTGCCTGTAACACCATTGCTGCCTTAAAAGCGACGGGAGCAGAAGCCTTGGAGTTTATGGACAGAGCTTCGCTCAAATCGGTAGAAGATATGCCAGGCGTTCCTTCATTTTTAAAAACACTATCGCCTACTGCTTCGGCTATCTTGTGTGAATTTCAAGAAAATACCCAAACGGCACTCGAACAGAAATACGAAAAAGCAAAGCCTACTTTTGCCCAATTGCCCTTACTTTTTGAACCCGATTTTACCCAAGATGTCAAAGAGCAAGCTTTACTGTGGAAAATCCGCAAAGGCATGTATCCGTCGGTAGCGGGGATGCGCGCCAAGGGTACGTCGGCATTGATGGAAGATTTTACTTTTCCCGTAGAGCGACTGGGTGAGGCTGTGGTGGACGTGCAAAAATTATTCGATAAGTATAATTACGAA
>JBGAUP010000023.1:1314-32965 GCA_044228585.1 Runella sp. | reverse complement strand
TGGGAATATCTTGGGTAATGCCATCGGAACCAGTGAAAGTATAACCCTGCATAATGCTCTTACCATTCTTAACAGCGAAGGTGCTGCCAAATTAAAGGCAGTCCTCACCGAAAATTTGAGTAACATCAACCGAGCGGGGGTCAGTGTTCGATTGAATGGAACTGTACCCGCAGGGCAGCGGCTGGCCATGAACCTTATCATAGCCATAGACGCTTCAATTTCATTTACCCGTTGCGAGGAGATTCTGGTTCTGTCTATCAGTCCCCTCCATCCCCCTGCCACCATTGACGAATGTAAGTAAAGCGGAAAATAAGTCACTCAATATTGGATTTACTTTCAAAAATTGCACAAAAACGATACAAAATCAGCAATTTACTAAGACGTACTTTGGGTAAATGGGGGAGGTTCTGCTATATTTGCGCGAATTTTTTTGGAACTTTCAACCAAATCCTAATTACTACGCATGAATAATATCGTTTATCTCGTTCCTGCTTTTGGTGTTGTGGGACTATTGTACACTGCTTGGCGCTTTAGCTGGGTGTCGAGTCAGCCTGCTGGTGATGCTAACATGCAAAAACTCTCAGGCTACATTGCCGATGGTGCCATTGCTTTCTTAAAAGCCGAATGGAAAATCTTGGCCTATTTTGCCATTCCTACGGCCATTGTTTTGGGCTATTTGGGTACGCAAGAAGGCACGCCCGAAAATCCAATCCACTCTTCTCCTCTTATTGCCGTTGCCTTTTTGATTGGCGCGTTACTGTCGGCTACGGCGGGTTACATTGGGATGAAAATCGCCACCAAAGCCAACGTTCGTACCGCACAAGCTGCTCGTACTTCACTGGCCAAAGCCTTAGAAGTATCTTTTACGGGTGGTTCGGTCATGGGTATGGGCGTAGCTGGCTTGGCCGTTTTGGGCTTAGGTGGCTTGTTCATTGCTTTTTACAACCTCTTTGCCGCAGGAAAACCACTAACATCTGACGAAATGAAAACCGCCATCGAAGTATTGGCAGGTTTTTCGTTGGGTGCAGAGTCTATCGCGCTTTTTGCGCGGGTAGGGGGCGGTATCTACACCAAAGCTGCCGACGTGGGTGCTGACCTCGTGGGTAAAGTAGAAGCAGGTATTCCAGAAGACGACGTTCGTAACCCTGCCACTATTGCCGACAACGTAGGCGATAACGTAGGGGACGTAGCAGGTATGGGTGCCGACTTGTTTGGTTCTTACGTAGCTACGATTTTAGCCACAATGGTATTGGGTCAGGAAATTGAAGTAACCGACAACTATGGCGGTTTCTCGCCCGTATTACTTCCCATGCTGATTGCTGGTGTAGGTTTGTTGGCTTCTTTGGCTTCTACTTTCTTTGTACGCATCAAAGGTGAAACGTCTTCGGTACAAAATGCCCTGAATATCGGAAACTGGGCTTCGATTGTCATTACGTTCGTGGCTTCTTATTTCTTAGTAAAAAATATTTTACCCGAAACCCTAAACCTGCGCGGTTTTGAATTTACGTCCAACGGCGTTTTCTTAGCAATCGTGGTAGGTTTGGTAGTAGGTGCTTTGATGTCCTATATCACTGAATACTACACGGCTATGGGCAAGCGTCCTGTACTTTCTATCATCGAAAAATCGGGTACTGGACACGCTACCAACATCATCGGTGGTTTGGCCGTAGGGATGGAATCAACCGTATTGCCCATTATCACATTGGCCGCTGGGATTATCCTTTCTTACAAATTTGCGGGTCTGTATGGTGTGTCTATTGCCGCCGCAGGGATGATGGCCACGACGGCCATGCAGTTGGCGATTGATGCTTTCGGGCCTATCGCCGACAATGCAGGGGGTATTGCTGAAATGTCACAACTTCCGTCAGAAGTACGTGGCCGTACCGATAACTTGGATGCCGTAGGTAACACGACCGCTGCCACAGGAAAGGGTTTTGCGATTGCTTCGGCAGCCTTGACTTCATTGGCTTTGTTTGCCGCTTTTGTAGGTATTGCAGGTATTACTCAAATTGACATTTACAAAGCCGATGTTTTGGCAGGCTTGTTTGTGGGTGGTATGATTCCGTTCATTTTCAGCGCATTGGCTATTTCGGCAGTAGGTAAAGCAGCGATGGAGATGGTAAACGAAGTACGCCGTCAGTTTCGCGAGATTCCAGGAATCATGGAATACAAAACCGAACCCGAATACGAAAAGTGCGTAGCTATATCCACCGAAGCTTCTATTAAGCAAATGATTATGCCAGGAGCGATTGCCTTGGTTACGCCTGTTATTGTAGGTTTCACCATGGGACCTGAGGTATTGGGTGGTTTACTGGCAGGAGTAACAGTATCGGGTGTGTTGATGGGAATTTTCCAGTCAAACGCGGGTGGAGCTTGGGACAACGCCAAAAAATCTTTTGAAAAAGGCGTAAACATTGGTGGGCAGATGTATTACAAAAAATCAGATCCGCACAAAGCATCTGTAACGGGTGATACCGTAGGTGATCCATTCAAAGATACTTCTGGCCCTTCAATGAACATCTTAATTAAGTTGATGTCTATCGTATCGTTGGTAATTGCGCCTTACATCGCCGTGAAAGGCGGACACAATCATGCTGATGCCAAAGAAACCATCGAAGTAAACGTAACCAAAAACAATGAAAACGGGACTGTTACAAGCGCAGCTACTTTGAAATTGGACAATGGCCTTGAAATGAGTATTGCGGCTGATGGCAATCCTATCGAAGTAGGCTTGGTGGACTTTATTCGTTCAGACAAGCCCGTTGACAAAACCACTTGGTTTGATTTCGACCGTTTGTTGTTCGAGACAGGTAAGTCAACTTTGAAACCCGAATCGCAAGAGCAATTGAAAAACGTGGCTGAAATTTTGAAAGCATTTCCTGCCGTAAACATCAAACTCGGTGGTTATACTGATAACACAGGCGATGCCAACGCCAACCTCAAACTTTCGGCTGACCGCGCCTCTGCCGTGGAAGCGGAGTTGGTGAAAATGGGTATTGACAACAATCGCATTGACTCAGAAGGTTATGGTGACCAATATCCCGTAGCTGACAATGCCACCGAAGAAGGACGCGAAAAAAATCGTCGTATTTCTATTCGGGTGACGAAGAAATAATTTACAGTCTGGGGTTACCCGTTTACTGCTGAGTTTTAAGCCCTGCCGAAAGGTGGGGCTTTTTCTTTTAAGGCTTTCGCTTGGTCGCTCAAGTCTGACCGTAGGTCTGACACTCCTCACGGGGCGGATTAGACCTCGTAGGCAATTTAAAAGCTTAATCTTGATAAATACCGATTTTTTAAACCCTTTTGCTAATGATTGTTAATGAAGGCAACTATTTGCAACAGAACCCGTCTTAATTACGTTTTAGAAAAAAAGAAATAGTGTTTTCTGCTACAAAAATTTCCAGTTAACTAAGCACTACCATGAAAACTATCAATAAAATACACGCCTTTTTCATCATTGTCTTATTGGCAGTGGGGGTATCTATTTCTCCAAAAACGTGGGCGCAATATTACGATTACGAACCCTCGTACGATGAGTTTTACGATGAACTTTCTCCCTACGGCGATTGGATGGATTACCCCTCGTACGGGCGCGTATGGCGTCCTCGAGTAGAGCCTGATTTTCAGCCTTATGGCACCAATGGCCGTTGGGAAATGACCGAGTATGGGAATACATGGGTGTCGGATTATCCGTGGGGATGGGCACCGTTTCACTACGGACGTTGGACGTTTGACAGCTATTACGGCTGGATTTGGATTCCTGGCAATGAATGGGGACCAGCGTGGGTAACTTGGCGGTCAGGCGGTGGCTATTATGGCTGGGCACCTTTAGGTCCAGGTATGGGACTCGACATTAATATTAACATCAATATCCCGTACAACTATTGGGTATTCGTGCCCGAAATCTACGTTCGCAGCCCTCGCGTGTATAGCTATTGCGTGCCACGAAACCGTATATCGGGGATTTGGGGAGGGACATCGTACCTGAACAACTATTACCGCTACAACAATCGTGCGTATGTGTTTGGTCCTCATCGTTATGATTTGGAACGCGCGACTCGCAATCGAGTGTCTGTGTATCGTGCCGACGACTTGTACCGTAACTATCGTCCTAACAGCCCGTATCGTCGAGATAACGAAAGATTCGCACAAGGTTCCTCAAGAAGAAACAATAATTACAACAACCGTGATGGTTGGGAGAATCGCCGAGATAATAATAACAATTGGGGACAAAATTCACCCCGAAACGATAACCAAAATACGCAAAATCGTCGGAATGACCGCTTTGATAACAATACCAGACCAAGAGAAAGCGAGCGGCGAGTACAACAACCCGAAAGAACCTTGCCAGAGTCAAACCGACGGGATGAACGACCTTATCAAGCCCCCGAAAGAGGAAATGCCCGACGTACTTGGGGCGATAATGGCGGAAGCAACCCCCAATCGCCTGACAATCAGGAACAGTTTCGGCAACAACCACAAGAAAACAGACAATCTTCCCCCAGACGTACTTGGTCAGACAATGGTAGCTCCAATCAACAGCCAAGGGAAAATACCCAACCCCGCAATTTCGATAACCGAAATTCAGGTCAACAACAACGGGGCAATCGAGAATATCCTCAGCAACATTTGCAAGAAAAATCGCAAAGAAACAATTCACCTGAACGTCCTACTGAAAACCGACAAGGCCGCCGTGGAAGAGATTAAAATCTGCTAACTGATGTCAAACACACATTATCAATAGTTTAAAGTACTCACTGCCTGTGAGTACTTTTTTTGTGAATTCAACTCCACTCAAAAGGCATTCATCTTGGCCAAATGGTCATTCATTCGGTTTAATTTGTTATTGAGCAGGGAATCGTTTAATTTTATGAATAATGAACCCTGCTCGAATAAATCACTTAAAGTCTCTTCAAAAATGGCAACTTGCTCTTAGCGTGGTTGTTATTTATTTACCTATCCGAGTTTATATCAACATCAACGATTTTAGTGAAATTGAATTTTCGCAACGAATCCCATTGTGGATGATGGAAATCGGGGTCAACGTGGTGTTCTTTTTCTTTTGGATTAGTATTCTGGAGTGGATACAACAGCAATTATTTGACTGGTTCGGGCAAGGTTTTTTAATTGAGTTCAAAATTCCTACTCAAATCGCTACTTTTATCATTGCGTGTGGTCTGGCAGTATTGTTTAATATGGGCTTCAGAAACCTTTGGAGTATTGCAGAATCTACGTTGGAAAACCAGTTTGGCCTTACCCGAAAGCAATCAGAAGTCAGTGCAGCTACCCAACGAATGAATCGTCAGCAAAAAACGAAAACCAATGCTGGGCTTACCGTCATGGCCATGCTATCAGCTTTTTATTTGGCCTCCAATCGCCGCGCTTACCGTCAGTTGGAAGAGGTGCAACTAAAAGCTGAGCGGTTAGAAAAAGAAAATATAAAGGCTCAACTCACGGCTTTAAAAAATCAAATCAGCCCCCATTTTTTGTTCAACAATTTGAGCATTTTATCATCACTGGTCGAAACTGACCCCAAATTATCGGTAGAATTTATCAATCGACTCTCAAAAGCCTACAGGTACATTCTCGATCAATCTGATAACGAGAGAATTAATTTAAAGACGGAACTGGAATTTGTGGAGACTTATACTTTTTTACTTAAAATTCGTTTTGAAGATAAATTAAGAATAGTAGTAGATATTCCCGAAGCCGATAAGCTTCGCTACTCAATCGTTCCTCTCACATTGCAAATGTTAGTAGAAAATGCTGTTAAGCACAACCGCATGTCGGACGAACAGCCCTTGGTGGTGTATTTTCAATCCCGAGAAAATTACTTAGCAGTGGTCAATTGGGTTCAACCCCGCCCCAAAAATGAATCTTCTACGGGTTTAGGGCTTCAAAATATCATAAATCGTTATAAATTGCTAACTGAAAAACCCGTATTGGTTACTGAAAAGGACGAATCTTTTATTGTCAAAATTCCTTTCCTTTCATGAATGTATTGATTGTAGAAGATGAAAAACTGACGGCACTACGTTTAGAAAGACTACTGCATCAGTACGACCCAACTATTCGCGTACTGGCCCAAATCCCCTCAGTAGCCAAAACCATTCAATGGCTCAGGGAGGCTTACAATACCCAACCCGATTTGATTTTTTGGATATTCATTTAGAAGATGATTTGGGATTTCGCATTATTGAGCAATTACAACTTACTACGCCCGTCATTTTCACGACTGCCTACAATGAATATACGTTACAGGCCTTCAAAGCCAACAGCATTGACTATCTGCTCAAACCCGTTGATGCCGACGAGCTTGCTGCCGCACTCAATAAATTCAAAAAAATTCACCAATCTCACTTTTCTATTTTACCAGAAGTCTTGACGCAATTATTATCAAAAAGTCAGCCTACGACGTATAAAGATAGGTTTATGGTTACCATTGGTGCTAAATTACGTAGTATCAATACCTCCGAAATTGCCTATTTTTCTTTTGAAGACAAAGCTACTTTTCTCATAACCCACGAAGGGCTTCGCCTCACAATTGATTACAGCCTTGACAAACTGACCCAATTGTTAAATCCCCATGATTTTTTTAGGATAAATCGCTCCTTTCTGACTTCCTTATTGGCCATTCATACGGCTCATACTTATTCGGGCGGGAAACTTAAATTAGATCTGGTGCCTCCGCCCAAACAGGAAGTATTTGTCAGCGGAGACAGAATCACGGATTTTAAAGAGTGGCTGGGCAAATAGCAATATCCAACTTCATTTATTACCGATTTAATTGCCCAAAACGGGCATTGGTACTTTTTTATTTTTAAGGCAACTTTTTCCGAATCACTTTTGTGACAGCCAAACGAAGTCATAGACGCGGCTGATTTATTTCCCCAAAAAATCAACGATTTTATTAGATAAAATAAGTGAATAAGTCATGGGAGAGGTATAATGCCTCCCCTCTGCTTTTATTCTACGTCCATTTACTCAAAAATACATTAAAAGCGTCCTTGTACTGATCACTAACGGGAATAGTAACATTTCCAATTTGAATACTATTGCGGGTAAGACTGGAGATTTTATCGAGCGAGACAATAAACGAGCGATGTACCCGCATGAATTTACGGGTCGGAAGTTTGTCTTCCAAAGCCTTTAGACTCGTTAGGGAAAGAATGGGCTTGTTAGTACCTTGCAAATGTACTTTTACGTAATCTTTCAATCCTTCGATGTATAAAATATCTTTAAATGCTACCCTCACAAGCTGATATTCCACCTTTAGGAAAAGTGATTCCTCTTCAGGTTCGGGAGCCCCTACCGCAGGAGTGATGGCAGGGGAAGAAGCAGTAACAGCAGGCCGATTGACAAGCTCAAAATAGGTTTTGGCTTTGTTGGCAGCGCGAAGAAACTCTTCGTAATTGAACGGTTTCAATAAGTAATCCAACGCATCTACTTTGTAGCCTTCGAGGGCAAAGTTGTTGAAGGCTGTTGTAAAGATAATACGGGGTCCCACGCCGCCTTGTTGGGCTTGACTTAATACCCGAGCCAATTCAATTCCTGTCAAATCGGGCATTTGAATGTCTAAGAAAATAACATCTTGCTGGTTATGAAGCCTCTGCAATGCCTCTACTAAAATTTCAAGAATATTTACCTACGAGATTGAGATGTTGTAATGAATAATTGACCAATCCCAACGCGAGAGGTTCATCATCAACGGCTATGCAATTGAGGTTCATAAAGAGGAGAAGTAGAGTTTTGTATCGGTTGGGTATTAACGGGTGTCTGGATTGTCAATATTACTAAATACTCATTATCAGGGGTTTGTTCAGTAATTGTCAATTGGTAACGGTTAGGGTACAACAAATCTAACCGACGACGGGTATTGACCAATCCAATTCCGTTACTTTCATCCAAGGTAGGGCTTTTTCCAGAAAAGAGCGTATTTCTTACCTCTACCTTTAGGGTTTGCCCTCGTTGCGTCAAACCTATGAAAATTTCGCTCAAGTTGCGGCACCACCCCAAGTTTAAAGCATTTTCTGCTGGTGGTGTAACAACATCGGTGTTTGTTTAATGTCATTAACGTGTTCAGTTTTTCAACATCACCTACTTGTCAGTAAGGCGCAGTTGCATGAGTTGAATGTAATCTTGCAAATGCAACCTTGCTCAATCGCACCTACCTTCTTTGGTTTCGTACACGTTGATAACGCATCATTCGCGACAAACGATGCAGTGCCTCGCGAGCATTGTCAACGTCAATCATCGTAAGTGCGATGTTGTTGAGCGTGAAGGTGCAAGAAGGTGGATTGATTTGTGTTTTCAAAATGAGAGTTCTGAGCTTACTTTCTCACGTTCCACCAATTCTCGGATTTTGGGCATCTTTTGCCACTCTGTACTACCGTCAAACTCTGTAATTTACACTGAGAGATAATAGTGAATACAGAAAAGTAAACGAATCAAACCTTCGAGGACGATTAGGGTTAAAAGGCCGGTCGGGGCGAAAAGCTTTATGCCAAAGTTCTGGTAAGTTAAGCCAAGACTCTACCCCCTGAATTGTCCAATAAATAGCCACTACCACTCCCGCAATTGAGACTATGTACCCAATGGTATGGTTACGGAACAACAAGCGCGGGGCTAATACGTACGAATTTAGGTAAAAAGCACTTATCAGCAAAGAGAGCAAGACCCACTGCTTCACCCAAAACTCATCTGGCGGCTCAATATTCATTCCCTTGGGCTGGAAGAATAGCATGGGAATGATTAATCCCCACCCAAAGAGATGGAGAAGAAAAGGGACATATCGGCGTTGAGGACTGAAGAGCATTGTCGTTTTTTTGTACAATATTAGACAACGATTTTATCTACTAATACCAATAATCTACTAACGTAACTTATTTACCGACAGGGGTTAAATTTGATTCTACGGAAAGATTCAAAAAATTGACAACTGATGCCCTAAAAGTAGAGAAAAAAAACAATAGTTTTAAACAGATTTTTTATTCATGAGCCTACGAACATACTTTAGGCTTATTTTTACCACGAAGAAGCCTAACTAAGCCTCGGTTGCAAAAAGAGCAGCAACACTAATTTCAAATTGGAAGCACGAGTTTCATTGAACAAATATCGCTTTCGATACAAATTGACGCGATGTATAAACATAAACCACTTCTTGCTCAGGGTAAATATTCCAAACTACTTCTACACCCGCTTTGAAATACTCTACTATCTTTTCTTCTACTCTATACGACTGCTTTTCTTCTACTCTATACGACTGGTCGCTTTCAGAAATGACTTCAATCACAAAGGCAGGAATAACCCTCTTCCTTGGTGACCGCGCTTGAATCTGCTCACGCGTAAAATAGGCAATGTCACGGTGACGCATCTGAAGACTCGTAAATTTAATCAATTCACCATCGTTCCATTCGTACCGCGCGGGCAGCCCCGTTATACCTATCTTCGGGTTCCCAAACCAGGAAATCTTCCAATGTACGTGGCAACGCCTCTTTTTGCACCTGTATCATGGTCGTAAATGTTTGTTCAAAAATACGATTTTAGTCTTTCATTAGATATACACAATGTCTCTTCTTATTCACTAAAAACGGGTTCAGAGTCCATGGAATCTACTATTGAGTCCACGAAATCCCCAAATTTACCGATAAAACCCCAATTGTACTCTACCAATCCTTTCGCCTAAGGCATCGTGGGCAAAAAAGGCCAATAATCGGGCAAAAAGCAGGAATTATCGGCATTCACCCTGTTTCAATCTATTGTATTTTTGCGATAAAAAGCCGCCGTTACTTTGTATCATCAAAACGCGCAAAACAAATACATCAATGAAAAATATACTTACTTCCGCCCTTTTCGCATTGAGTCTTACAGCCGCTCATGCACAATTCCCAGGTGGCCATGGTGGTCCAGGCGGTATGCAGGGAGGAGATGGCAACGGTCGCAACCGTAACACCAATACCCAACAACAGCCTACCTTAAATCTTGAAAGTACTGCTCCCAAAGGCAATTCAAAAATCACAGGTTTCGTGATTGATTCGGCTGCCACTCAGGCCGTTGAGTTTGCCAACATCGCTCTTTACAGCAAAGCTACTGGCAAACCCGTAGATGGAACCATGGCTGACGAAAAAGGCAAGTTTACTCTCAAAAGCATCGCTGCGGGTGACTATAAATTGTTGATTTCATTCATTGGTTTCAAAGACAAAACCATTGATAACATCAAACTCGCCAAAGGACAAGACTTAGATTTGGGCGTCATTGGTAAAATGAACCCAGACGTTAGAACCCTTGAAGAAGTAGTGGTAACGGGCGAAAAGTCATTGATTGAAGAAAAAGTGGACAGAATGGTCTATAACGCCGAAAAAGACCTCACCGCTCGTGGGGGCGACGCTGCCGACGTATTGAAAAAAGTCCCAATGTTGTCGGTGGATTTAGATGGAAACGTTTCACTTCGCGGTAGTTCTAATATTCGGGTTTTGATTAACAACAAGCCTTCGACCATCGTAGCCAGCAGCATTGCCGATGCCTTAAAAATGATTCCCGCCGATTTGATTAAATCAGTGGAAGTAATTACTTCCCCATCTGCCAAATACGATGCAGAAGGCTCGGCAGGAATTATCAATATCATCACCAAAAAATCAACGTTACAGGGGATTACCCTGAGTGCTGATGCGGGTATAGGTGCCCGAGGTTCAAACTTAAGCCTCAATGGGAATTATCGCCAAGGAAAACTGGGTGTTACCCAGGATTTGCCGTGCTTCTACAATAAATCAAATTCGACTTTAGAGCAAAGCACCATTCAAAATGGCGTATCGGTACTCACAAAACAAAATACCGACGCTTACGACAATGGTTTGTTTGGACGTTACAATATTGGATTTGACTACGAGTTGTCAAAAAACCAATCATTGACCGCAGGGGTGAGCTTCGGAACACGTAACATGATTCGTACGCAAGATATGACCAGCAATTTGTTCAAAAGCAGTGTGTTGTCCTCTACCACTTACCGTGATGTGACTACCAAAGATTTGTCGAACAACGTGGACATGAATCTTGATTATATCCGCACTTTCCAAACGCCGGTCTATCTCGACACAGTACAGCCGCAGCAATTTGACCAACAACTTCAATGCCGACTTGTTGAGTGAAAGTAGCAGCCTATTGAGCCGTCAGAAGAACTTGAACGATAACACAAACCAAGAAGCTACTATCCAGACGGATTACCAAACACCTATCAAGAAAAATCAGATGTTGGAGTTTGGGGCCAAAACCATCATTCGTCAAGTAAACAGCAATTATAGTTACCAAGTTGCGGGAGCTACGGGTTCATTTGCTTCTGATGCACGCAACCCCGAAGGATTTTTGAATTACAACCAAAACATTGTGGCAGGATATTTGTCTTACACCTATTCAACAGCCAATAAATACACGTTCAAAGTAGGTTCACGCTACGAATACACCACGATTGATGCCAAAGACCAAATCGGTGCTATCAACATTCCAAGTTATGGAAGCCTTGTACCGAGCATCAATATCTCTAAAAATATCAAAGGAACAACCACGCTAAAAGCCGCTTACAATCGTCGTATTCAACGCCCAGGTTTGCAACAATTGAACCCCAACTTCAACGCAGCCAACCCTTTCAATATCAGCATCGGGAATCCGAACTTGAAGCCCGAATTGACCGACAACTTTGAATTGAGTTTGAGCACCAGCGTAAAGAAAACATACTTGAATGCCTCAGTATTCAGCCGCTCTACCAACAACAGCATCATGCGCTTGAGTACTCCTTCTGATACACTTGCGGGCGCTATCATTACTACTTTCCAAAACATTGGTAAACAACAAGTAATAGGAGCCAACGTATTTGCCAATGTATATTTAACTCCAAAATGGACGCTAAATGGTGGTGTGGACGTGTATTACAACTACTTGGAAGGTAAAGTACAAGGCTTGGATGGAACTTCAATCAACACCAGCAACTCAGGTATCGTAATCGGCGGACGTATCATGTCGAGCCTCGCATTGAACAAAGGTTGGGCTATGCAGTTGCACGGTGGAATGCGCGGAAACCAAGTGACACTCCAAGGAACCCAAGGTAGCTTCTACATGTACTCGTTTGGTGTGAAAAAAGACTTTAGCAACAAAAAAGGAAGCATCGGTCTTGCCACTGAAAACTTCTTGGGAGGTATGAAAATGAAGTCAACGTCTGTAACGCCAGTGCTGAACCAAACCATGGTCAACAACATCTACAACCAAAACGTGAAGTTGACTCTCAGCTACAAAATTGGTAAAATGACTTTCACCGCTCCCAAGAAAACCAAAGGTGTGAAAAATGACGACGTGAAAGAAGGTGGGGACAATAATAACTAATAATCAACCCAATCTCACGATGGAACGGTGTTAAAATCACCGTTCCATTATAAATTTTAACCACAAACCAATTTACCACAATGAAAACCATTAAATCTATTTTTGTAGTTGCCTTCGCAGCTCTGTCAATTGCAGCCTTAGCAGGAAATCCTGGCAAAAAAGCTCCGCAAACCCTAAAAGTTGACACTAACGCCAGCACTTTCAACTGGCTATCTAAAAAGTTGACTGGTGAACACAATGGCACCGTCAAAATCCAAAGCGGGAATTTAGTAACCGACGGCAGCAAACTTACAGGAGGTGACTTTACTATTGATTTAAGCACCATCAAAGATTTGGATATTCAAGGAGATTTTGCGGGCAAACTCGAAACCCACTTAAAGTCAGCTGATTTCTTCGACGTAGCTAAATTTCCCACTTCTACCCTCAAAATCACCAAAGCAGTGGCCAAAGGCGGAGAAAACTACGACATCACAGGCGACCTCACCATCAGAGGAGTTACCCAAAGCATTACTTTTCCTGCCACTGTAAAAGTAACAGGCAAAACAGCTTCCGCCTCTGCCAAATTTGACGTGGACAGAACCAAGTTTGGCTTGACTTACCGCTCAAAATCATTTTTTGAAAATATCGGCGACAAGATGATCTACGACAACTTCACCGTAGAAGTAAAAATCGTAGCAGGTCCAACGATATAAAAAGACAAGTAGATAGATAAATTGAACAAGTCAAACGGTGGGCATTAGTCTGCCGTTTGCTTTTTATTCCAATCCGCTATTCTTTCATTCCTCGCTATTTAGTCATAATTTTAGAGACCAAAAATCTACTATTATGTCACCTACCCTTAGCTACGTTAGCGGCACAAGTTCTCAACCCTTACTCGGTACCACCATCGGCGATTTATTTGATGATGTTGCCACTCATTTTCCCCACAATGACGCCCTTATCGTTCATCATCAACAAATTCGTTTTACGTACCAGCAATTTCATACCTTGGTCAACCTGTGCGCCAAAGCTTTCCTTGCCTTGGGTGTACGCAAGGGCGAGCGGGTAGGTGTCTGGTCGCCCAACCGCTACGAATGGACAGTTACACAATTTGCTACCGCCAAAATTGGGGCTATTTTGGTCAATATCAACCCAAGTTATCGTTTACACGAGCTTGAATATGCCCTCAATCAGTCGGGGTGCAGCGTTTTGGTGATTGCTGACCAGTTCAAAACCGCCAATTTCACCGAAATGATGTTTGCACTAACTCCCGAATTGGTCAGTTGTGAAGCTGGAAAACTCCGCGCCGAAAAAGCCCCGCAATTACACACCATCATCAGAATGGGGACAGACGAAAAACCTGGCATGTGGCGTTGGGACGATTTTATGTTAGAATCCGAAAAAACGACGGACGAAGAATTAGCAAAGCGTCAACAGGCTTTGGCTTTTGATGAACCCATCAATATTCAATACACCAGCGGAACAACGGGCTTTCCGAAAGGTGCGACCTTGAGCCACCATAATATTCTCAACAACGGCTACTTTGTAGCCGAAATCATGAATTTTACCGACCGCGACCGCCTCATTATCCCCGTACCGTTGTACCATTGTTTTGGGATGGTAATGGGAAATTTAGGCTGCGTTACGCACGGTGCTACCATGATTTACCCAAGTGAAGGCTTTGAACCAAAATCCGTATTAGAAGCCGTAGAACGCGAGAAAGCAACGGCTATTTTTGGCGTACCCACCATGTTTATTGCCGAATTGGATTTGCCCGATTTTAGCAATTATGACCTCACCAGTTTACGAACAGGTATCATGGCGGGTTCGCCTTGCCCTATCGAAGTCATGAAAAAAGTCCAAAGCCTGATGAACGTTTCTGAAATGGAAATTGCGTATGGCATGACCGAAACCAGCCCCGTCAGTACCCAAACCCGCGTAGGAACGCCCCTTGAAAAGCAAGTGGGAACGGTCGGACAAGTACATCCCCATTTGGAAGTAAAAATCATTGACCCAGAAACAGGACTTGTGGTTCCAAGGGGTGAAACGGGGGAGTTTTGTACCCGTGGTTATAGTGTCATGCTGGGGTATTGGAACAACGAAAATGCTACCCAACTCGCCATTGACAAGGCCCGCTGGATGCACACAGGCGACCTCGCTACGATGGACGAAGAAGGATATTTAAAAATTGTAGGCCGCATCAAAGATCTCATCATACGAGGCGGCGAAAACATCTATCCCCGCGAAGTCGAAGAGTTTTTATATACCCATCCCAAAATCAGCGATGTACAGGTAATTGGCGTTCCTGATGAAAAATACGGCGAAGCTGTCATGGCTTGGATACGGCTAAGGGAAAATGAAACACTCACTTTGGAAGAAGTAAAGGCGTTTTGCCAAAACAAAATCGCCCAATTCAAAATCCCTCAGTATGTGCGCATTACCGATAGTTTCCCGATGACTGTTACGGGTAAAATCCGAAAAGTAGAAATGCGAGAAATCAGCATCAAAGAGTTAGGCTTGGAAGAAGTTGCAAAAATAAAAACGGCCTAACCTCCACCTAACTTTATTTTGAAATTCTCTAAATAACATCAAATTGCACTTTTTTCGCAACGGTATAATTTCTCAGAACGTAATGAGATATATAACCTAAAAAAATATCAATTTACCGAGATGACCCGATATGAGTTTTTGAAATCAATGGGCTTCAAAGGAGCTGCGTTAATGGCCGTGATGACTTCGTGCATTCGAGAAGAAGATACTTATGTAGAGGCACTGACCGAAAAGCCAACTTCTACCACTACTACCACTCCCGTCACTACAACACCAAGTACAGGAACAGGAACAAGCACAGGAACTACCACTGACCTAAGTACCATCAAAAACCCACTTCTTACGTTGGATTTGACCGCAACCGCCAACGCAGCACTCAAAACCGTAGGAGGATACCTTGTCAAAAGTGGCATTGTAGTAGCACAATCCAGCACTGGGGTATATGTAGCGGCTACCCAAACGTGTAGCCACGAACCTAAGAAGCAAGTCATTTTCAATAAAACCGAATACTACTGTACCGCCCACGGTGCACGGTTTAATCTTACTGGCAAAGGCCTCAATAGTTTTGGCAGCAAAGGACTTACCGTTTATAAAACGGCTACCGACGGTAAAACGCTGGTCGTATATAGCTAAGAACTTATCAAATCATACCCTAAAATTTTAATACCACCGTGAAATTAATCACCGCATTTGTTATCAGTAGCTTGTTGTGGGCAACTCCCCAATGGAGCAATGACTTCGACAACGCAAAAGTCCAAGCTACCCAAAATCACAAGCATATTTTACTCAATTTTTGCGGCTCAGATTGGTGTGGGCCTTGCATCAAATTGAAGAAAGATATTTTTGAGTCAGAAGATTTTGGCCAATTTGCCAACGACAATTTGGTTTTGGTAAGGGCTGATTTTCCTCGTTTGAAAAAAAATCAACTCCCCCCCAAACAAACCGCCCACAACGAAGCCTTGGCCGAAAAGTATAATCAGCAAGGGAAGTTTCCCCTGACGGTCTTGCTGACGCCCGATGGAAAAGTGGTAAAAGAATGGGAAGGCTATCCTGCTTCTATGAACACATTAGTATTAATCCACGACATAGCAAGCGTGATTAATGCCCGAAAATAGTACGTTAGTTTTGGAAACTTTGCACAAAAGAGTGCTTCGGCTCATGGGCAACCGCTTCGAAATCAGCGTGGTGTCGGAAGATGAACTTTGGGCACAAGCAAGAATTGACGACGCCGTGGCGGAGATTCAACGCATTGAAGCACTCTTTACAACTTTCAAAGAAAACAGCCAAACTAACCAAATCAACGCCCAAGCGGGCATCGCCCCCGTAAAAGTTGATCGCGAAGTATTTGAATTAATCAAACGCTCGCTCCGAATCTCAGAACTGACCCAAGGGGCTTTTGACATCACCTACGGTTCGATTGACAAAAGCCTCTGGAACTTTGATACGCAAATGACCACCCTACCCGATCCCAAAACGGCGCGTAGTATGGTACGGCTTATCAACTATCGAAACGTTATTTTGGACGAATCTCAAAGTAGCGTTTTTCTCAAAGAAAAAGGAATGCGCATTGGTTTTGGCGGCATTGGAAAAGGCTACGCCGCCGAAATGGCCAAAACTAACGGACAACCTTGGACCATTGGCATCGCTGACCCTAACACCAAAAATCAGCCCTTTTCGTACCTAAACATCAGCAATGTAGCCGTGGCTACATCGGGCAATTATGAGAAGTTTGCCATCATCAATGGCAAGCGGTACTCGCATACCATAGACCCCAAAACGGGTTTGCCCGTATCAGGAATAAAAAGTGTGACCATTATCTGCCCCAATGCCGAAATCGCCGATGCCATGGCTACGCCTGTCACGGTGATGGGGGTACGTGTAGGTTTGAACTTAATCAATCAAGTGCAGGGAATAGCCTGCATTATCATAGACGACAACGACCGCGTCTTTACCTCAAAAAACATTAAAATCAACTGACCATGTCAAAAAATAAGAATATCTATAAAGGGCTTCTCAGCCTATCCTTATTGGCCAGCCTATCGTCCTGTGTGACGGTCAAGGAATACCAAAAAAGTCGCATTAACGATTCCGAAATGGAGTTGTCTGCCCGTAAGTCAGAAAAATTTGAACAGAGCTTTTACCTCTACCGCGAAGGGGCCTCAGGAGCCAATGGCGGCAAAAGCGGCGGTGGCTGCGGTTGTAATTAATCTTATTTGTTACCCTGAAAGGGTCTATTTCCTATTCTAAATTCGCTTAAATGAAAAAAATCATATTAACCGTTGGGCTGTTGGCAGGTTTGCTCAAAGGCACTTATGCCCAAACCGATAAGGACACCTACGAAAAGCGTAAACTCAAACTCGACGAAGTAAACTTAGTATCAAGCTACTACGGGCAAGACGGCAATAATTCAGCCGTTACGGGGGGAATAGGAACAGAAAAGCTGGGGGATTTTGCCAATTCGATAGATTTGAAATTGTCGTTTATTGACCGCAAAAGCCGTCAACACAGCATCGTAGCCGATTTCAACATTGACCATTATACTTCGGCCTCGTCCGACAACATTGACCCCCTCACGGTTTCGTCAGCCTCTCGGAGCGATACCCACATTTACCCGTCGTTGTCATGGAGCATGAAAGACGATGCCACGCATACTACCCATGGGCTAAGCTATTCGTACTCTACCGAATACGACTACCAGTCACACGGAGTTAATTTTAATTTCTCCAAATCATCCAAAGGCAACAACCGCGAGGTCAGTCTGAAAGCAGGGGCATTTTTTGATACTTGGACAGCTATTTTACCCTCTGAACTCCGCCCGTCTGGCTATGGTTCCGCTGCCGAGGGCGACCGCGACCCTGTGTCCTATAAACCACGAAACTCGTACAATTTGGCGTTGTCGTTGTCGCAAATTATCAATAAACGTTTGCAGGTGTTGTTTACCGTTGAACCCGCTTTTCAACAAGGGCTACTGAGCACTCCTTACCACCGCGTTTATTTTACGGACGGCTCGCATACCGTCGAAAAACTTCCTGGTTCGCGGTTCAAGCTTCCTGTTGGCGCACGTATCAGCTATTTCATGGGCGACCGACTAATTTTGCGCGGCTTCTACCGTTTCTACAACGACGATTGGGGCATGACCGCCCATACTGTCAACGTAGAAGCCTCCTACAAAGTGACACCGTTTTTCTCCGTCAGTCCGTTCTATCGGTTTAGCAATCAAACGGCGGTCAAGTATTTTAACGCCTACGGCAAACACAGCCCTACGGCTACCTACTACACCAGCGACTACGATATTTCGGGCTTTACCAGTCATTTTGTAGGAGCAGGCATACGCCTCGCGCCACCAGGCGGGTTATTGGGTATCAAACACTGGAATACCCTCGAACTCCGCTACGGACACTATATGCGCAGTACAGGCATGGTGGGTAATAGTGTGACGCTGGCGATGAAATTAAAGTAGCACTTTTAGGTTTCCATCGTTCCAACCCAGCCCAAGTACTTGGGCTGGGTTTATTTTTATTTCACCTTAGAAACCTCTTATCTGATTTATCTGATTGAGTCTTATTTATGAGTAGTTTTGTTTGAAATACCTACTACGTTAAGTAATTTTCATTACCGTTTTTTATGCTAATCAGTGATTTTGTACAACGACACCTATCTTTCGCGCTTCAAGAAGTGCAAAAACAGGATTTATCCGATGAAGTCTTGAACATCTATGAAATTGCACTGATTTACCATTATTCCGATTCAGGCTACGAACATCTCAATGAAAACTTGATTAAAAACAAAGGCGTGATTACTACCGATTATGAGCAATTTTTAGCAGGAACATTACAAAAACTGCCATCATTTCAAAATGCAGTTTTCAGAGGAACAACCCTTGATAAATCTCGAAAGCAACGGTACATAAAGGCCTTAAGCACTAATAAAGTCATTCAAGAGTATTCTTTTTTATCAACGAGTACCTCTGAAATCGTCGCTAATTTATTCTCAAAAGGGGATACTCTTTTCACGATTTTCAGTAAAACAGGCAAGCAAATCGAAAAATTCTCTAAATTTGGTTTGTATTCAGGGCAAAACGAAAAATAAGTCTTGTTTTTGCCCAACGCCACATTTGAAGTATTAGATGTATCTCAAGTCAACTCCAAGACGTTAATTATCTTAGAAGAAATCCTGTAAAATGATGTCAACTCTCGAATCTCACATACTCAAAGACGAATATGATGTCATTTCAAACGACATCTACGCGGCACTTTTTACTTCCACTCAGTTAGTTGACGAATATGCACAATGGCTCAGAAGTGCATTGCTCAAAAATGCTTTCCAAACCAAAGCACAAAGAGCGCATGTCATTCAGTTTTTGGCCAAACTCCAAACACAAAGAGAATTGCTGGAGTTATCTCAAAATCCCGAGCAACTAAAGGAAGCCCAAAAAGCGGCTGCGTCCTTTAGCCGCAAGAATAAAATCAATGCGTGACCTTCACCTGATAGAGTATTCGACGTGACTTTATTTGAAGTTACCGCTACAGAATTAGTGCCTACTTAATTTTCTTAAAAATCATTCACTCAATAGCATAGTGTAGAATACATTATTGCAAAGAGGAGTTATACAAAACTCAAAGAAAATCATTCGTTTTCAAGTATCATTTCGCATCTTTGCGCTCATTGACCAAACCAACGAACTATCGAACCCAAAAAACTAACGATACATAGAAATAGCGTTTAGCTTAATAATCCTGTTCATCTAAATCGGCAAAATTTGAACGCAACAGGGAAAGTAAAGCTCAACGCTCGCGCGGTCTGCGTGGGCGTTGTCTTACTTTTGTTGCGTAGGCTTTGCCGAGCCTTGATGAACAAAGTAATGGCAGCGTCTCACGCTTTTTTTATGGTCGGCCTGACCGCATGAAACACGACTACTTTCAACAACTACTTCATTTTTTGGGATTCAGCCCAAGCAATACTACTAATTTGCATTACACCAAAACCTACCCCAATCATCATTACACTATTTCGGTAGATTTTGAGAAGCAAAAAATTGACTACCCCGAACCGATGAAGCTTGGTGATAGAACTACGAGTAATTTTGAAGCAAGTGAGAATTTTGTAGTGTTGGAATGTGTTAATCAGCTTTTAGAGAAAGGCTATAAGCCAGAATGTATCACCCTTGAAAAGAAATGGGGGTTGGGACACCGAGATAAAGGCAAGGCGGATATTTTTGTAACTTACCCAAAAAGCGACAAAGACAATTCAGAAAAAGCCTTTTTGCTCATTGAGTGCAAAACTTGGGGTAAAGAATTTGAGCATGAATTTGAAAAAACGCAGGCAAACGGTGGGCAGTTGTTATCGTATTATGTGCAAGAACCCGAAACACGACTTTTGTGCTTGTATGCTTCGGTTTTTCAAAACGGCAAACTTCGCTATACCAATCGTATCATCGAAACTCAAGAAAACTTTAAAGGCAAAAATAAGGCCGATATTTATAAACTTTGGAAAGATGGAAGCGAACAAATTGTAGGACAGAGTTTTAAGTACGATGGTATTTTTGACCAAGATGCTACTCCCTATAACGTGACGCTCAAACCATTGAAACGCAAGAATTTAGTAGAATTGCAACAAGGCGATAGTGGCTATATCTACAACCAATTTGCCGAAATTTTACGTCATAATGTCGTGTCCGACAAGCCCAATGCCTTCAATAAGATGTTCAATTTGATTTTGGCAAAAATTGTAGATGAAGACCGTCCAGACGAAGAAGAATTGAGCTTTCAATGGCGTGATGGTGATACCGATATTGAACTTCAAAAACGCCTCAACGACCTTTACAAAAAGGGAATGTTTGAGTATTTACACAAAACCGTTACCGATTTTTCGGACGATGAATTAGACGATGAACTCAAAAACCTAAGCAAGACCGTACAAGACAGTTTACGAAAACGCATTACAGCCTTACGTTTGCATAAAAATAACGAATTTGCGTTCAAAGAGGTTTTTGACGAAACCTCTTTTCGAGACAACGCCAAAGTGGTGCGAGAAACCGTTATTTTGCTGCAAAACTTCCAACTTCGCTACTCACACAAGCAACAGTTTTTGAGTAATTTTTTTGAGCTACTTCTATCAAACACGCTCAAACAAGAGGCAGGGCAGTTTTTTACCCCTGTGCCAGTAGCAAAGTTTATTGTGAGCAGTTTGCCCTTGCAGGAAATCATTGAGCAGAAAATCAAAGATCGTAAAAGTGATTTTTTGCCCACTATGATAGATTATGCGGCAGGAAGCGGGCATTTTTTGACGGAAGCAATGGACGAAATCCAACAGATTATCCAACAAATTGATACCAAAAACTGTACACAGAGCATTAAAAATAACCTTGAAACTTGGAAAACTGAAAGCCAAGCCTACAAGTGGGCCGACAAATTTATTTACGGAATCGAAAAAGATTACCGTCTTTCAAAAATTGCGAAAGTAAGTTGTTTTTTGAATGGAGATGGGATTGCCAACATTATCCATGCCGATGGGCTCGATGCCTTCGACAGCGAAGCCTACCAACAAGCTCCATTGCTACACCTCAAAAAAAATGCAAAAGACCATCCTAATTTCGACGTATTGGTGGCAAATCCTCCCTATTCGGTTTCGGCGTTTATCAAAACCCTTGCACGAGGCAGGGAGTCTTTTGAAATGTACGATGCTTTCACGGAGCAAGGCAAAGAAATTGAGTGCCTTTTTATAGAGCGTACCAAGCAGATTGTCAAAGAAAATGGATTAGTAGGCATTATTTTGCCGAGTAGTATTCTCAACAATTCGGGCGTTTATACATTGGCACGTGAGATTATCCTCAAATACTTCAAAATCGTGTCTATTGTAGAGTTTGGGTCAGCTACCTTTATGGCTACGGGTACAAACACCATTACGCTGTTTCTGAAAAGGCGAAAAGACACCGATTATAAAAACGTAGAAGATGCCATTCAGCAGTTTTTCAAAGATGGAAACGATACCGTTTGTAACGGCGTAGAAAATGCGTTTAGCTGCTATGTTAAGCACGTTTACAATATGGAATTAGCCGATTATGTGAGCTTTACAAACCAAAATCCCAATGATAAAATCAAAGCAAATGAGTTGTACCAAGATTATCAAAAATACTACAACGGTTTGGCAGAAACCAAAAATTTGAAGGATAAAATCGGTAAATTGAAGCAAGATTTAATAAGCCTACGCCCCAAAAACAGCGATGAAAAGATAGCTGCTAAAATAAAGGAAATAGAAACGACGCTTGGCAAAGCCGAAAAAGACTTGGTACGACTTTTCTACGAAAGAACCTTTACCATTGAGCAAGAAAAAATGCTCTATTTTATGTTGGCCTATCCGCAAGAAATTGTATTGATAAAAACCAATCCCGCAGGCAACAACGACCAAGAAAAATTTTTGGGCTATGAGTTTTCCAACCGCAGGGGCCACGAAGGACTCAAAATGTTTGCCGATGCAGAAGGTAGCTACACCACAAAACTATATAGCGAAACCAATAAAAAAGACCTCACCAAAGCAAATAGCTATGTGTATAATGCCTTTTTGGGCAATACGCAGCCTGTACATGAAAGCCTCGCAGAACATATCCAAACCCAACAACTCCATAAAATGATGAAGTTTGACAGGGTTGGTTTTGAAAAAGAAATCACCATCTCCTTTAAAAAAAAAGCCCTAACCGAAATTCAGAGTAAATGGGAACTGGTGAGGTTGGGGGATTTGACGAGACTTATTACTAAAGGTACAACGCCGACAACATTAGGGTTTAATTTTTATAATGAAGGCATCAATTTTGTGAAAATTGAATCAATTTTAGAAAATGGGACTTTTCTTAAAGACAAATTTGCTTATATCTCCGAAGATTGTTACAATAAACTTAATCGCTCACAACTTGAAGAAAATGATATTTTACTTTCCATAGCAGGAAGTTTTGGAAGAATAGCCATTGTAACACAAGAGATTTTGCCAGCAAACACAAATCAAGCAATTTCAATAATTCGCTTGAAACAAGGTTCAATAAATTTAACCTACTTGTATCACATATTGAAATCTCCTTTTATTTATGAACAAACGTTAGACCAAATAAAGGGAATTGCACAGAATAACCTTTCGTTAGAACAAGTTAGCAACTTTAAAATCCCCCTTCCGCCCAAAGACATTCAAGAGCAAATAGTTGAGGAGATTTTGGTCATTGAGGAGAAAGAAAAGGAGGGAAGAGAGAAGTTGGAGGGGTTGGAAAATAGGATAACGGAAATACTTTTAGGTGAATATCAAAAAGGGTATCCAATAGAAAGGCTCTCGAAATTAGTTAATATCATCAGCGGAGGAACCCCCAATACCAATAAACCCGAATATTGGCGCGGAACTATCCCATGGATAAGCATAGCTGATTTTAGTAAAGGTGAACGATTCATTAAAAAGACGGAAAAAACTATAACAGAATTAGGATTAAAAAATAGCAGTACCAAATACTTAGAAGCAGGAGATATTATTATTTCTGCGAGAGGAACAGTAGGGGCACTTGCCCAATTATTAATTCCTATGACATTTAATCAGTCCTGTTATGGTTTAAGGGGCTTATCTGGTATTGATAATGGATATTTATATTATGTTCTAAAACAGGAAATTAGGCAATTCAAAGACAATGCCTCTGGGGTTACATTTGATACAATTACTATCAAGACTTTTGAAAGTATTAAAATTCCTGTCCCACCCCTCGAAATTCAAAACCAAGTCATTTCCCAAATCACCGCCCTTGAAGCCCAAAAGCAAGAGATTGAAGATTTTTTAAGCACTGTACCTGCACAAAAAGAGGCGGTTTTGAAGAAGTATTTGTAGGCGAGAAAACGCCTCTGCTGGTTGGCACTACGCCTACTTTTCATGCCAAAAATTTTAAGCTATATTTGTTGAATAAACAAGTAGATGCCAAACGGTGCGATAAATGAAATACCGAATTTACATTGACGAAGTAGGAAATAACGATTTAGGAAGTTCTGACCAACCCGACCACCGATTCTTGTGCTTGACTGGCGTGGTATTAGATTTAGATTATGTAAGGCAAACCCTTACCCCCGAAATAGAAGCCCTCAAACAAAAATACTTTGAAAATCACCACCCTGATGACCCGATTATTTTTCATAGAAAAGAGTTGATGAATAAAAAGTATCCGTTTCAAGCCCTACGAAACCCAGATGCAGAGACGGCTTTTAATGAAGAGTTTTTAGAGTGTCTAAAACGGTGGCATTATCGTATTATCACGGTATTAATTGACAAACAAGAGCACAAAAAACGTTATGAAGTTTGGCGTTATGACCCCTACCATTACTGTATGGCTGTTATGTTTGAGCGATTTCATTTAAGGCTCAAAGAATTGGGACAATACGGTGACATGATGTTTGAATCGAGAGGCGGAAAAGAAGACATTCGCCTCAAAGAATCATATCGAGCTATTTTTGAAAAAGGAACAGACTACATTGCCCCCGAAGATATTGATGATACGCTTACAAGCAAAGAACTGAAAATAAAGCCTAAATCTGCGAATATTAGCGGATTACAGTTAGCCGACTTGCTGGCCTTTCCTGCTCGGCGCTATGCTTTTAAGCACTTTGGGTTGTTGGAAGATGAAAGAGAAACCTTTAATGAACGTATTATTGAGGTCATCAAACCAAAATTCTACAAAAATGGCAATCGAATCAATGGCTATGGCCTAAAATTGTTACCATAAAAAAACCCCGCCGAGCGGGGCAAGGGCAGCTGACCCTCCACCTCCAGACACCTGGATTGATACAAAGGTAATGCTTTTATCATTACTTTAATATACACCTTCAAATAGAGTATAAAATTTTTTCGAGTTTGTTCTATTGATATTTTGGTTCTGAAAGCTGGAAACGTACTTTTACTCAAATATACCTTTCAGCTTCTCCCGCAACTGTAACAGTTCATCGCGGTAGCGGGCAGCTTCTAAGAAATTAAGTTCTTTGGCGGCAGTTTCCATCTTCCTCTGGGTTTCGGCAATGAGTTTTTCGAGGTCTGATTTACCCATGTATTGTACCACGGGGTCGGCAGCGATGCGCATTTCTTCGGGTTCAACATAATAACGCTTCGCCCCACCCTTAGAATCGGCCACCGATGTTTGTTCCATAATGGCCTCACGGCTCTTAAAAATGGTTTTGGGGGTGATACCATGCTCTTCATTATAAGCAATCTGAATACTACGGCGGCGGTTGGTTTCTTCAATTGCCTTTTGCATCGAGCCCGTGATACGGTCGGCGTACATGAGCACTTTCCCATTTTCGTTACGTGCCGCCCGGCCTATGGTCTGAATCAGCGAGCGAATATCGCGCAGAAAGCCCTCTTTATCGGCATCCATAATAGCCACCAACGACACTTCGGGCAAATCAAGTCCTTCACGAAGAAGGTTGACGCCCACTAACACGTCAAACGCTCCCAAACGTAAATCGCGCAAGATTTCCACCCGATCGAGGGTCTTTACTTCAGAGTGGATATAACGCCCCTTAATACCCACCCGCTCCAAGTACTTACTTAGTTCTTCGGCCATACGTTTGGTAAGTGTCGTCACCAGCACACGTTCGTTACGCTTCACCCGTTTATCTATTTCTTCCAACAAATCATCAATTTGATTCAAACTCGGGCGCACTTGAATTTCGGGGTCGAGCAGTCCGGTCGGACGGATGATTTGCTCGACTACCACGCCGTCGGTACGGCGCAGTTCGTAATCAGAAGGCGTAGCACTTACAAAAACGGCCTGTCCTGCCAACTCCTCAAACTCCTGAAAAGTAAGCGGACGGTTGTCCATTGCGCTCGGCAATCGAAAACCAAAGTCCACCAGCGATTCTTTGCGCGAGCGGTCGCCCCCCCACATGGCCCGAATCTGCGGCATGGTCACGTGGCTTTCGTCCACAATCAACAGAAAATCTTCTGGGAAATAATCCAACAAACAGAAAGGACGTTCGCCAGGTTTTCGACGGTCAAAATACCGCGAGTAGTTCTCAATACCCGAACAGTAGCCCAATTCACGCATCATTTCCAAGTCAAACTCGGTACGCTCTCGGATTCGCTGGGCTTCGAGCAAGCGCCCCTCCATTTCAAAGTAGCGAATTTGCGCCACTAAATCATCTTGGATTTCGTGAATGGCATTAAGCAGTACATCTCGACCCGTCACAAACAAATTGGCGGGAAAAATCGCAATTATTTTTTCGGAAGAAATCTTTTTTCCATTATTGGGATTGATGCGTTGAATCTCTTCGATTTCGTCGCCAAAGAAAATAATCCGATACGCAAAATCCGCATAGCCTGGATAAATATCTACGGTATCGCCTTTTACCCGAAACGTGCCGCGAGAAAACTCTGCCTCGGTGCGGCTGTATAAAATCTCCACCAAACGAAACAAAAACTGATTGCGGCTCATCAACTCTCCTACCCCTACTCGTACGATACTTTTACGGTATTCTTCGGGATTTCCTGCCCCATAAATACACGATACCGATGCCACTACCAATACATCTCTCCTTCCCGACATCAGCGATGATACGGTTGATAAACGGAGTTTGTCAATCTCCTGATTAATCTGTAAATCCTTCTCAATGTAGGTATTGGTGGTAGCGATATACGCTTCGGGCTGGTAATAGTCGTAATAACTAATGAAATATTCGACAGCGTTGTTGGGAAAAAATTGTTTAAACTCCCCGTACAACTGAGCCGCGAGGGTTTTGTTGTGGCTCAATACCAAGGTAGGTCGGTCGAGTTGAGCAATCACATTGGCCACGGTAAAAGTTTTGCCCGAACCCGTCACGCCCAGTAGGGTTTGAGCAGGCTCACCGTTTCGGATACCTTCTACGAGTTGTGTAATGGCTTGGGGCTGATCGCCCGTGGGTTGATAGTCGGAAATGAGTTCAAATGGCATAATTAATAGGGGATGGAAGCAACTTAAATAACGTTTAAAATACGCTCAATAGTTCGATTGTCAAGCGCAAAACCCCTACAAAAAACATGGCCTCACCCCAAAGAGGTGAGGCTAATGCCAGATTACCCTACTCTATTATGTTATTGTTTTTCTTAGCATCAATAATTATGCCAAACAATACATTATTTTACAAAAGCCCTAAAGACTATTTTCATACCTTAAAATTTATCGGATGTTTTTCTGCTCCCTAAAAAAAACATCTCTTTCAACAACGTTTATCTACAATCAGTAGTTAGTAGTACATACAATTCAAACACAAAGCATAACAAATGGCGCAAACAGTTTTAATTACGGGTGGAACAGGAATGATTGGACAGCGTCTGACTCAGTTTCTATTAGAGAAAGGATACCAAGTAGCCTATTTAAGTCGTAAGCAAGAATCTATTCCCAACGTAACCGTGTATCGCTGGGATATTGAGAAAAATTGGATAGACGACAAGGCACTCGTCAATGCCGATTATATCGTTCACTTAGCGGGGGCGGGTATTGCCGATGCTCGTTGGACCGAAAAAAGACGCCAAGAAATTATCAATAGTCGTACCAAAACCATTGAACTTATCGCCAAAGAACTACAAGGACGTCCTTACAAAGTCAAAGCTTTTGTGTCGGCTTCTGCCATTGGATTTTATGGGGCGGATACGGGGGAAACACCTCTGACCGAACAAACCCCTTCAGGGACTGATTTTTTAGCCCACGTAACGCGCCACTGGGAAAATGCCGCCGAACTAATACACAACATTGGTATTCGCACCACCAAGCTGCGCGTAGGTGTTGTGTTGAGCAATGCGGGAGGGGCACTACCAAAAATCTCAATGCCAATTCGCTGGGGTGTAGGTGCCCCCTTGGCCAGTGGTAAACAGTGGGTTTCTTGGGTTCATCTCGACGACCTGTGTAGGATGTTTATTGCGGCCTTAGAAGACGAAAAATGGCAGGGAGTCTATAACGCCGTAGCTCCTACCCCTGTGACCAACTCAGAGTTGACGCGTCAAATAGCAGACGTTTTACATCGTCCGCTGTGGTTACCTAATATCCCCGCTTTTACGCTACGGATATTATACGGTGAAATGGCCAACGTAGTTTTGGGAGGAAATTACGTTGTAAACCAACGTATTCGCACTCAAACCAACTTTATCTATCAATTTGAAAATGTACAAAGTGCTTTGCAAGATTTAGCCGAAAAGTAAAAACTATTCCAAGATTAGCGCGATTTAGAAATGATTTTTTAACTTTGAGAAGTCCTCTTTAGGAGGCCAACAAAAAGACGTACTTCCCCAAATCTTGGTGTACTGTAAGTACCCGTATTATTGACGCCCTGATCCATTATGATTGAACGTTTCCTAACCAATTATTCTAATCGCTTTGTATCACGTCATTTAATTTTGGCTATTGACGGGAGTATCGTTATCGCCTCGTTCGTCATTGCTTGTATTCTTCGTTTCAATCTCAATGTATCGGGTATTAATTGGGCACTTTACAAATACTATCTATTTGCCCTGCTAATTAACCGTCTCCTTTGTTTTCTCTATTTTCGGTCTTATACGGGTATCGTTCGCCACACCAGCGTAGAAGATGCTTCCCTTATTTTTAAAGCCATCACGACCAGTAGCCTGATGACCCTCGTGGTTTCTACCTTCCTTACCCATACCACCGACAACAATCTCTTTTATATTCCCATTTCTATTCTCATTATCGAATATTTCATCTCGCTCTCGTTGATGATTGCGAGTCGCTTTTTGGTTAAAAATATCTACAAAACCCTCATTGCCAATGCTCCTGGTGAAAAAGTAGATGTGCTTATTTACGGAGCGGGGACATTGGGGATATTGACCAAAAACACCCTTCTTCGTAATCGTCACAAAAAATACAATATTCTTGGGTTTATTGATGAAAACCCTTCTCTCAGCTTTAAAACCATCGAAGGGGTACAAGTATATCCAGAAAATGAGGCTATAAAACGATTTGTAGAGGGTCGTGAAATCGGAGACATTGAAGTCATCCTGGCGATTCATCAAATCAAGCCCCAGCGCAAAAATCAAATCATTGAAAATTTTCTCAAAAAAGACATTGTTGTCAAAGTAGTTCCTTCGGTATATGAACGTATCAGTAGCGATCAGCTAAAAACGGAGGAAATTCGGAATATTCGCATCGAAGATTTATTGGAACGTGAACCTATTCAAATAGACAATCAAAACATCAGCCGACAATTGGCTGGTAAAGTGGCATTGATTACGGGAGCTGCTGGCTCTATTGGTAGCGAAATCGTTCGTCAATTGATTCGTTTTCAACCCCAAACCCTACTACTACTCGACCAATCGGAATCAGGTTTATATGATTTAGAGAATGAATTGAAACAACAGTTGCGGCGGTATCTGAACGACACCACGCAAGTGATTGTACAAGTAGCTGATGTCACCGATGAACTGCGGATGAGGCACATTTTTAATCAGTACCGTCCTCAGTTTGTTTTCCATGCAGCGGCCTATAAGCACGTACCCCTCATGGAAGAACATCCCTACGAAGCCATCAAAATCAATGTGTTTGGGAGTAAAATTGTAGCAGATTTATCGGTTGAAACAAACGTCAAAAAATTTGTCATGATTTCGACCGACAAGGCCGTCAACCCCACCAACGTCATGGGAGCTACCAAACGACTGGCCGAAATGTATGTACAAAGTTTGAATCATCGCTTCCCCCAAAATACCCGTTTTATTACCACCCGCTTCGGCAACGTACTGGGTTCCAATGGCTCAGTGGTACCTTTGTTTCAGAAACAAATTCAGGCAGGTGGTCCCATCACCGTCACTCACCCAGATGTCATTCGTTATTTTATGACCATCCCTGAAGCCTGCCAGTTGGTTTTGGAAGCAGGCAGCATGGGGAAAGGCGGCGAAATTTTTGTATTTGACATGGGGGAGCCCGTTAAAATTGCCGATTTAGCACAAAAAATGATTAAATTATCGGGACTTCGGGTCGAAAAAGACATTAAAATTACGTATTCAGGGCTACGCCCAGGAGAAAAGCTTTTTGAAGAACTCCTCAGTGACAAAGAACATACCATTCCTACCTATCACCCCAAAATCCAGATTGCTCAAGTAGAATGTCTGTCTTTTGGGGAAATCACCACGGCACTCCAAGACCTCAAAAAAGCACTGCGCGAGGGAGATAAAGCCGTGATGGTGACATATTTAAAAACCATCGTCCCCGAATTTATCAGCAATAACTCTGTATATAAAGAATTGGATGGATTAAAACTACGTTGAACCATGAAAGTTTTTTCCGTTCCTCAAATACGCGCCTGGGATGCCTACACCATTACCCATGAGCCTATCAGTTCATTAAATCTCATGGAACGTGCTTCGGCTGCGTTTGTCAGATGGTTTTGTGAACACTTCGATGACCGACATTGCGTCAAAATTTTTTGTGGCATGGGCAACAACGGTGGCGACGGGTTGGCCATTGGCAGGCTACTTATTCAAAAACATTACAATGTTCAAGTTTATGTGGTCAAACATAATGAAGAAGGCACTGTTGATTTTCGGGAAAATTTAAGCCGCCTCCAACTCCAAACCGACGTTAAATGGATAGAAAATGCCTCTTCTGTTCCTACTTTATCCCCAAACGGCTACGTCATAGATGCGCTCCTCGGTTCGGGGCTTTCGCGACCAGTAACGGGTATTTTGGCGGAAGTAATTGAAGCTATCAACAAAAGCAACTCAACTATTTTTTCGGTGGACATTGCCAGTGGGCTTTTTGCAGACACTCCTAACAACTCCACTGACATCATCATAAAACCTACTTTTACGGTCTCTTTTCAGTGTCCTAAATTGGCTTTTTTTCAACCCCAATGCGCTGATTACGTGGGCGAATGGCGAGTGATAGACATTGGCCTGCATCCTGAATACGAGCAAGCAACCGATACGCCCTATTTTTATACAAATTCTGACCAAATTAGTAAGTGCAGCTTATCCCATTCCCGCAAAAAATACGCCCACAAAGGTTCCTACGGACACGCGTTGCTGATTGGAGGGAGCTATGGTAAAATGGGAGCAGTGGTTCTATCAGCTAAAGCCTGCTTGCGGTCAGGAGTAGGTTTATTAACGGTTCAAATTCCGCGTTGCGGGTACGATATTTTACAAACGAGTTTACCCGAAGCCATGGTACTCCCCGATTGGCATTGGATGGTCAATACGACTGTACCCGATATTAGCCCTTATTCAGCATTAGGAATTGGCCCTGGCATGGGGAAAGATTCGCTTACGCTCCAAATGTTGCGGCAGCTTTTACCTCAATTGACTCAACCCACAGTACTTGATGCCGATGCCCTAAATTTAATCAGCGAAAATCGAGATTTACTCGATATGATTCCTAAAAACAGCATTCTAACCCCTCATCCAAAAGAATTTCAGCGATTATTAGGGCAAAACTGGAGTGATGACTACGAAAAATTAGCCTTGCTCCGCGATTTTGCTCAACATTATGAGGTAATTGTTTGCCTAAAAGGAGCGCATACTGCTGTAGCTTTACCCGATGGAACTATTCATTTCAATTCAACGGGTAATCCTGGAATGGCAACGGGCGGAAGTGGGGATGTGCTTACGGGAATCATTGTTGGTTTATTGGCCCAAGGCTTTTCACCTACTGAGGCTGCTCTTTTTGGTGTTTATCAACACGGAGCTGCTGGCGACAAAGCCGCCCAAAAATGTACCCAACCCGCTTTGATTGCTTCGGATATTATCAACGAAATGGGCTGGTGAT
>JBGAUP010000023.1:0-1299 GCA_044228585.1 Runella sp. | reverse complement strand
TTACCAGCCCATTTCGTTCGGAACTTATGGCTACGATTAGAGTAATTTCCCCCCTTTTTTGGTTTGCTTGATGGTAAAAGGTACACACAAGTCAGGAGGACAACAATTGCTACCAGGAAGTACTATGATTGGGCAACAACCCTGCGCAGGGCAAGTGTTACTTAATGCAGTAAAAGTATAAGTGCCTGGTTCTGTAATCAAAATATTGTTCCCAGTTGCTATCACGGTTGTTCCATCATTTTTAAACCACTTGACTTCTAAGTATTTTTGAGGAACAGAAACTTGCACCGCTTCTCCTGGGCAGACTTCTAATGGTACGGAGAAACATTCGCGATCTATATCGTCTTCCTCTTCATTGCCATTACAAGGCGTTGAATCTTCATCTTTTTCGGTCATGTTACAGATTTCTGCCGTATTGAACCACACCCCTTGGAGTCGTACTTTTACAACGAGTAATAAAACAGCCGTATCACCTGGAGCCAAGCTACCAATTGTCCAAATCTTGGAATTAGCGTCATAATTGCCCTGTGCCGAAGCATAAGTTACGTACTGGACACCAGCATTGAGAGTATCTCGTACCGATACGTTGGTGGCAGTTGCTTCTCCCTCATTCCAAACTTTAATGGTGTAGGTAATATCATCACCCACTTTGGCTATTTTGGTACTAATAGATTTGTCCAAAGCCAAGTCGTATTTTCCGTCACAAGACTTGAAAGAAGGTTTAGGAGCAAGCCCGACACTGGCACAGCCCTGAGCATCCTGAACAATGACAAAGTTATCCCCCGTCGTTTTTAAGGTCAATGCCTTCACCTGACCGCCTTGAACGTTCGTAATCGTTTGGGTGACACCCGTCGGAATGGGGCCATTACCTATCGAAGCTACTCCGTCTGCTACGTAAACCGTAAAAGTGCCCGCAGAAGAAATGGCCAAATTGACCGTATATGTCGTATCTCCCGTACAAGAAGGTATCGAATCCATCTCAAACTTAGGCAAAGGAAGTATCGTATAGACTTTCTCAGCATAGGGGAAACAATTCGGACTACTTGTCGGTGGCGTTTTTAGCACAGCATAGACGTAGTATTTAATGGGAGTTGTACCGTTGTTGGCAGGTAGCTGTAGCCCTGGGATACCATTTGGGGCTCCTACTGTGTTGCTAAGAGGTTTCACCTCCTCTATCAAAGTCCCACCTGTGTACATCCCACTTCCCGTCTGTTGAGTGGTGAAATACACAAAACGTACTACTTTAGAAGTGTCCGATACATTCACTATCATAGGCTCGCCATAATAACCCGAACATAG
>JBGAUP010000400.1:0-4351 GCA_044228585.1 Runella sp. | reverse complement strand
AGTAACAACCAAAGGTGTTTCTCCCGAAAAAATCATTTTTATTCCCAACGCCGCCGACTTTGCGTTGTCAGAAGAGTTATTAAATACTTTTGATGTAAACGCATTTCGGAAAACGCACGATTTAGAAGGAAAGTTTGTCGTCACTTACGTAGGAGCACACGGCGTAGCCAATCACTTAATACAAGTGTTGGATACTGCTGAATTATTGCAAAATACGAATGTTCTCTTCTTACTGATCGGTAATGGAATGTTAAAAAAGGAATTAAAAGAAGATGCCCAAAGACGCAACCTTTCTAATGTTCGTTTTATAGACTCCGTTCCCAAACGAGAAGTATTCAAATATATCTTGGCATCAGACGTAGGGGCATCGGTCTTAAAAAAAGTGGAGACTTTCAAAACCATATATTCCAACAAAACTTTTGACTACATGTCGTGTCAAAAGCCCATTTTAATGGCTATTGATGGGGTATCTCGCAAATTGGTAGAAGAAGCACAAGCAGGACTATTTGTCGAACCCGAAAACGCGCTGGACTTTGCCCAGAAAATACAATTTTACATGCAAAACCCTACTTTGGGTCGGCAACATGGCTTGAATGGCTACCATTTTGCTAAAGCAAATTTTGACCGAGAGGTGCTGGCCAACCGATATTTGAATCATTTACAGGCCGTATCGAAAGCCCCAAAATAGATTGACATTCGTTAACAACTATATTTGCCCTAATTTCTTACATCGTCCGCAAACAAAATGTCTTCTGAAACTAACCCACGTTTAGCGTTTTTTCGTTCGCAAATTGGCCAAAACATGGCCCAAAGTATTTCTCCCATAGGTCGCTGGCTCAATGGGAAACTCATAGATGTGCAAACAAATTCGATGACAATTGAGGTAGTTGTACGTCAAGACATGACCAATCCGATGGGGGTTTTGCACGGTGGTGCTGCGGCTACTATTATGGACGACTTGGTGGGAATGATGGTTTTTTCTTTGGGGAGAGAGTATGGATTTACGTCCGTTAACCTCAACTGTGATTTTCTGAATGCAGCCCGCGTTGGCGAAGTTCTTACGGCTCAGGCGCACGTATTGCGCGCAGGAAAAAACGTGATTCACTGCGAAGCCCGTATTACCAACGCCGAACAAAAAGTAATTGCAAAATGTAGTACAAACCTAATTCAAACGAGCGTAAAATTGCCATTTTAGGTCGAAGATGGGCTGATGGGGAATTGGATTACAATGGAAACTTTCATTATCATTTTATATTTATTACCTACCCTTATTCTGTTTTCGTACAGCTGTGCTCAAATGAGTTTGGTCTGGAATTATTGGTTCAAAAGTCCACAGCCTACAGTCCACAGTCCACAACTTGCGGCAGTTCCCCCTTCGGGGGTTAGGGGGCTATTCATTCCTTTCGTTACTATCCAACTCCCCATTTATAACGAACGCTATGTCATTGAGCGACTCATCGAAGCAGTGACAGCCTTTGACTACCCCAAAGACCGCTTTGAAATCCAGGTTTTGGATGATTCTACCGACGAAACTGTCGAGATGGTTGCGCAAAAAGTAGCCTATTATCAATCTCAAGGCTTTCTGATTCAACACATCAGGCGTACCAATCGCGAAGGGTTCAAAGCCGGTGCTTTGGCGTATGGACTTACTTTAGCCAAAGGGGAATTCATCGCTATTTTTGACGCTGATTTTGTACCCATCCCTGATTTTTTACAGAAAACGCTCCCCCATTTTGCCACTGAAAAAGTAGGAGTGGTACAAACGCGCTGGGGACACCTCAATGAATCTTATTCGCTTATTACTCAGTTGCAAGCCTTTGGCTTAGATGGGCACTTTGTGGTTGAACAAGGTGGACGCAACGCTGGGGGACATTTTATCAACTTCAACGGAACAGCAGGTGTGTGGCGCAAAACCTGCATCATTGACGCAGGCGGCTGGTCGTCCGACACCCTCACCGAAGATTTAGACTTGAGCTACCGTGCCCAAATGCGTGGCTGGCAATTTGTCTATCTTGAAAACGTTGAAAGTCCTGCCGAACTGCCTGCGACCATGCCAGCTCTCAAATCACAGCAATACCGCTGGATGAAAGGAGCCGCCGAATGTGCCCGCAAAAACTTAATAAACGTCTTCAAAACCCCTACCATCAAACTTTCTACCAAAATCCACGCCGCATTTCACCTACTCAATAGCGGTGTATTTGTAGCGGTGTTCTTGATGGCCTTGCTAAGTTTACCTACTTTGTTGATTACTCACCAGTTTCCGCAGTATAATTACCTGCTGGGTATTTTCAGGATATTCCAACTAAGTGTACTGATATTGTTCGGATTTTATTGGACAGCCCACTATCGCCGAAAATCATTAACAGACCTCATTTGGCAACTTCCTCTCTTCTTAACGGTCATCATGGGGTTGGCTCTGCACAATTCTATCGCTGTTATTGAAGGATATTTAGGAAAAAAGACCCCTTTTGTTCGTACTCCCAAATGGGGAATTGTGAAACACCAGGACGGTTGGCAGCGTAAAAAATATTTAGTAAAAAGCCTCAATCCCCTCACGATTATAGAGCTATTTCTTGTATTCTACTTCGCCTTTGGTATAGGCTTAGGTATCTACTGGCACTCTTACCAAATGCTACTACTTCACACCATGCTTGTATTGGGGTATGGATTTGTCGGGTATTATTCCGTAAAGCATTCTATCGTGTAGCCACCCAACCAACAAAAAACCCCGCATCAGCGGGGTCTCAATGTCTTTTGCAAAAGATGAGCGTCTTACAACGCACCTACTTCTTTCAAAACGGCTTCGATACCTTTTTTGTTGATAGTGCGAAGTGCCGAAGTAGCCAATTTAATTTCTACCCACTCATTCAAAGAAGGTACGAAGAACTTCTTTGTTTGCAAGTTTGGATAAAACTTACGTTTGGTTTTATTGTTAGCGTGCGATACGTTATTACCAACCCGTGTTCTTTTGCCCGTAATTTCACAAACTCTGGCCATGACAATTGTTGTTTTTTCAGAATGAGGGGCAAAGGTCGTGATTTTTCAAAAAAACACCAAATGTTTCTCAAAAAAAACACTATTCAAACAAATCTCCCGTCCGAAATTTGGGAACAATTCCCAAGTGACGGTAGGCTTTTTCGGTGGCTTCACGCCCCCTGGAGGTACGTTTTATGAATCCTTCTTGAATTAAGAATGGTTCATAAACTTCCTCAATGGTTTCTGCTTCATCGCCACAAGCCGTAGCGATGGTAGAAAGACCCACGGGACCTCCTTTGAATTTTTCAATAATCGTACTCAAGATACGGATGTCCATTTCATCCAAGCCATGCTGATCTACATCGAGGGCTTTGAGTGCGATTTCGGCAATTTCGACCGTAATACGTCCCTTTCCTTTCACTTGGGCAAAATCCCGGGTACGGCGTAGAAGATTATTCGCAATTCTCGGTGTTCCACGGCTACGGCGAGCTATTTCGTAGGCCCCATCGTCATCAATGGGCGTTCCTAAGATACTTGCCGAACGTTTTACGATAGAAGCCAATAATTGGGCATCATAGTACTCCAAGCGGCAATTGATTCCGAAACGTGCCCGCAAAGGAGAAGTTAGCAGTCCTGCCCGCGTAGTAGCGCCAATCAACGTAAAAGGATTTAAGCTAATCTGAATGCTACGGGCATTAGGACCCGAATCAAGCATGATGTCTATTTTATAATCCTCCATGGCGGAGTAGAGATACTCTTCCACAATGGGGTTAAGGCGGTGTATTTCATCAATAAACAACACATCGTTCGGCTGCAAATTGGTCAACAACCCTGCCAAGTCGCTGGGTTTATCCAATACAGGACCCGAAGAGGTTTTCATAGTGGCGCCCAATTCATTTGAAATGATGTTGGAAAGCGTGGTCTTTCCCAAACCTGGCGGCCCGTGCAATAGCACGTGGTCGAGGGCTTCACCCCGTTGTTTGGCGGCCGTCACAAAGACACTTATATTTTCAAGTATTTTGTCTTGTCCCGCAAAATCACCAAAAGAGAGCGGACGTAATGCCCGATCAATTTCCTTCTCAATCGGAGACAGAGGTTCTTTCGTTCCAGTTAAATAGTCTTGACGCATAGAGGCAAATATACGCAAAAATCATCTAATCAACAGCACTGATCCCCGCTGAGAAGCCCGTGGTCGGTCGGGAAAAAACTTTGATTTGAAGGAAACCACGTACGGATAACTCATGGGTGGATAACTTGTCCCTCGATAGGTTCCATCCCATTTTTGATTAATATCTGTGGTATGGAAAATAACTTCTCCCCAACGATTGAATATTTTTAGTTCAAAATCGCTAAGATGATCACCATAAACATCCAG
>JBGAUP010000399.1:0-4367 GCA_044228585.1 Runella sp. | reverse complement strand
GTTTGCTACCACGGTTGGTACGTAAAGGTTTCAGAGGCCCCATTTACTGTACTCCTCCAACGGTAGATTTATGCAACATCATGTTGCTGGACAGTGCGTTTATTCAGCAAAAAGACCTCGAACGAATCAATGAACGTCGTCGCAAACGAGGAGATGAAGTGTTAGAGCCTCTGTATGATGAAAAAGATGTGCAGGAAACGCTGAATCTGTTTGTACCCATAGAATATCACCAAGATTTTTGGCTCAACCGTGATGAAGTGAAGGTCAGCTTTACCGATACAGGTCATATTCTGGGAAGTGCTGCGGTTCATCTGACCATCAAAGACCAAGGTGTTGAGAAACGAATTACTTTTTCGGGCGATGTGGGTCGTCCCGATGATAAGATTTTACGCAGCCCTGAACCTTTCCCTCAAGCGGATGTTATCATTTGTGAATCTACTTACGGTGATCGTCGCCACGAGCCTGAGCCCGACATGAAAGCCCACCTGTTGCGAGTAGTCCGGGACACCTGCGTTACGCGGGGTGGAAAGCTAATCATTCCCGCTTTTGCCATTGACCGTACTCAGGAGTTAATTTATGCGCTTGACCAACTTGAAAATGAGGGTTTACTCCCACGTTTGAAAGTGTTTATTGATAGTCCTTTGGCCATCAAAGCTACCTCTATCATGCGTAAACACGATGATTATTTCAACCCTGACATTTTAGAATACATCGAAAAAGACGGAGATGCGTTTAACTTCCCTAACCTGTTTTATATTTCGGACGTTGAGCAGTCGAAAGCCATAAACAACCTCAAAGAGCCTTGCGTAATTATCTCCGCATCGGGCATGGCCGAGGCAGGACGCATTAAACACCACATCAAAAACAATATTCTCGACCCCGACAATACCATTTTGTTAGTAGGCTATTGCTCTCCTATCAGTCTTGGAGGAGCACTCAAACGCGGTGATGCCGAAGTAAAAATATTTGGAGAAACTTTTGAAGTAAGAGCGCGGGTAGAAGTAATGGACTCCTTCTCCGCCCACGCTGATTATGTCGAACTGATTCAATTTTTAAAGTGCCAAGACCCCACAAAGGTGAAAAAGCTATTTTTAGTGCACGGTGAATACGAAAACCAATTGGTGTTCAAAGACCGCCTGCTATCAGAAGGTTTTCGCTACGTAGAAATCCCCGCGCAGTTTGCCTCGTTTGAAGTGTAATTTGGTCTAATAGGCCATTTTTTCTATCTTTGCATTCCTAAAAATAAACACTGGCGAAGTGGTGGAATTGGTAGACACGCACGTTTCAGGTGCGTGTGGCTTTGCGGCCATGCGAGTTCGAGTCTCGCCTTCGTCACAGGTTTTAGCCCTTTCAAGTCATTTGAAAGGGTTTTTTGTGTTAATGCTTTAAACATAAAAAGCCTCCCTTCTTACTTTGAGTTTGTAGTGGCTCTCAAAGTTAAAAAGGGAGGCTCTTCTTCATCCTAAAACTGGGATGGTTTACCTCTATTTCTTAGTCAAAGAGTTAATCCAAGCGGCTATTTTTAAGGCATCACCTTTTGAAACTTGCGGCATAGCAGGCATTGGCGTGGCATAATCAGGCCAGTTTTCGGGCTTAGGAGCATAAATCAATTCTACGATTTTAGCATCACTGTATTTACGCTTTGCTACATCTAAGTATGATGGCCCCACCACTTTTTTGTCGGTGGCGTGACAAGCAAGACAGGTATTTTTTGCCAAAAGCGGTTTTACTTCTTCCCAAGTGGGGGCTTTTTTAGCCGTAGCTGTTTTAGTTGAAGCAAGTGCGGGTTCTTTGCCTTTCCCGTCGGGCGATACATGTTCTTTTACGGGCGCAGTAACGGCTGCTTTTACATTGCCTGACCGTGTCGTTTTCAGTTCTGAAAGTTTCAATTTTTCACCGTCAGGAATATTATTCAATGTATAATAAGCATCTGGATGTACCAATGACCAATAATTACCTGCCGCACGTACCCCTTCTAATTGAATTTTATGAACAAAATACTGACGCATACCATCCAGCACAATTCTCACTTTTTTACCGTCTTCCGACAATTTAACTCCTTTTACCGTCACCTCTTTCGTGTCAATTGGCGGGCTTCCGTAAACTGGATAGTGTTTGTAGAGATAGCTGCTCACTTTATACGAATCAAGGTCTTCGGCTGATTTACGGTCAACTGGCAACGTAAATTCGATTTCAAAACCGTCGGGCATCGCCTTTACTGTGTACATTTCAAAAGGCATTTTTCCGTTCCAAACCAAACGCTGTAATCCTTGATTGGCATCACCTGCCGACCCCCATCCACGGTTGGTTTCCCCCACAAACATTGAACCGTCTTTGGCGAAAGTCATTCGCAAAACACCCGACTGAAATCCACTGCGAAAACCGATAGAAGCACCTTGGTACTCCCCTTTTACTTTTTCGAGTACTACCCGCATAATGTTACTTTGCCCTTGATCGCCTACGAAAACTTGACCCGTAAATGGCCCAAAATTGCCGTTGGTTTCGTCCATGATAAGCTCGGCGGTCGAAACACCGTGCACACCATACGGCAACCAAACGGCTGGAAGCTGCACCATATCGTATTTTTCTTTCAACTGATACAAAAACTGGGGCGTTTCATTACGGGTGTTTTCGGGCTTGATGGCGCGGTTGTTGGCATCTCTTTCTTGACGGTTATCCCTTTCGGCAAAAAATTGTTTTTCGGTCAATTTAACGGGCGAGTTTGGTAATTCAGCCCATTTCAATCCCGCAGGATGCCCCATAAATCCGCCTTTTTTCACGGGGAAAATACCCCCAGTTCCCATCCAGTCGCCTTGATTGTCGGTGTACCAAAGTTCGCCTTTAATCATACTGATACCTGCTGGAGATCGGACGCCTGTGGCGTATGGTTCGTATTTACCATCGGGTGTGATACGAAAAATCCAGCCACGTCCTGGCACGCGACTTTCGCCTCTCCACCATTCTTCGTCACCAAACGCTACGTTGCCGCTCACAAAAAAGCTGCCATCGGGGGCTATTTTGGGGCCAAACGAATATTCGTGATAGTGACCCGACAAAGCCCATGAGTGGACGGTTTCGTAAATATCAGCTTTACCGTCGCCGTTTTTGTCAATCAGTTTGGTCAATTCACCGCGTTGAGTACAGTACAAAACCCCATCTTTGTAAGCAAGACCCAGAATCTCGTGCAAGCCCGTAGCGAATTTTCTAAAATAAGGCGTACGACTGGTAGGGTTGTCCACAATCCAAACTTCTCCACGACGGGTTGAGATTCCCAATGAGCCGTTGGGCAAGGTAATCAAGCCCCCTACTTCCAGTATAATTCCTTCGGGGATAGGTGGAGTAATGATTTTATAAAAATCTTCTTCTTTCGGTGATTCCTGCGCTTTTAGCACGGGCAGCGTCGCCAAAAGTATCAAGGCTATTTGAGCAAGTTTTTTCATTGTCATTATTTTGAGTTGTCGGGCGAGAACTTGCCCGATAATCTGTTAATTAAATAGTAATGATGTTTCGTACTGTTTTTAGAAAAGGAGGGCATATTTAACCACCCCGTTAGTCACAGGAACAATCAATTCCTGACCGCCATTCACATTTCTGATTTGCGGTACCACCGATTTATCCGTTATTTGGATAAAATAAGATTTGTTGTTGACCGAGTACAGCCCTTCCGAAACCATTTCGATGTTGGTCCCTTCGGCAAGTCTCGCCACCAAGCTTTCGACAGGTTTGACCAATTTCACCTCGCGTTCAAAATATTTGTTGTCCACCACCGAAAGGCGATCAGTAACAGAAGAACCGAAAGCCATATAATTGAACGTCGGAACATCCGATTCATCCAAAGCATATCCTTTAGGTACGTAACCGCTGCCTGTGGTATCTGCTTGCCATGCCGACTGTCCGCTTACTTTTCCGAGAAACAGTGCGTTGTTCAAAGGCGTCACGCTGCCGCGTGGACGCGAAGAGCCATCGCCGCGATCATGCCACATGGGGGTTGCATCCAAAAACTCTCCCCGCCAAACCTGCAACAAAGCCCCTTTATCAAGGTCGTAGGTATAATGCAGATTGGCAGGACTGCCGACCGAAACGGCATGAACAATACGCACATTTTTGGCCTCGGGAGTCTTTTTGAAATCCATAAAGCTGCGCATCACCGTATTGGTAGAAGCCGTCACCAAAATAGGGTCAACTCCCCCTCCCGTCGCGGTGGAACTTGCGGTATTTAAAGACATTTCTCTAAAACCTGGACCAGACACCCAAACCGCCAAACCAGGCCGCATATACCCTTCGGTTTTGCTGTTCAGAAGTTCGAAGGTATGTACACCCGCCGTGAGATTTACTTTTCCTTGACGCACCGCATTTCTTGATTCTGT
>JBGAUP010000022.1:2234-33840 GCA_044228585.1 Runella sp. | reverse complement strand
TGCCGTTATTAATAAAAACTCCAACGGCCAAGTTGCGTCGTTCATTGAAATACTGACGGGCGACAAAAAGCCTACTTTCCAAGAAAATATACCCGCTCAGACCTTTACTCATTTGAACAACTCTCAGCAAGCTGCCGTCAATAAAATCTTGATTGCCAACGAACTGGCGGTCGTGCATGGCCCGCCTGGCACGGGTAAAACTACCACACTGGTACAGGCCATTAAAGCGTTGATTAAAAAAGACAACCAAAAGATATTGGTCGTAGCTCCGAGCAATACCGCGGTGGACTTGTTGAGCGAAAAACTGCATCTCGAAGGGCTTAATGTGCTTCGGGTAGGCAATCCCGCACGCGTAACAGAACGGCTCATGGCACTCACGCTCGACGCAAAAATGGCGGAGCATCCGCAAATGAAAGAGTCGAAACGACTCAAAAAGCAAGCGCAGGAGTTCAAAAACATGGCCCACAAATACAAGCGTAACTTTGGCAAATCGGAAAGAGACCAGCGCAAACTGCTCTTCGACGAAGCCCACAAGATCATGAAAGAAGTGGGCAACACCGAGCAGTATATCATTGATGATTTGGTGGCCAAAGCGCAAGTAATTACGGCTACTTTGGTGGGGGCCAATCATTATACCGTTAGAGACGTGCGCTATTATACCGTAGTCATTGACGAGGCAGGCCAAGCCCTTGAACCTGCCTGTTGGATTCCGATTTTGAAAGCGCAAAAAGTAGTTTTGGCGGGCGATCATTGCCAACTTTCGCCCACTATCAAGTCGGACACGGCGGCCAAAAGTGGCCTTAGCGTAACGTTGCTGGAAAAATGCGTCGAAAATCATCCCGAAGCTGTGACATTGCTCGAAGAACAATACCGGATGAATGAGCAAATTATGGCCTATTCTTCACAAATTTTCTACCAAAATCGCCTACAAGCCCACGCTTCGGTGGCGAAACAATCCTTGTTTAAAGATGACAAGCCTGTGCTTTTTATAGACACCGCAGGCTGTGGTTTTGAAGAAAAACTGGAAGGAACAAGCAGCACCAATCCCGAAGAAGCGGCATTACTGTTGAAACACCTTGCCTTGCTCGTAAACGAATGGGAAACGCAAGCCTTTAATAAAACTTTTCCAAGTATTGCCATTATTTCCCCCTACAAACAACAGATTCAAGTCCTCAACGAGCAGTTGGGTCACGTACCAGCATTGCAACCTTATCTGACGCATATTTCGGCCAATACAGTAGATAGTTTTCAGGGACAAGAACGAGACATTGTGTATATCAGCATGACCCGCAGCAACAGCGAAGGTATTATTGGATTCTTAGCCGATATTCGTCGGATGAACGTA
Source organism: Runella sp. (assembly GCA_044228585.1). Taxonomy (GTDB): domain Bacteria; phylum Bacteroidota; class Bacteroidia; order Cytophagales; family Spirosomataceae; genus Runella. The sequence goes on along the minus strand of JBGAUP010000022.1, from coordinate 32,495 downwards.
GCCATGACCCGCGCCCGCAAAAAACTTGTCATTGTGGGCGATAGCGCCACCCTTGCCCAGTTCCCATTTTATGCTGATTTTATTTCTTATACCGAAAGTGTTGATGCTTATCATAGTGCTTGGGAATGGATGTAATACACAAATCTGACTGTATTTTAACAATAATTAAAACTTTAATGAGAAATTATTGTTAAGTAAAAGCTAACCCATCATTTCTCATGAGAATTCCTTTACGAAAAGAGTTAAACGCTCCTACGGCTTCTTTTACGGCCATCGAGCTCATAGAATCACACTTCGATTCCAATTGGCATTTTCACCCTCATTACCAAATTTTTACGGTTTTAGAGGGTTCAGGTACTCGTTTTATTGGCGATGATATTCGGCACTTTGAAGCTGGGGATACTGTTTTTTTGGGGCCAAATATCCCCCACCTTTGGCGCAGCGACCGTGCTTATTTTGAAGGAAATAGTGATTTAAAAACCCACGGAATTGTGGTGTATTTTACCGAGGATTTTCTGGGTGATAGCTTCTTTCAAAAACCCGAAATGTATGCTCTGCGCCAATTGTTAGAAAAAACCCGCCGTGGACTCGACATCAGCGGAAATATGCGAGAAGAAGTGCGAGAAAGCCTAAAAAAACTTACAAAAAACGAGGGATTTTTAGATATTTTAGAATTACTGACTATTTTGCATCGCCTTTCGCAATCATCAGAAGTGGCTTATATTACGAGTGTAGGTTATATTAACACTCACAAGGTGTCAGAAACCGAACGAATGCAGAAGGTACATGAATACGTAATGAAACATTTTAAAGAAGAGATTCGACTCAACGAAATCGCCGCACTCACCAACATGACCGAGGCGGCATTTTGTAGGTATTTCAAGACCCGTACCAACAAAACATTTTCTGATTTTGTAAGTGAAATTCGGATAGGGTATGCTTGTAAGCTGTTGGTAGAAGAGAAATTTTCAGTAACGCAAATCTGTTACGAAAGCGGTTTTAATACCGTCTCAAACTTCAATCGTCAATTTAAAAATCTTACCAATAAGTCTCCTTTACAGTATCAAAAAGAATACAAACAAGCGGGAGGATAACCCCAACACATACGATGGCAGAGCATTTGGAAACAGGTAAATTGGGCGAAGACAAAGCTGCTGCCTTTTTGGAAGAAAAGGGCTACGAGATTCTTGCTCGCAATTATCGTCATCGTCACGCAGAGATTGACGTCATTGCCCGAAAAAATAAAATCATGGTTTTTGTGGAAGTCAAAACCCGCACCAACGTCAGCTATGGGATGCCCGAAGAGTTTGTAGATGCCACCAAACGCCGCCTCATTATGAAAGCCGCCGAGCAGTATATTTTTGACCAAGATTGGCACGGCGATATTCGTTTTGATGTAGTATCGGTCGTGATTACCCAAAACACCATCAAGATTCAACACATTGAAGATGCGTTTTATTGATTTTAACCACACCTACAACGTATCAAAAGCAATCTCTTCTTGTTCCAAAAGGCGTATGATTCTGGTACTGTATTCAACCAAAATCTTAAAGTTTTTGGGTTGCATATCGTCATCTACCCATTTCCAATCTTCGGTAGTGGCATCCAATAGATTAAACAATTCAATCACTTTTGCAGGTTTTTCTTGGGCCAAAAAAGCCTCTGAATTTGTGATATAAAGAGCTAAATCCGTTTCTTGAATCCACCCCAAATCGTTGAGAAGTTCGTCAAGAGAGTCTAAATTGTGTTCAAAGTCATCAGGAAAATCAAGTGCTTTTTCAATGGCCTGATAAAACAACTTGAGCGTGGGGGTTTTGCTGCCATCAATTTGACCTACACGGTACTTTGAAAAGGGAGCTAAAGATACTTCTGTGGTTAAAATAATAATGTTTGACATTGTTTTATGAATAAAGATTAGACAGAATCAGGCTTCTTGATGCCCTTTTGTGCTAATTCGAGGCGTTTTAGGCGGTAACTTTGGTAGGCTATATCTCGCAGTATATTAAGAGAGTCGGCAGTGTTACGAGAAGATACGCCACCGTATATTACTCCATCAATAGACTTGAGCGCCTCTGCCAGTTGTTCATCGGGGAGGTTATCTGTAATTTCTTTTGTAGTATAGGTGGCATACGGTTTGTGCTCTAAACGTTGGAGGTATATTTTCCAAAGTACTACCGCTTTTTCCGCATTTTCAATGCCTTTCACCCCGTTGATGTCTCGCGTAAGGCGGGCAAAGTTTCGCCTAAATTCGCGGTTGCGTAAAAACATCTGGTACAATTCCCATTGTCGCATAAGTGCCTCTCCAAATAGCAAGTAAACCCCTGTTCCTATGAGTATAACCAAAAGTGCTACTAATAATATAAAAGGGAAATTGGTTTGATTGCGAAGCGGAACAATTTGGGTATCCGCTTTCAAACGAAGTGTATCGGTTAGCTTGTCGCCAATCAGTGCTTTTAACCTTACCGAGTCTTTTTCTGAATAGACAGCCGTACAATCCCGGCGATTAATAATCCAAACGGGTACGGAAAGAGTTTGAATCTTTCGTAAATCAAATGACACCAATATATAGATAGCACTATCTAAACTACCAGAGAGGTTGGTCTCGGTTGGGAAATAATCTTGCTGAATGACCTCGAAGGGTCGAAAGTCGGCACTGGTATCGGGAAAAAAAACTTCAATACGGGGAGAGTGACGAAAACTTAACGCATACTTAAATGGCTTTCCTACTTCGATGCTATCCGTAAGAAAATAGCCTTTGGGACGCTGGGCGGAAAGTAGCGTGCAGTAAGACGATAGAAGTGCGAATAGAATAAGTAAACGCCACACATTATAAGAAAAATGTCCCCTCTCCCGTAAGGAGAGGGGCAGGGGAGAGATTATTTTGCCAATTTCGTTTGTAAGTTGGCATCAATTGCATCCAAAAACTCTTCAGTATAGAGATAATGCTCACCGTGATTTACTTTGTTGCCATAAATACACACGGCCAAGTCTTTGGTCATTTTACCACTTTCTACGGTTTCTACGCACACTTTTTCCAAAGCTAAACAGAAATCAATGAGTGGTTGGTTGCCATCCAATTTACCCCGGAAAGCCAAGCCGCGCGTCCAAGCAAAAATGGAAGCAATGGGGTTGGTAGAAGTGCGATTTCCTTTTTGGTGCTCACGGTAGTGGCGAGTTACGGTTCCGTGGGCTGCTTCTGCTTCCATTACTTGTCCGTTTGGCGTAAGGAGTACTGAAGTCATCAAGCCCAATGAACCAAATCCCTGCGCCACGGTGTCAGATTGTACGTCGCCATCGTAGTTTTTACAAGCCCACACAAAGTTGCCGTTCCATTTCAAAGCCGAAGCCACCATGTCGTCAATCAAGCGATGTTCGTAATGTACTTTGCCTTTGAATTCGGTTTCGTAAATCTCTTGAAAAATATCTTTGAAGCGACCATCGTATTTCTTCAAAATAGTATTTTTGGTAGAAAGGTACAAAGGCCATCCTTTTTGTAAAGCTACTTGGAAGCACGAACGAGCAAAACCCTGAATAGACTCGTCGGTATTGTACATGGCCATGGCTACACCATCACCCTTGAAGTTGTAAACCTCATGCTCAATGACTGTTCCGTCCTCACCTTCAAATTTGATGGTCAATTTACCCTTTCCTTTGGTAACGAAGTCGGTAGCGCGGTATTGGTCTCCAAACGCGTGACGTCCTACGATAATAGGTGAATCCCAGTTGGTGACCAAACGAGGTACGTTTTGGCAAACGATAGGCTCACGGAAAACCGTCCCATCCAAAATGTTACGGATAGTACCATTGGGAGATTTCCACATTTGCTTCAAGCCAAACTCTTGCACGCGCTGTTCGTCGGGAGTAATCGTGGCACATTTGATACCAACACCATACTCGCGGATAGCATTGGCAGCATCCACAGTCACTTGATCGTTGGTTTCGTCGCGGTATTCTATACCGAGGTCGTAGTATTTGATATCAACGTCTAAGTAAGGAAGAATCAATTTATCTTTAATAAAACGCCAGATAATTCGGGTCATTTCATCGCCGTCCAGCTCGACGACGGGATTAGCAACTTTAATTTTTTCCATGTTAGCGACTTGAAATTGGGGAATGATGAGTTAAATAAGGTTGCAAATATAACCAACTATGTTTATGAAGCCTTACGCATCTGCCACCAATTTATGGCAATCATCAACAAAGCGGGGACAGCATTGTACAACATCAACTGTACTAATACCGATAAACTGAGTAAAAGTGTCGCATTAAAGAGCAATGCGACGTAAAAAAAACTTGCAGCCAGGGGCGGGTTTGTAAGTACATATTTTTTGAAAATAGCATCTAACCACCGATAAATTACGCCAAATAAAACATATCCCAAGACGACCAAAGAAAACCCGCCATTAAAATATAATTCTCCTGCTACAGGAATAACTTTGTCTTGCGAATCTATGGAATCATAAATCGCTAAGTTATAGATATGGGGACCACTCTGCTCTCGAAAAGCTTTTCCTAAGATAGGTACAGGGTCTAAAATGGAAGCTAAGATAGTAAAATGCTGACTATCAAAATGTAATAGGGGACTAATCTGGTAAGGGGTTCCAAAATAAAGTTGATGCGCGTACCATACGTAGTCGTTGTCGGATAAGTAGGCATCAAATAATTCACCTACTCGTTCGGTATCTAAAGTAGGTTGAACGCGGATATATCCGAAAAACATTGATAAAAGAACTAAGCTAAAAGCTAAGGTTAGAAACCATCCTTTCTGACGCAGTTGCCAACGGGAAGCCATGATACTTACAAAGGTCAAAGCTGGATAAAGCATATTGGAGCGGTTGCTACTCAGTGTACCTACCAAGCATAAGAGCAGCCATGGAACTTGCCAATACCACGCGTTTAGGTGGGTATATTTCTTTTTCCACCAGTACCAAGCCAAGATGATTCCAAAAGGCCAAAATCGCTGCCCAACGTTTGCCAAAAAACCTGTAATCGTACCGCTTACTTGTTCTAATATTTGGCGCGTAACGTAAGTAAAAATAGAACCTGCCCAATAGTTTGCCAACGAGCCATACAGAGTTAGAAGAGACAGTAACGCAATCGTTAGATAGACTATCGCCCATTGTTTTGTCGAAGCTATTGGTGCAAAAAAGTGTTGTCCAAGTTTCAAGAAGTTACTTTGCCAACCTATTACAAAGGCTATACAAGATATGAGTACAATACTTGTTTCGGTATTAATGGCCTGATTTTTAGGGTTAAATAGAAATACTTTGTTGCCTATGAGAGCTATTTCTAACGGTACAATAACGAGTTTATTGAACCAGATAAAAAGCATGATGTTTTTGGGGGTAAATACTTGGAAGTCACTTTGAAAAGCGGGAACGTTGTTGCTTATGCTACCCCATGCCATTGGTAGTAGTAGTAATAAAGCTATATTGTTTCGCTGAAAAATGGGGTCAAACTGCAATAGTAACCATACTGTTAGTAGTATAAATCCTACGATTGGTAACTGTCTCCACCCAAAAATATTTCGATTCTGTAACCACATAAGTATATCATAGTTTTTATCAGAATAAAATTAAGTTTTGTGGTGCGGAATCAATAAATTGTAGCAGCCATTGAGCCAGTTTTTTGACCGCAAATCGCTAAAAAGTCACCGTTTAGTCAAACAGGGTTGCGAATGGTGCATCAGGTATCTATTTTCGTGAAAAAATTAGATGGATATGACAAAGAAAAAAACAACCCCTCCCGAAGCTGCGGAAAAACCCCGCGTTCATAAAGACTTGGATGGCTTTGATATTCGTATCAATTCTTTCGGAGAAATTACCTCTACGATTGATATTGATAAAATAAATCAATTCTTGAACAAACACGTAGATGATAAAAAACTTCGCTCACGCGATGACTTAAACGAAAACCCCGAAGAATAACCAACACAAAACATGAACTCACACGAAATTGACTACAAAATCATTGGCGAGGATATCCAAATCGTCGAAATCGAATTAGACCCCAACGAAACCGTCATTGCCGAAGCAGGTTCTATGCTTTTTATGGAAGATGGTATTCAGTTTGAAACCAAAATGGGCGATGGTTCTAACGAGAATCAGAGCATCATGGGCAAAATCTTCCAAGCAGGTACGCGCCTTCTCACGGGCGAGTCGCTGTTTATGACACACTTCACCAACCGTGGCTACGGCAAGCGTAAAGTAGCTTTTGCAGCACCTTACCCTGGTACTGTAATGCCCATTAATTTGCGTAATATTTACGGCAACACGCTGATTGTGCAAAAAGATGGCTTTTTATGCGCTGCGATGGGAACAAAAATGAGCATCCATTTCAACCAACGCTTAGGGAGTGGCTTATTTGGGGGGGAAGGCTTTATCCTCCAAAAACTCCAGGGCGATGGTTTTGCCTTTGTTCATGCAGGTGGGGTAGTGATTGAACGTCAACTCAACAACGAAACCTTGCGCGTGGACACAGGTTGCGTTGTGGCATTTGAACCCTCGGTTAATTTCAGCGTTCAGCGAGCTGGTGGTCTTAAATCCATGATTTTTGGAGGCGAAGTATGTTTTTGGCTACCTTACAAGGGACGGGCAGATGTTGGATTCAGTCTATGCCTATCTCTAAATTGGTTGACCGCCTCTCTCAACACGACGCAATCTCGCAAAGAAAGTGGTTCGGTATTAGGCGGTTTGGGTAATTTGTTTGAGGATTAAAAGTAAACCTTGACAGGGCTGACTATTTCGTTGCCAAGCCCTGTCAAGGTTCATTAAGCTAATTCTTTCCTCCTCCCAACGAAGACGCCGCCCCTCCTAATTGTTGGTTAATCGCTACGATTTTGGTGTTCAAACTTTCAATCGCTTTGGCGTGACGCGCCTCAATATCGGGCAAGTTGGCCGTTGATTTCAACGAAGCTTCGTACTGAAACGCAGGCAACATCCAAGAAGCATACCCACTGTAAGGGTCTGAAGACGCGTACAAAGACCGATACCACGGCCCGTATGCCATGCCCTTGGGGTCAATAAATGCTTTTTCCAAATCCCTTAGCTCTTTGTTGATAACTGCCAATTTCGCTTTGTCCAATTGGTCAGAAGCCAACAAGGTCTTGATGCGGTTTTCGTACGATTCGGCATTCTGCTTTAAAGTTTCTACCTGCGCCAACAGTTTTTCAATCGAATAGGCGGGTGAGTATGCCTTAATGGCTTTCTCGGCGGTTTTGAGGTGTGTAGCCAAATCAGTAGCATACCGCGACACGTCGAAAGGCAAAATATCGGCATTGGCCAAGCGTAGCGACATCGTTCCAACTACTTGCTCCACCATTGGCCCCATTTTGTAAGTGGAGTCCACAAACTTGTTATAGAAAAACAGGTCATCGTACTGGGAATGATAAAGCGTTGGTCCGCCCGTACCCGCACTCAGCGACGGAATACCCGCGTGCATGTAAAAAGCAATGTGGTCAGAGCCTCCACCTAAATTACCAATCGTAGGTTCGTTTTCGGTAGCTACGGGGGCGGAGCCACCCACCGCAGCAGTGCTACCGCGTCGTCCACCTTTTTGCGCCATCCAATGTTGATAAACTGTTTTGTTAGAATCAGGATATTCTACCGCCTGAGAAGCTTCAATCAGCAGTTTTTTCAAAGAAGGCGACGCACTCCCTCCAAACATTTTTCCCGATACGGCAGCGTCATAATTCATATAAGCTACGGCTTTGTTTGCCAACTCATCGCGCATTTGTTCTACCCACTCCGTGGAGCCAATCACCCCGTGCTCTTCGGCATCCCAGTGGCAAATCTTAATGGTACGTTTGGGTTTTTGGGGCAATTTACCCAATGACTCAGCCAAAGACAAGAGCATTGCCGTACCGCTGTTGGGGTCAGTCGATCCATACGACCACGCATCGTAGTGACAGCCCGCAATAATCCATTCATCGGGAAACTCACTTCCTACCAATGTCCCCACAACTTCATATACACGTACAAAATCTTTGTCTTGCTTCACTTTTAGGCGTACTTTCAAGCCCGTGCCTCCTTCCAAACGATAAGCCAACGGCAGTCCTCCTTGCCAGCCCGCAGGAACAGCTTTGCCCGTCATGCGTTTGAGGATTTCGACTGCCGAACCCCACGGCAGCGGTGTAACGGGTATCTTATGAAATGCCACCTCTTTGGGGTCGAGGCGTTTGATTTTTTTTACACCATCAAGGGGTAAAGCAGGTTCAAAAGGGGTAAGTGGGTCCCCCGTAAAATCAACCGTGAGCAAAGAACCTCGTTGAATGGTATTGTCGCTTGGTTGCGAGCCTTCGGGAAAGGTAATTCCTTTCATGTAACCACTGTCGTAAGGGTCGGTATAAATAATCACGCCCGCTGCGCCTGCGGCTTCGGCGTGTTTGGCTTTGTAGCCCCGAAAGTTACCCCCATAACGAGCAATCACAATTTTTCCCTTCACCGAAATCCCCATGGCCTTCAATTGCTCAAAATCTTCTTTTCGACCATAATTGGCATACACTACCTCCGAGGTAACATCGCCCGAACCCGAATAGGCATTCCAGCCTGGCGTCAGCCGCGAGTCACCTGAGTATTTGTCTTCGGGCAGAATAAACTCCCGATTATTGAGCGGCATCCGAATCGGCTCCACTACTTCTACGACGCTTTCGCCTGGGCTTTTCGACAAATAAATATCGTGCGGAAAAATTTCCACTTGTAAGCCTGCCTTTCGCATCACATCAGCGATATAGTCCCGGACTTTTTCGTTTTCGGGCGTGCCTGCCAAATGTGGTACGCTGGTGAGTTTGTGTAAGTGATTTTTGTATCGTTCGGCAGACTGTTTGGTGCGATATTCTTGCTCGGCTTTTTCTTGCTTAGATTGATTAGAGGGCGAAAAACCGCTGATGTTTTTTTGAGCCTGTACATAGACTCCAATCAGTAACAAACTGCCAAATAATAAAGATTTTTGCATGGGTGTGTTGGGTTAGATTTGTTGGTGTAGCAAGTTACTAAAATCTTTTAAAAACCCATTAACAATCATTAACCAAGCCATTATAAACCTTCTCGGTTTTTAGCGTTCTAAGAGTAAAATAACAGAAATAAAGTTTTACACCAAACCAAATAAATGCCATGAAAAAGTTAGTGTTTGCAGCAGCCATGATTTTAGTAGCTTTCGGTAGTGCCACTGCCCAATGGGGAAACAACAACCGAAATCGTCGCTACGATGACCGTTATGATAACCGCCGTGATAATCGGGGAGGATATGACAATCGTAATGGAAGAGGAAACATGGGCGACCGTATTGATGATTTTCAACGTGAGGCGCGTCGTCGTATTGCGGACGGAATTGCGCAAGGTTCTATTTCTTCAAGAGAAGCAAGAAATCTAATGCGTGACGTAGAGCGCATCGAGCGTAAAGAGCAGATTTTCTGGCGTGACCGCGTACTCGACCCTCGCGAGCGTCGCGAACTGACCGAAGATTTGTATGCGCTTAACCGCGAGATTACGCACGAAAAGCGAGACAATGAACGCTCTACCTACGACGAATATGGTCGCAATGACCAACGTTATGGGCAGCGTAACAGAGGATGGTGATTAGCGACAAAAGGCCGAAATTTTCGGCCTTTTGTTTTTTTATGATAACTCTGTTTTCAAAAACTTCCCCGTAAAACTTTCTTTCACTTTCGCTACTTTTTCGGGTGTGCCTTCGGCTACGATGCGCCCCCCTGCATTGCCACCCTCAGGGCCGAGGTCTATGACATGGTCTGCTACTTTGATAACGTCCATGTTGTGTTCGATAATCAAGACCGTGTTGCCTTTGTCCACCAGTTTGTTCAAAACCGCCAGCAAATGCTGAATGTCCTGAAAGTGTAACCCCGTGGTGGGCTCGTCCAAAATATAAAGTGTTTGGCCAGTATCTTTTTTAGAAAGCTCTTCGGCCAGTTTGACCCGTTGTGCTTCCCCGCCCGAGAGGGTAGTGGCGTGTTGGCCAAGGGTAATGTATCCTAACCCTACATCATTCAGCGTTACAACTTTTCGATAAATCTTTGGAATACTTTCAAAAAACTCCAACGCTTGTTCCACGGTCATGTCCAGTACATCAGCAATGGATTTTCCTTTGAAACGTACTTCCAACGTTTCACGATTAAAGCGTTTGCCTTTGCAGGTATCGCAGTCCACATAGACATCGGGCAAAAACTCCATTTCGATTTTTTTCATTCCCGCTCCTTCGCAATCTTCGCAACGCCCACCCTTCACGTTAAACGAAAAACGTCCAGGTTTATAACCCCGAATTTTGGCTTCGGGAAGCTCTGAGAAAAGTGCGCGAATTTCGGAAAATAAATTAGTGTAAGTGGCTGGATTTGAGCGAGGTGTGCGCCCAATAGGCGATTGGTCAACTTCAATCACTTTGTCAATTTGTTCTAAACCTTCTACACTTTTATAAGGAAGTGGTTCACGTTTGGAGTTATAAAAATGACGATTGAGAATCGGAAACAGGGTTTCGTGAATCAGAGACGATTTTCCACTGCCGCTCACGCCCGTTACGCAGACCATTTTCCCCAACGGCAGGTTGAGCGTGACGTTCTTGAGGTTATGACCCGTAGTACCCTTCAAAACGATATTTTTTCCGTTGCCCTCACGGCGCTTTTTGGGGATTTCAATGGCTACTCTACCACTCAAATAATCAGCGGTAAGGGAGCCATTTTTTAAAAAATCTTCGGGTGTACCCTGTCCTACCACTTGCCCACCGTGGCGGCCTGCACCTGGACCAATGTCGAGGATATAGTCCGATTCAAGCATCATGTCTTTGTCGTGTTCCACAACAAGAACGGTATTGCCCAAATCGCGCAGTTTTTTCAAAGAATCAATAAGTCGCACGTTGTCACGTTGATGAAGGCCGATGCTCGGCTCATCCATAATGTACAGCACACCCGTAAGTTGGGTGCCGATTTGCGTGGCCAAGCGAATCCGTTGTGCTTCGCCCCCCGAAAGCGTTTTTAAGGGACGATTCAGGGTCAGATAGTCCAAACCGACATCCAACAAAAAACCGACACGTTTGCGAATTTCTTTCAATACCTCGCGCCCAATCAATTGTTGCCGCGTTGTGATGCGGTCTTCTAAGCCATTCAACCAATTTGCCAATTCTCGAACATCAACATTGGCCAAATCAGCAATGTTTTTATCATCAATCTTAAACCAAAGGGCTTCTTTTTTTAAGCGTGCACCGTTGCAATCTGGACAAGTATTGATGGTCATAAAGTCCTTGAGCCAATCCTGAATTTTCTCCGTACCATTTTCTTGTTGACGGCGCAAAAACGGAATAATGCCCTCATATTTTGTATTCCACTCGGTACCTTCATATTTTTTGGAAGGTACAGGCACGGGTTCGTCGGTACCATTGAGCATGATGTCAATGGCCTCGGGCGGAAACTTTTCAATGGGGGTACTTAAATTGACTTTGAAAGGTTTTAATAGTATTTCCAACTGCTTGAATATCCACAAATCGCGGTACTCGCCAATAGGGGCAATGGCCCCACGACTCAGGCTGAGGCTTTTATCAGGAATAACGCTTTCTTCAGTAATTTCCTCCACTACTCCCAAGCCCTGACAAGTAGGACACCAACCATAAGGCGAGTTGAACGAAAAACTATTAGGGGCGGGGTCGTCGTAGCTAATGCCCGATTCGGGATCCATCAGGTTTTGGGAGAAATAATGTACTTGGTTTTTTGAGTCCAAAAGCATCATTACACCCTTTCCTTGCTTAAGGGTGGTTCCGACCGATTGACTCAACCTAAATCTATCTTCTTTTTTGGGGATGAGTCTATCCACTACGATTTCGATGTCATGAATTTTGTAGCGGTCAATTTGCATTTTCGGGGTAATGTCTTGCACCTCACCGTCCACGCGTACTTTGGTGTAGCCGAGTTTGGCGATTTGGACAAACAACTCCCGATAGTGCCCTTTTCTGCCTTTTACAACAGGGGCAAGGAGTGTAGCTTTTTGGTTCTCAAATTGGCTGAGAATTTGGTCAATAATTTGGTCTTGCGACTGTTTTATCATCGGACGCCCCGTGACGTAGCTGAACGCATCGCCCGAACGTGCGTACAACAGGCGTAGGAAATCATAAATCTCGGTGACTGTACCAACCGTAGAACGGGGATTACGAGAGGTGGTTTTTTGCTCAATACTAATCACGGGACTTAGTCCTTCGATTTTGTCCACGTCGGGACGTTCCATATTACCCAAGAAGCCCCGTGCATAGGCAGAAAAGCTTTCCATGTAGCGACGCTGACCTTCAGCATAAATGGTATCAAATGCCAACGACGATTTGCCACTGCCGCTGATGCCCGTGACGACCACGAGTTTATTGCGGGGGATATTGACGTCAATATTTTTGAGATTATGTTCGCGGGCACCCATGACCTCTATTTGGTCGTGTCCAGTAAGCTCTATATCCGTGAAAGTAGGTCTGTAATTGTTCATAAATAAGTAACGCAAAACGAAAGGGCAAAGTTACCCATAAGGTATCTCTAACTTTGCAGGGGGCTTACATTTTTTATTGATTGAGGTTGGTTTTGAAAAACACGCTATTCATCTGCAAATTGCGCACAGTTTTTTTGGTGGCTGCCATAGAAATGTGTGACTTATTTTAGAAGAAAATACAGGTAGCTTCAAATTGCTATAATTGCCTCATTTTGAAGTAGTGTCTATAAGTCTTTCCCCACAGTTATCGGCAATTTTACAATAAATGTCGTTCCTTCTCCTTCTTGGGTTTCTACTTCAAGCGTCCCCCCATGTCCTTTTGTTACAATATCATACGCCAAACTCAACCCCAACCCCGTGCCTTCGCCCGTGGGTTTGGTGGTGAAGAAAGGCTGGAAGATTTTGGCTTTGGTGGTTTCTGACATGCCTGTGCCATTGTCCGTAACTTTTATCTCAATGGCCTTTTCCAAGGCTTTGGTTGAAACAATCACCTTGCCGCCTTCTTTTTTGCTGACTGCATAAAAAGCATTATTAATCAAATTCAACAAACCTCGTCCAATGTCTTGGGGAATGACTTCGATTTTGGGTAGATTTTTATCGGCAATCAATTCAAAATCACTGTTAAATGTTTTATCCTTCGCTCTTAGGCCGTGGTAGGCAAGGCGCAGGTATTCATCGGTCAGTTGATTAATGCCGGTGAGTGTTCGCTCGCCCGTTGATTGGCGGGAGTGTTCGAGCATACCTTTGACGATGTTGCTGGCTCGCTTGCCGTGATGGTTGATTTTTGCTTGATTTTGGGCAAGGTCATTTAGAAGGTCATTCTCTAACTCGTCGTCTCTTTTTCCTTTTTCCTTACTCCTTTCTTCCATTAATTCCGAAATCAATTCAACACTCATTTCCGAGAAATTATTGACAAAATTCAAAGGATTCTGAATCTCGTGGGCGATGCCTGCGGTGAGTTCGCCGAGGCTGGCGAGTTTTTCTTTTTGGATGAGTTGGTTTTGAGTCGCTTTTAGTTCGGTGAGCGAATGATTAAGTTCGGCAGTACGTTCACTGACTTGGCGCTCGAGGGTTTCGTTTTGGGTGGCTAAAATCTGCTGCTTTTCTTGCTCTTTTTCGAGGTTTTCAGCCGAAAGCTTTTGAATAGCGCGGTTTCGTTTTTTGAGTTGTTGATTAGACCAAAACAGCAATAATCCCAATAAAGTGAGCAACGCCAAACCGCCCAGTAGAAAATTTCTTGTTCGATTTTGTAAGGTTAGACGTTGGTTTAATTCGTTGATTTCTAACTGTTTGATTTTTTGTTTTTGAATTTCTTGTTGTCGTTTGGCCTCGGCTTGTTTTCGCTGGGTTTCTGCCTTCAACTGTTCATTTTGGAGTTTTTGTTGTAGGCTGACGTTTTGAAGTTTTTGGTTTTCGAGGAGTTTTTCGAGGGCTATTTTTTTGAGGTTTTCTGAATAGTTGGCGTACTGTACTTTTTCCAACTCCGATACAATGTACTTGTCTTCAAAGTTGGTGGTGTCTTGGTTTTGCAAAAGCAAATTATTGTGAGGCCGTTGGCGCAAGGTGTCTTTTTGCTGGGCGATGGTTGTGCCACTCTTCCCAAATAAGAAAAGACCCATCCAAAAGTATCCGATAAGAAGCCACTTTGCCATAGATACAAAAATTAGCGAAGGCAATTTAACACTATTTTTTTGTATCTGGAAGTGGGAAGTATTTGGCTTTGAGGGCTTTGAAACGGGCTTGGTCGAGGGTTGGGTAGGCTTTGAAGATTCCTATTTCAAAAGGTTGACCAGATATATCGTTCCCATTCTCTTTGACCGATTGTTGGAAGGCTTTTTCTAACCATTCAAAAGCTTCGTCCACTTTGTTTTGTTGGTATTTTATGTGAAACATACCTTGATAGGCATCAATTTGATAATAGTACCCTTTTTCCGCTGAACCTTGAAGACAATAAGGGCTAAACTCAATGATGTAATACTTATTGGGTTGATAATGGGCACTTGAGTTGCTTAGTTTTAAACTTGGTAATGCTGGCGGTGACGGAATCTGATAGTCCATAGCTGCCAAAAAATATTTTTCGGCTTCTATATGATTGTTCATAGCAAGGTACATAGCCCCGAGACCTTTGAGTTGTTCTCTGTATTTGAGGGCAAGAAGTTGTTTGTCATTGTCAGTAGCCTGCTGAAGTTCAACCTCCCGCTTGACCAACGCTTTTTGACAGAGTTCAATCACCAGCTTAATTTCATCAACGTTTTCGTTCCATTTAAATACTTTGAGTAGGTTCCAAGCAATAAACAAATCGCCCAAGGGGTTTTCTTCTCGGCTGGCTCGTTGAAGCATTCTCTGCAAATACATTTGTGTTTTGGCCGAATCGCCACTGGCTTTATGGAGAAAATATAGTTTGTTCCAAGTATTAGCTAAGCCTATCAGGTTACTAAAGGCGGGGCCTCTGCCCTCGCCTTTGGATACTTTTCCCAAGTTTTGTGAAATTAACCTTTGTTCTTCTTTTTCGTAGCCAGCCAATATCTTTTCAAAATAAGCAATGGCTTTAGGGTAATTGCGGTAGGCTTCATCCGTCTCCATACTCCGAAAGCCATTGGGCAGAACCCTTAATCCCATGTGGAGGTCGCCTAACGCCACATAGGCGCTTCTGAAAGTAGAATCCAGTTGTATCGTTTTTTCGTAATGGGTAATGGCCTTAGGGTGTGGGGCTGATTTGTTGTCGGGAGTAAGAAAAGGAATAGGGGCATAGTTGTTAGCCAAGTTGTAATGAGCCTGACTTTGATTGGGCAGGAGTTCTACTACCTTTTCTTGGTAGTAAAGAGCTGAGTCAAGTTTTCGCTGGTGTTCATACGGACTTATTCTGGTCATTTCCGCCCCTTCACGGTAGGAGGATGAAAGTAGCGAATAGGTAGAAATCATATTGGGTTCGTACTTGAGCGATTGTAAAAGTAGGCTTCTTTCTTTGTTTTTTCGCTGTTCTTCTCGTTTTTGTCCCTCTTTTAGATGTTCATCTATCGTTTTATATTGTAAAGAAGTGGGCTGTGCAATAGGTGGTGGTATTTGTGATTCGAGTGCTAATATTCGAGCATAAATAAAAGGATACTGGTAATGTTTAGCACCCAACAAGGCCGATACTTCTTTTAAGTTTTGTATGGCATTGGGAAGTATTTTTTTGTTCATAAGGTCATCAATGAGTAAATACCCTGCCCCTTTTTCTCGCAAGTCATTCATTATTAATAACTCCCTTTCCATCAATGCCGCTCCCAAGTTCCGCTTTATAATTCCCAATAAATGTTCGGGCATTTTTTCTTTTGCTAACTTGCGGTAGTGCAGCAGGGCGTAGTCTTTTTCATTGTCGAAGGTGTTAAGGCGTTTTTCGGCAAGGGCCTTTCTGAATTTGTTGAAAGTTTCTACTAAGGTATTGTCCAAACCTCCTAACATACTCAGCGGGTCGGTGGCTCGTAGATTGACTTCGGTCATAATGGGAAAGTTGAGTCGCTCGGCTTGTTCCAGCTTTTTCATGGCTTCTTCGCTCACTTTGGAAAGTAATTGTTTGCTATTGCCTTGTACCACAGGTATTTGGATGTTAGGAGCGGCTTCGCGTACTACATTGGTCTTGAGATAGTTGCTCAATTCTGCCAAACTCACCTTCTTGTCTTTGTTGGCATCGGCTCTTCCTGTGAGGCCGTTGGTCAAAAAATAGGAAAAAATACCTCTTCCTCCGCCCCATTGTTTACCTTCCAAAGAAAACTCATTGGTTTGGCTGGAGAGGATTTTGGTGATACCCTGCCAAGATTCCTGCAAAGCACGTTGGGTTTTGTCGAGGCCTTCTTTTCCACCAATGAGCCCACCCGAATGACAGGCATCAGCAATGAAAACAACCTGTACACCCTTCTTGGTCATTTCTCCAAACCACGTTCTTAGTTCAGACAACTGCAAGTATTCATTTCCCTGGAAGTAGTTTTTGCGCAGCGACGGGTAAAGTAGCAGAAGCGAGTTTTCGTAGCCAATCTTAGCTTCTAAGTCGCCGTGACCCGTGAAATAGAAGTAAAACGTATCTCCTTTTTTGAGTTTTTGGGATAGATTATAGAGTTCGTCCACGATATTGAATCGGGTGGCATCTTGATTGATGAAGAGTTTGATATTTTCATCGGGGACGTTTTGGGTTTTGAGGAATTCGGCAAATGCGGCAGCGTCACGGTGGGCGAATTGGAGGGAGTCGAGGTGTTGGTATTGGGAAATACCGATGAGCAGGCCTGCGCTTTGTTGAGCGTAAGATTGGAGTCCCCAAAAAACGAGACACAGAGTTGCACAGAGTCTAACCACAGAGTTGCACAGAGGTTTCATGGGAGTAGTTTAGGCAAAATGGTTTCTAAAAAGTAGGAGAGCGGGGTTACTGTTATTTTTTCATCTATTTTGAAACTTTCATCCGTTTGGGCAATGACGTACCCTTGTAAGGCTTGCGTATCTTCGAGACTGACCCTGAAACCTTTGCTGATTTGGGGGGCCGAACTAAACTTGACTTCAATGGCCGCGATGATTGTGCCATTTTTTTCTAAGACTAAATCACATTCGGCTCCTTGGTGGGTTCTATAAAAGTAGGCTTGTGCTCTGTCTTGTACTGATTCAATGATTTGCTCTATCACAAACCCTTCCCAAGAAGCACCTACTTGTGGGTCGTCTATTAATTGTTCAAAATTGGACAAATCCTTGAATACGTGCAAAATACCGCTGTCTTTTAGGTAAATTTTAGGCGATTTTACCAATCTTTTTGCGATGTTGGTAGAATAAGGAGGCAGACGCCGTATCAAAAATGCTCCTTCCATAAAATCCAGATAACGGTTGATGGTTGGAGCGGTAAGACCCATGGAGCGAGATATATTTTCGGCGTTCCATAAGTTGGCATGAGTACTGGCGAGCATTCGCCAAAATCGTTCTATGGTACGTGTTTCCGCACTCAGTCCGAGTAAAGCCAAGTCTTTTTCTACGTAGGTTTTTACGAAATTTTTTCGCCAAATCATACTATTTCGTTCTGATGATGCCAAATAGGCCAAGGGGAATCCCCCTTGTAACCATAATTTTCTTGTATGCTCTACCCCTACTTCTGTCAATAAAAAGGGCGATAATTCGATGTAGCCAATTCTACCTGCCAATGAGTCAGCACTTTTGCGAATCAAGGTAGGAGAGGCCGAACCCAACAAAATGAATCGTCCTGTTTGACGGTTTTGGTCTATGATACCCCGTAGCTCGGCAAAGAGTTCGGGCATTTGTTGCACTTCGTCAAAGATGACTAACTTGTCGGCATGATTTTCCAGATACAAAGCAGGGTCAGTAAGTTTTTGGCGGTCGCTTGCTGATTCTAAGTCCAAATAATGCACGGCTCGTGACTTGGCTAAACTTTTGGCCAGGGTGGTTTTGCCTACTTGTCGAGGCCCGCTAAATACTCTTGTAAAAGGGTTTCTATATTTCTAATAATATCCATGAAAATCAAAAGTTATAATTTGGTTTTTCATGGTAAAAATAAGTGATTTATAGTTGATAATGAAAGACGATTTTTACTTTTTTTCGGGTGTTTTTTGGGGAAAATATTTGATCATCAACGCTTTATACTCAGCTAAGTTGTGGAGCTCAGGAATGATGTGCGGGCTTTGGTACAAATCCTTTCGTTTGCAGCCTTTGGTCATGGATTTTTCGAGCCATTGGAGGGCTTCTTTGAGATTACCCTTTTCGATAGCCAAAATGCAGAGTTCGAGGTATGAATCAATAGTATCTAACCAAAATGCAGCTAATTTTCGGGTCTTAGGTAAATATCGTACTCCTACTGAGTGGGATTCGTCTTCATAGATACGAACGGCATCTTTAAGGTATCTCTCGGCTAACTTATTTTGCCCAATATAGTGATAATAAGCTCCTAATATGCGCCAATCTTGCACTTGGGCTTCTTTGTTCTTGGATTTTACAAGTTTACTTTTGACAATTGCTATCATTCGGTCGGTAGCTTGAATGATTGGCTTTTGCCATTGCCCTGTCGTATCGTCCCAACATACGTGGGCCAAATGCGTAATAGCCCAATAATAGCTATCATCGTACAACTTATTATAATCTTCCTTGGCACATTGCTCATAGCGATTAATGGTTTCTATAATTTTAGCTTTATTGGCGGTCATGTAGTGAACCCTAAAAATACGGTCTAAGGATGTATATCTTCTCATGCTATTTCCCCACTGCATATTCATCGGGGTTTTGTCTGAATTTCGAGTGAGGGAAATTGTTTTTTCGCCCAAACTCAAGACATTTGGGTAGTTTTTTTGTTGCCAGTAAACTGTCATAAGTTTATGATAGGCTTCGGCGATTGTTGAATCTTGGTCAATGGCCTTTTGATAATAATTTACTGCTTTTTCGAGTTGTTGATTTCGGAGGTAAGCATCTGCGATGTTTATCTCCGAATACACCTGATTGGGCAATAATTTCTTTACTTTTTCAAAATAGAAAATAGCTGAATCCAAATCATTCATTCGGAGGTAAGTATGTGCTAATAGTACTTGGTAGTGGGGGTATTTGGGGTCATTAGCAACCAATCCAAGCAGTTCTTTTTTGACATCTGGTTGGTGCTTGGGATTCCCTAAGCGAGTCATAATTTTATGGGTGTTTTTGAGCAATAAAATATTAGAAGCCGAAGGGTGGTTTTGTCCGATAATATTCAGTCCTCTATCAAGCATTTCTGGAATGATTCTTATATATCCAGTAGGAATATCGGGAAAAGCTTTGCCTTGTGAAGCTACAGTAGCCATTCTATCCACGATGTCAGACATGATTGCCACAGCAAGCTTTCGCTTTATGATTTGAAATACTTGGTCAGGGAGTTTTGCTTTTTCGAGTTTTTCGTAATTGCTCATCGCACAATCATTGTCTTCATTATCATTAATCCTAAATATTCTATTTTCCTCTATGGCTTGCGAAAAGCGTTTATACAAATTCACTAAACTGGTATCTAAATTTTTGACAGCAAGACTTTCTCTGGATTTTAAATTGGCATCTTGGATAATTTTGGAGTAATCGGTTTTTACCTCAGTAAGTTTAGCAACTTCTTTGGGATCTACCTCAGATAAAATTAAAAGACTATCACCTTGTATTACTGGGGTTTGGATGTTTGGTGCGGCCTCTCTAAGCACATTATACATCAAATAATGGTAGTCCTAAAAATGTAATGCTTTTCTTTCAAGATTATAATTACAAATAAAGTATTTTATTGCTCCAATATGATTTTCGAGTGACTTGGAAAAACTTAAAGCTTTTCTAACTAATCTGGATGCTCTTTGTCTTAATGTTTCCATTAAAGCGCTCAATATAAGCAGTCAAAACCACTTCTTTTACCAACGCCAAAATGATTTTCTTTTCCAAACGGCTTTATATATGCTTGCCAATAGTCAAAAGCCCGTATTACCTTTGAAAATAGTTGGTATCTTTTCTAAAAGAGCTGTGTATCATCTGCTGAAGCAGCACCTACATAAATATAATTTGCCTATTAATATTAGGATTAAGAGCAAGCTACAACCACTGCTTATTCTCCTTATTACCTACAAAAGACCACATCTCGTCTAATTGAATACCATAAAACTCCACCTAACACATCGCTCTTTGCTATATAATTCGGTTAACAAATCGTTATTTTTCAATATCAACTCAAATACTCTTCGCATAAGTCTCGCTACTTTCTGTAATTAGATACTTTTCTGAAACTTAGACATATTCCTGTAATGCAATCGAATTTTTTTTATAGCCTATTCTTCCAATTTCTTCATCCATCATGTCTGATAGATAAGCCCCAAGGTCAGGCAAAGTCAGCATTCAAATCAAAAGGTAAGTTTTCTTACAACTTTTTAATGTAAGCCAACAACCATTGCTCTACTCACATCACATACTCGACAAATACCTGATAACGAGATTCGCTCTAAAAGCAATTTGTTGATACATTTTATCCGATCCACTAAACCAATCTTGACCACCTTCCACAAATTATTGGATTGCAGCTATGACATAAATAGTTTTGTTTTCCGTAATGGGTATGACCATTCTTCTTAGTTGTTCCACTACCACAATGGCTACAGTTCATCTTAACCTTTTTATTACAAAGATAAATATAGCATTACATTTACAGGACTACCCATCAAATAATCTTCTAATTCTTTGAGTGAAATTTTTGTGTCCTTGTTGGTGTCAGCCAAACCAATCAAGCCGTTGGTCAAAAAATAAGAAAAAATACCTCTTCCTCCGCCCCATTGTTTACCTTCCAAGGAAAATTCATTGGTTTGGCTGGAAAGTATTTTGGTGATACCTTGCCAAGATTCCTGTAAAGCGCGTTGTGTTTTGTCCAAGCCCTCTTTGCCACCAATGAGGCCGCCCGAATGGCAAGCGTCGGCAATGAAAACCACCTCGACACCTTTTTTGGTGAGTTCCCCAAACCACGTTCTTAGTTCAGACAACTGTAAGTATTCATTTCCTTGGAAGTAGTTTTTTCGCAGCGAAGGGTAGAGGAGTAACAACGAGTTTTCATAACCGATTTTGGCTTCTAAATCACCGTGGCCTGTGAAATAGAAGTAGAATGTGTCTCCTTTTTTGAGTTTTAGGGATAGATTATAGAGTTCGTCCACGATGTTGAAACGGGTGGCGTTTTCATTGATGAAGAGTTTGATGTTATCGTCGGGGACGTTTTGGGTTTTGAGGAATTCGGCGAATGCGGCGGCATCACGGTGGGCGAATTGTAGGGAGTCGAGGTGTTGGTATTGGGAGATACCGATGAGCAGGCCTGCGCTTTGTTGAGCGTAAGATTGGAGTCCCCAAAAAACGAGACACAGAGTTGCACAGAGTCTAACCACAGAGTTGCACAGAGGTTTCATGGGAGTAGGGTTTTAGGTGCTTTCAGCACGACAAAAATTATTTTTTTTCGGTGGAGGGGAAGTATTTGGCTTTGAGGGCTTTAAAACGAATTGGGTCTAAGGATTTGTAGGTATTCAACTCATCTTTGGTTTTTCCCAAAGATTTCAGCTGTAAATCAAGGGCTATTTCGAGGTCGGCCTTGTCTTCGCTCCATTCAAATACCTCAACCATTTTTCTTGCTACCAATTCGTAGCCCAAAGCCGTTCCCCCCATTTCTGCTTTTTGAAACATCTTTTTCAAATACACTTGTGCTTTTGCCATATCTCCGTTGGCTTTGTGGAGAAAGTACAGGGTTATCCAAGTATCCGTTAGGTTTACAAAATTGTCCCAACGGGCATTGAAAGTATTCAAATTGATTTCTTGGGGAATTTTGACGAAGCCTTGTTTGCTCAACTTTTGTTCGGCTATTTCGTAGGGGTCAACAATTTTTTCAAAACAAGAAATCGCCTTGGGGTAGTTTCGATGGGTTTTGTCAAATACCATTTGCCGTTCGCCATATTTGTTGCGCTGCAAACCCATGTAGAGATTGCCTAAACTCCTGACGGCTTCTTGCAAGTTGGGGTCTAATGCGATGGCTTTTTCAAAATTGGCAATGGCCTTTGGATGCGGGGCAGACCTATTTTGAGCATCGGTGTAGGACATCGCCTCGTAGTTGGCGGCTAAGTTGACATAGGCGTATCCTTGGTTCGAGAGTTGTTTGACTACTTTTTCTTGGTAATAGTTAGCGGAATCAAGCTGCTGATTGTCGCGGTAAGCGGAGGCAAGGAGCGCATACGTAGAAATCATATTTGGCTCTAATGCAAGACTTTTTAGGAGTAACTCCTTGGTGCGGAGGTTATATTTTTGGGTAAATTCTTTCGTGTCTTCCCCATTTTTATCCACGGTTTGTGAATTAACGAGTACAGGCTTGGGGGGGAGTTGTGATTCAAGTACGGCGATTCTGGCTTTTAGAAAAGGAAACAGATAATCGGTAGCTTCAAATAATTTGAGGGCTTCTTTTAAATTAGCGATGGCAGGTAAAAGTACTTTTTCATCTCTGGAAATATGCCCTTTGCCTTTTTCTCTTGCCTCTTTCATAACCGCTAACTCCCGTTCCATGAGTGCTGCTCCTAAATTTCGCTTCATAATTTGCTGCAAATGTTTGGGAATCTTGCTTTCTGTTAATGTTTTGTAATGGAGTAAGGCATAGTCAGTTGAGTCATCGAAGGTGTTCAGTCGTTTCTCTTGCAGGGCTTGATTGAATTTTTTGTAAGTAGATACCAAGGTAGTAGGAATAATTTTTTCTTCCTCCTTTTTTACCTCTGCTTCGGTAGGGGTCGGAGGTTGTTGGGCTTGCGTGGAGAGTGCTATGAACATTAACCACAGAGAGAAGGAGAGCCACAGAGGTTTCATGGGAGTAGGGGTTTAGGTGCTTTCAGCACGACAAAATTATTTCTTTTCAGTGGGCGGAAAGTACTTGGCTTTGAGGGTTAAAAAACGGTCTTTTAAAGAGGGAAAACTTCTTATGAAATAACGTTCATAAGGATCTCCTGATAAATCATTACCGTTTTCGGTGACAGCTACCTGAAAGCCTTTTTCCAACCACTCAAAGGCTTCCTCTATCTTGCCTTGCTCATATTTTAACCAAAACATTTCCCAATTGGCATCAATACGATAATGCACTGAACCATCTTGATAAATTTGAAGAGGTATTGGAATGGTAATGTCGCGATCCTCGTTGGCATTTCCAGTGCTGTAAGAACCCATTAACCGCCCCGTGAAAGAGCCTTTTAGTACGGGATGGGCGATGGCTTGTTGTAGGTATGATTCGGCTTTGTCGTAGTTTTTTACGGCCCGGTGAGCAGCACCCACGGCTTTGAGATAGTACTGGTATCTTAAACTGGCAAGAGGTTTGTCTTTTTCCGCCACCTCATTCATGGTTTCGGTGGCTCGTTTGAGTCCTTTTTCTTCAAATGCCAAAGCTTTCCAAAGAAGATCTTCGTCCTCACTCCATGAATACATAAAAACGATGTGCATGGCATTTGTCATATACACACCTGGTGTAGCTATTTTATCACTTTTTTGGTTAAGCTTTTGCCAATATTGCTCTGCTTTTGGGGTATTGCCAATGAGTTTATGCAGAAAATACAGACGAAAAAGATAATCGCTCATAACGCTGAAATTGGCTCTGATTGGGCTGTTACCTTCTAACTTAAAGCCTTCTAAGTACCTATCTATCCCTTGTTTAAGCAATGCTTGCTCTTTAGCTTCTTCTTTTTTTAATAGTTTCTCGTACCATTCAATGGCTTTGGGGTAGTTGTGAAAAGGGTCGTCAATCTCACCCCCCATGTACAAGCTTGCCAATTGACTTTGTGCAACCGTCAAATTAGTATCTAATGCCGCTGCTTTTTCAAAATGCTCAATAGCCTTAGGGTGCGTTCTATCTCTATAATTCCCTTTCTTGTCAGTGGGTAATATTTGATTTTTCTGATAGATAGAAGCCAAATTATAATGAGCCATAGCCTGATTGGGCAATAACTCTACCACTCTTTCTTGATAGTAAGCGGAAGAGTCAGGCATTTGGTCTATGATGCTTTGTTTAGACGGGTGGTACGAATTTCTAATTTCACGATAATTAGAGCCTAACAGTGCGTAGGTGGAAATCATATTAGGCTCTAAGTCAAGGGCTTGTAGTAGCAAACGTCGCTCTTGGTGATAATATGTTAAGTAGGCAGTTTCTATTTCTTGGAAAAATGTGTCAAATGCTTTATTGCTACTGGGAATGCGAGGGAATTTTGTCTTAGCCTCAAGTACCAGCGAACGAGCCTGCAAGAATTTATACAAGTAATGGCTTTCGCCAAACAATTTCATAGCTTCATTTAAATTGGCAATGGCCGGATTGAGTTCCTTTTCAATTCTCCTCACAAAACCATTTCCCTGTTCACGGGCAGGTTTCAAAAGGGCTAATTCTCTCTCCATCAAGGCCGCTCCCAAATTTCGTTTTATAATGGCCAATAGATGTTCGGGCATTTTCTCTTTTGCTAACTTGCGATAATGTAGCAGGGCATAGTCTTTCTCGTTGTCGAAAGTGTTGATGCGTTTTTCTTCGAGGGCTTTGGTGAATTTTTTGTAGGTCTCTACCAAACTATTGTCCAACCCTCCAATCATACTCATAGGGTCAGTGGCTCGTAGATTTACTTCGGTCATAATCGGGAAGTTGAGCCGCTCGGCTTGGGCCAGTTTTTTCATGGCTTCTTCGCTCACTTTTGATAAAACCTGCTTTCCATTCCCCTGCACCACAGGCGTTTGGATACTGGGTGCGGCTTCGCGCACTACATTGGTTTTGAGATAATTGCTCAATTCTGCCAAACTCACCTTTTTGTCTTTGTTGGCATCGGCTCTTCCTGTGAGGCCGTTGGTCAAAAAATAGGAGAAAATCCCTCGTCCTCCGCCCCATTGCTTGCCTTCAAGGGAGTATTCGTTGGTTTGGCTGGAGAGGATTTTGGTGATACCCTGCCAAGATTCTTGCAAGGCGCGTTGTGTTTTGTCGAGTCCCTCTTTGCCACCAATGAGCCCACCCGAATGACAGGCATCAGCAATGAAAACAACCTGTACACCCTTCTTGGTCATTTCGCCAAACCATGTTCTTAGTTCAGACAACTGCAAGTATTCATTTCCCTGAAAGTAGTTTTTGCTCAGTGACGGGTAGAGTAGCAGCAGAGAGTTTTCATAGCCGATTTTGGCTTCTAAGTCGCCGTGACCCGTGAAATAGAAGTAAAACGTATCTCCTTTTTTGAGTTTTTGGGATAGATTATAGAGTTCGTCCACGATATTGAATCGGGTGGCATCTTGATTGAGAAAGAGTTTGATGTTTTCGTCGGGGACGTTTTGGGTTTTGAGGAATTCGGCGAATGCGGCGGCATCGCGGTGGGCAAATTGGAGGGAGTCGAGGTGTTGGTAGTGGGAGATACCGATGATGACGCCCCCCCCGCCCTGCAAGGGTCCGACCGCGCGGCGGACCGTCCCGATGGAGGAGTTTTTTATTTGAGCGGTGGCGGAAAGAAGGATGAACCACAGAGAGAAGGAGAACCACAGAGGTTTCATGGGAGTAGGGGATTAGGTTAGTTAAGTAGTTGCTGTAAAACTAAAAGTATATTCAATACCAGATAGTGCATCGAATATACTTGCTTGATAGGGAAAAAGCAAATAATACTTATCTAACGGTAAATGGCTTAATTACAGTTGCTTAATAAAAAGTTTCGTTGCTCTCTGTACGTATTTCGCTGGTACGTAAATGCCGTCACGTAGCCTTGGGGATTGGTGGTTTTTTCCAAGAGTTGTCCTGATTCGGTGAGTCGAAGTTTTCCCAATCCATTGGGGGTAAATATTTTCACAGCGGTCATTTGACGTTTCTCCCATACTGCACCTGTCATCGGATGAAACGGTAGCCCTTGCTCGGTCAATAACTGCACAGGAGCTTTGAGGGTATTATCGGCAAATTCCTGTTCGATGACCTCTACCAACTCGTTGCCGTAACTAAAGCTGATTTTGACAGGATTGTTTTGAGCATCGTATTCATATTTACCAACAAACTTTGGTTTTCCAAAAGGTTCTATAGAAAGCTGTGAGATATTACCTGCCATATCGTAGTTAAGCAAATATAGATATGCTCTTTTGCCACTGAAAAATCCTTCTACTTTGATGAGCTTTCCGTTTTCCCATTGGTACTTTTCGGTATCACCAATAAAAGAATTGTCGCGGGTAGGCGTAGTACCGTTGCGCATTATACGCGCCTCGGTGATTTGATGCGCCACTCCGTAGAAAAAATTGTAGGTGTAAGTATCATACTTATTTGCGCCACGGTGTACTTTCGATTTCATCTGATATAAACTACCATCGTCGTGGTAAAAAAAGGTATCGTTAGAGCTATTAGAGGAATAGTTTAGGAGCAAACACGGTGATTTTCCCAAAATTGAGATGCTAATGTTGAACATTAGGAATATAATAAGAATATATTTTTTCATAGGGGTTTGAGGATTAAGGTAATTGGTGAACCACAGAGAAAGGAAGCGGGGTCAGGTTCATTTTTTAAATCTATCTTGAGTGCTGTCTAAATTATTAGACCCTTGCCCCCTCAAATGAGGGGGTGTCCAAAAGGACTTCAGGGTTTTGTTTTCTAACCTAAACTAAATTTTGTGTATGTTCACCAAAGTCATTATTCTACTGTTAGATTCCACGTTACCTCTGCCTCAAAAACATTGGTAGGGTCGGGATCAGGAATTACGCCCTTCATCACAAGCGTGTGCTTGCCTTTGGGGAGTTTAAGCAAAACGGCGTAGCCATCAGAAATAACTTTAGCAGTTTTGCCTGTATAATCACAATCAGGTTTATTGAAATCTTTATGGATATTGACTACATCAAAAACCTCACTTTTCCAGCGAAATTTGGCTTTGTCGCTCATGATTTCGGTACCATCCAGCACCACCGAAGCGGTAGCTTTGCTCAAATCTGAATACGCGCTAACTCTTGGTAGAGAAAATCTTTGAGGCTTTGACCTGTTTTGGGTTTCCAATCGGGGTCGCACTTGTCGTTTTCATAAAACCAAAAGGTAATACCTAAGGGAGAAACATAAACATAGTTGGAGGCGGAGATAGTAAGCGTACGGGTGTTTTTACCGCCAAAATTGCTGGGTAAAATGGTAAAACCTGCCAACGGCTGTTTAGCTGTTTGGCTTTGTTCGCCTTTCTCATCCAAAAAAGGGTGGCTGTCGTCGGGGGATTTGGTCAAAAGCCATTTTGTAGATGCTTCATCGAGTTCTTTGTAACCAACATTGCCTATTTTTTCGGTTAGGGCAACTATTTTTAATACATCGGGTTCAAGTTCCTCTTTTTTGCAGCCAACGGCTATCATCCAGAGAATGAAAAAAGAAAGGAGGGCGATTTGTTTGGAGGGCGTTTTCATTGGATTAATGATTTAAATGGATTCTTAATTCGATGCTTTGTGGAATCATACTTATTTGTCCCACCAAACTCGGGTATATTGATCATCTTTGCCTTGTTTGGCAATCGCGGCTTCATAATTCACCTTGTTGAGATTGGCTTCGTGGGCTGGATAAGCCATCCTACGAGGGATTTCTGCTACCCCATTTAAGGGTTTTGCAGCAGCACTTAGCCTGGGGAAGCCTGTACGGCGCCATTCAGCCCATGCTTCAATCCCTTGATAAAACAGTGCAATCCAACGCTGAGTCGCAATTTGTTCAATTGCTTTCGCTGGGTCAAAAGCTACTTCGGGACTTTCGATATAAGTTTTGTATCCAGTAGCATTATAAACACCCCACTGCTCCAAAGAGGCTTTTATAGCTGCTTCATACAAATCTTTGGTATTGCCAGTAGTCCAGCCTAATTGAGCGGCTTCTGCTTGGGCTAAAAGCACTTGGGCATAAGTCAGAACATTGACGGCTGAGTTTTGTTGGCGCATACTTGTAGCTGCGAGCGACACATCCTGGGCTTTCCAAGTAGGCGGAAAAACCCCATACGGAACTCCACGATAGATACCATTGATGTTTTTATCGGCCATGACTGGAAGACGAGGGTCTTTAAACCGAGTCAGTAAGTCCACGAAGGTGCTGCTTACGGCATAATCCTTGCGGTTGGTTGTGATGTAATTGTTGTAAAGCGGATGCTCGTAATTGGCATCGTTGAGATACCTAAACGTTACATTGTCGGCATTAGAAATCATTACACCATCGGTGAGGGCGGCCATAAACTCAGCTTTTCCCTTGGCGGCATCCACTTTAGAGAGTCGCAAAGCTGCTAATAAACGCAATGAATTGGCAAATTTTTTCCAACGTGCCACGTTGCCACTGAGCAAAATGTCGCCTGTGACCGTCTTTCCTCCGTCAAATTGAGCTTGTGCTTCTTTCCATTCTTTGAACAAATCAGTGTAGATAGCCTGCTGAGTATCAAAGCTCGGACTAAAATTTTCGCTTCCTTTCAATGCCTGAGAGTAAGGGATATCGCCCCAACGGTCGGTAATTGTCTGAATGTAGTATGCTTTCAAAATGCGTGCAATGGCTATCTGATGGGCATTTGAGCCATTGGCTGCTGCAAGAGCTTTGGTTGCTTCATCGGTATTCAGTTTGATGATATACAGCAAGTTATTGAGTGCCCCTGCGTAGGTTCCTGCATAATCAAACTGGATGGTTTTGTAGCGCGATTCTTCAATGTATGTCACATCTCCGAAATGCTGTACGTACAATGCTGGTACTATGAAAGTGGAAGTGCTACCCACCGAACGGAGCGTACCTGTCAAAATACTGGCAGAATTGGGGTTGGAAGGGCTGTTAGGGCTGATGTTCATATCGCCAAAGTCGCCGCAAGCACTGGCCATCAAAAGCAAGAAACTTCCTGATAGCAATGTTAAAAATCTATTTTTCATGTTGAAGATTAGATTAAAGTTTTTAAGTAAAAATGTGGCATCTTGTGTTAGAAGCTTAACCGAAGATTGATTCCTAAGGAGCGTACGGGAGGTAGTTGTCCCCCTTCTGTCCAGTAGCTTTCGGATTCTGAGATGTCTATACCACCTCCTACTGCACTATATATCAGAAAGGGATTTCTGGCAATAAATGAGAGATTAGCAGATTTGATAGACTTACCCAGCATGGATTTAGGGAAGGTATAGCCTATGGATGCTTCGCGGAGTTTGATGAAGGTTTGGTCGTATATCCAGTATTCGTGAAGTGCAAACAGATTATCTTCATAAAGTGCTTGGGTTTCGGCACGGGTGGTATTGGGCGTTTTTCCATCGGGTCCTACGCCTGCTATCAAAATACCCCCTCCGTCAGCTACAGGGTCGCGTTTGGGATTGCCGAGTTCGTTAAGCCCTGCGGTAAAATCGCCCAAACCAGCGTAGGCATTGAACATTTTTGTGACTGAGAAAAATTTACCTCCCACAATAAAGTCTGTATTGATTCGCACATTCCAGTTGCCATAAGTAAAATTGTTTAGAAAACCGCCTTTGAATTTGGGCAATACCGAACCCAATGGTTTATTTATGTCAGATTGATAGAGACCATTGGCATTAAGAATCGGTTCTCCAGCCTCATTTTTCCTGATTTGGCGTCCTACAAACAATCCCCACTCTTCTCCTTCACGGGCATTGATAGACAAATCTCGCCACGACGTACCCAAAGTATAGTTGGTGAGTCCATCGGCGAGCTTGATTACTTTCGATACGCTTCGGTCAAAATTAAGGTCGGTTTCCCATTGAAATTTTGTCTTTTTGATAGGGGTAGAATTGATATGAACCTCCCAACCTTTGGTCTGAATCAAACCTGCATTAATGACCGCATTAGTGTAGCCACTCGTAGGTGCTACTGGCAATGGAATGATTTGATTTTTATTGTCGTTTTGATACACCGAAAACTCAAGCCCTACGCGATTTCTAAAAAATTTCAAATCCAATCCTCCTTCATACGACGACGATAATCCTGGTTTGAGGTTTTGATTCGGAAGGGTTGTTGGCAGGGTCATTACTGGATTAGCCCCAAAGGAATTGCCTGTCGTATAGGTCAATAGCGTACTATAAGGCCCTACATCTGTACCTACCTGTGCGTAACCTCCCCGTATTTTACCATAAGATAAAATATTATTTTGTGGCAATAAGTCGGAGAAAACAATACTACCCGAAAGAGATGGGTACAAATAAGAATTATTAGCCTGAGGAAGCGTGGAAGACCAGTCGTTGCGGAGCGTTCCTTCCAAGAAAAAGGTGTTTTTATAACCCAAATTGATTCCTCCAAAAACACTGTTGATACGACGTTCGGATTTAGAATTGGTGACAGAAGGCCGATCTTTTGAGGCCGCAATGTTGTAAAAAT
>JBGAUP010000022.1:0-2175 GCA_044228585.1 Runella sp. | reverse complement strand
AAAATTGTAACGGATATTGCCTCCAGCCGTAGCTTGGATAGACAATTTGTCGAAGTTTCGATTGTAACTTAGCAATGCCTCGTAGTTGTTTTCGTAGGCATAGGAGGCCGAGTTTGAATACCCTCCTTTTCCTCCTTCTCCCAATGTACCCGATGCCACTCGCCCTTCAGACGTATTGGTGCTTTGGTTTCTTCGAAGCGTAAGATTGAGTTTGAGGAATGGATCAAACTTATATCCTAACCCAAAATCACCAAATACATTGGTAGAACGTCGAAAAAAAGTATTGGCGTACACTTCCGTAAAAGGACTATCCCAGTATTTGGGTCTGACGTCAAGGGGGCCTCCTATGTTCCAACTTCGGTAGGTCCCGTCCGAATTTCGGTAGTTACGCAGGTCGTCCATTTTGAGCTGACGTTGAAACCATTGATTAAACGAGCCGATAGTTTGGTTTCCGTAGCCGTCGAGAGGAGGGTTGTTGAAGTTGGTAGCCGAGTAGTTGATATTTAAGTCAGCAGTCAACCCTTTAAAAATATTGAGGGAGTTTTTGGCAGATACAAAATCCCGGGTTTGACTACTGTTAGGAACAATGCCGTTATTAAGTACGTGGGTGTAAGAGATTCTTGTTTGGTAATTATCCCCCCCTTTTGAAAAAGAGACGTTGGTATTGTGACTCAATGGCTTCTCAAAAAACTCCCTCACGTTGTTGGGGTTGGGTTCAAAAGGTGTCAATTGCCCAAACTCTGCCCCAGGTTGCCACGAGAAAGCTGATCGGTGAGGTGTTCCGTCCAAGCGCGGCCCCCAGCTTTCATCTGCCGAATAATCCAACATTTTGTGTCCATTAAAAGAGGCCCAAGCAACTGGATGAATAGCGGGGTTGAATTGAAAAATTTCCCAATCTTGCGAGTACCCTCCGCCGTATTCATTTTGGTATTTGGGCAACAAGCCCACGCGATCCATCGTGGTACTGTGATTAATATCCACGCGTGTCTCCCCTGCTTTGGCGCGTTTGGTTGTAATCATCAAGACTCCTCCTGCCGCACGGTTGCCGTATAAGGCGGTAGCGGCTGGACCTTTCAATACCGATACGTTATCTACATCGTCCATGTTGATACCAAGGTCGGCAGTAGGAGTACCATCTACCACATATAGAGGTCCAGAACCTCCTAAACTATTAACCCCTCTTATTCGAATAGAAGGTGTACCAAATTTTGCCCCTGACTGCCCCAATACCTGTACCCCCGCAATCTTCCCAGCCAATGCCCCAGCCACCGAAACATCACGGGCAGCCGTCAGCTTGTCGCTTTTGATTTCTTGAACAGAGGTGTTTACAGATCTTTTTTCTCGTGATAAGCCTAATGCTACTACTACGACCTCTTGCAATTGCATGGCATCTGGCTTGAGTGTAAGATTAATGATAGATTGATTACCTACCAACACCTCGGTAGGTAAGAAACCCACAAACGAAAAAACAAGCACATCTTTGGCGTCGGCTTGGATGGAAAACGCTCCTTTGGCGTCAGTGACAACTCCCCGTTGAGTGCCTTTGATAAGTACGCTGGCTGCTGGTAAAACAGACCCATCTTCGGAGGAGAGTACCGTACCCGTAATAGTACGGTCTTGTGCTATTGAAACTGCTTTTATCAGCAGCAATAGAATCAGCATGAGTAGGGTTCTTTTCATTTTTAATTATTTAATAGTGAGCGACTTAGTTTTATATTTTTGAGCGAAATTCAATCAAAGACGTCGGATTGGCAATAGCGAATTTTTGCTATTCTTTATCATTTTTTATAGGTGCAATGAATTTCTATGCAAAAATTTCTATTCTATCGCACAGTTTCCATCACGGTTTGCCGTGATTTTATCTAACGGTTTGCCGTGATTTTTGAAAAAGTTTTATATTTGTAAGACCCCCTAACCACCGATGGGGGAATAATTCTCGATAAAATACCGAGATGAAATATTTTCTGCTCTTGATATTGCCCTTTGGTGTAATGGCGCAACGCTCCGATTCGGTTCGTTCGGTTCGGTTTGATTTGTTGACGAAAGATCAATCAGGGGATTCCAATATAAAATCGTACGAGGATGCTTACATTGTTTCCGAACTGGAGAAGATACAATTAGAAAAATACTCCCAAACCCTCAAGCAAGAAGCTCTCCAAAAACAATTAGAAAATC
>JBGAUP010000398.1:0-4425 GCA_044228585.1 Runella sp. | reverse complement strand
CAATGAGCTTATTGCGCCCGCCCGCATTTTTGGTCAAGTCAAATACATCGTACAATTCCCCCGTCACGGTATAAGATTTGTAAGAAAGCTTGTCGCCATCTACCGAAACAATTTGGTACAATTGCGTATTAGAACCCGCTCTGTCCATCCAATCCTGCAAGCCAATGGTGTACATCTTGGGGCCACTGACCGATACTACATAAATAGGGCCGTCGGGGTATTTACGGCTCTGCCCCAAAGGCATGTTTAGCCCGCGCCCGTAGGTATGGTCGTGGCCTTGGAGTACCAAATCAACTTGATATTTTTTGTAAATCGGTTCCATTTTCACCCGCCATTCGTCATTATTGCGCCCGTTGGCGGTTGAATAAATGGGGTGGTGGTGCATAGCTACCGTCCAACGATTCGGGTTGTTTTTAAGAATTTCTTCTAACCAAATGGCTTGAGCGTCCATGACCGTAGAATCCAGCAAAGCACCCTGAGAATCTAACGAAACAAAACGAACACCTTGATAATCAAAATAATAAGCCGTTTCTTTTAGCTTATCAGGGCCATTTTCGGGTAAAACAAAAGACGGACGCCAGTGCATCGAAACGCGGGCTTTACCCGTGGCATCTTTAAAATATTCGTGGTTGCCAGGCGTAGCTAAGGTGGGTACCATGCCCGTAATCCAGCCGCCGGCCTCAAACCACTCGCCCCATTGCCAATCGGCGTTAGAGTTATTGATTAAGTCTCCTGCATGAATGATTAAATTGACCGAAGGCATGGCTGAATAAGCCCCGCGAATGGTGCGTGACCAGAGTGAACGAAGATCATTTTGGGCATCACCAAAGTACAAAAACGAAAAAGGAGCGGCTTTGTCTTGGGCCGTTTTAAAATGAAACCACTCGCTCCAGTATTCACCTGCCCCCACGCGGTAGCTGTATTGAGTATTGGGTTTGAGGTCTTTAAAATGTACCGAATGATACTTAACCTGCTTCCCATCAATGACTACATTTTCGGTAACGGCAGGTACAATCGTCGCTTTTCTAACAAAATCAGGCGAAGCATCCGCCTCGTGAATCGCCCCAACGGCCGCTACAATAGTGGAATCCGTGCGCCAATTCACCGATTGTGACGTGGCAGCATTTGCTTGCCAACCCAAAATGATGCGATCAGGAAATGGTGTAGGCGTATAAGGCTTATGAATTTGGCTTTTGCTGACCAAAGCCATCAAAGTAAAGGCAAGAATAAATAAAAATGGGTGTTTCTTCATAAGATTTGGTTGTTAAAAATAGTTCGTTTCAAAACGCTAACGTGCAAACATACTTTAAGAGATAGAAATTTTACATTTTAGGTACATTAACAAAAGTTTAAATCTCCCCGTTTAGCCGCCCCGTTTCGGTTGGAAACAACCTGTTTGGGGTGTTGTTGGTTGTTTCCAACCAACACAAAACGAGGTAAATTGTCCAAGTACTTACATACCCGTAATTTGATCCATAATGACATTGGCTCTCGCCCCCGTCTGGCCCGTACTTGGGCATTGACCTTCGCCCCTCAATTCGGACACAATCGTCTCAATCAAGGGTTGTTGTACGTGTTCGGGATAGGGAATGTTGTATTCTTCTACTCCGTTTTCGGTTTCTACTTTAATGATGAATTTTTCAAAAAAAGAAAAAGTAATTTTCCCCTTAGAACCAATCAACTGGGACTCGTCGAGACGTTGTTCTTTGTTGAGCGTAAAACACCAACTTCCTGTACCAAGAACCCCCGATTCAAACTCAAAATTAGCTACCACAATGTCGTCGGCGTCGTAAAGCCCCGCTTGGTTTCGGGCGATACCTTGAGCCGATTTGATGGGACCGAGTAGGTATTCCAAAAAATCAAATTGATGGGAAGCCAAATCATGAAAGTGGCCACCGCCCGAAATTTTCGGGTCAACGCGCCAACGTGGTTGGGCATTTTCACCGATTTCTTCCGAATAAGGATTATAATGAATTTGAACGGTGACCAAACGGATATCGCCGATGACTTTCTGGCCAATGAGTTCTTTCAATTTGACGAAATAAGGCAACGAACGTCGGTAATACGCTACAAACAACGGTACCCCCGTTTCACGGCTTACTTGATTCATGGCTTCACATTCGGCAGCATCCCGTGCCATTGGCTTTTCTACATACACTGCCTTACCCGCTTGCATGGCTTTGGTCGCGTATTCCAAATGAA
Organism: Runella sp.; assembly: GCA_044228585.1. GTDB lineage: Bacteria > Bacteroidota > Bacteroidia > Cytophagales > Spirosomataceae > Runella. The sequence continues at coordinate 2,223 of JBGAUP010000398.1, read as the reverse complement.
CATCGGGTGGCGTGGCAATGTAAATGGCATTAACCTCCGGGTCATTAATCAATTCATCCACACTTGTGTACCATTTGGGTACGCCGTGGCGTTGAGCGTAGTCAGCGGCTTTTTCGGCACTTCGGCCCATGACGGCCACCAATGATGAATTGGACACTTTACTGAAAGCGGGTCCGCTTTTCTTTTCGGTTACGTTGCCGCAGCCAATCATCCCCCATCTAATTTGTTTCATGTGTATCTTATGCTCAGTTGTTAGAAACTACTTGTAATGGTTTATTTGATTATAGACGCAGGTCAGGCTGGGTCGCATAGACGATAGTCAGACCAACGCATCTTCTTAGTTGAAATAGTGCTTATTGCTTACGGCCTATTGCTTTATAGCAACTGTTCATATAAAGGCCAAAAAGAAGAAAGGCTACCAATATCCTTACACAATTAAAGAGGCGATATGGTCAGCAGTTGGGCTATCACCCGCAGCTTTTTTGATGATATCCATATCGTGCTGTAATCGTTGGCTGAAAAGTGCCACGTCAAAACTATGCACCACGATATTGACCCCTTCTTTCATCCATCGGATTTGTCGCTCTGGTTCCAACGAAAAGTGGATGCCAATAGATAGTCCTTTGGCGCGTGTTTGGTGGATAATTGAGCGAACTGCTGCTTCAAAATCGGGGTGGTCGTATTGTTCGGGCAGTCCTAAACTTACCGACAAATCGTGGGGGCCGATAAAAACGGCATCCAGCCCTTCGACCGACAATAGGTCGTCGAGACATTGGAGGGCAGGTACGCTTTCGATGTTGGCAATGCAGATATTGGCGGCATTATGATTAGCAATGTATTGCTTCAGTTCGGAAGGCATTTCTTCAATTCCATGCAGATAATTACGCAATTTTTCCCCTTTAATCGGTCTCAACTTTGTAGCACCTACCAAGTCTTTTATCTGACCCACCGATTCCAAATAAGGGGCGACCACGCCTAACGCTCCACCATCAATGACCTGACAAGCCAAAAAAGGATTAGGCTCTGGAATACGAACAATGGGCGTAATATCTAACGACCTGAAAATTTGGCACATTTTTGCCAATTCGGCGCGGTCTAAGGGGATGTGTTCGGTGTCAATAAATACAAAATCAAGCCCTGCTTGTTTGACCACCTTAGGCCACATCGGGGCCGTTGAGGTAAAGCAAGTGCCATAGACATTTTGCCCATTTTTTAATTTTTGGAGGAGTGTGGCAGTATTTAGCTTATTCATGGGGCTTCTTATTCAAAAAAGATAGAGAAATTGGCAAATGTATTACTAACCATAAAGTGCTTAGGGCTACTTTTGCCAAATAATATTTTGGATCGTAAACAAGCTCTTTTGCTAAACCTACGGCTATTCCCCCTGTCTGCAATTTCAAGAGCCTTTGGCACGTTTGTTGAAAAGGGAACTTTATCAGTAACCCTAATCCTCAAAATCCCATGGAAGCACCGAAAGAATTTGTAGCTTTGCTTCAAGATACACAAATGATTTTGGATAGTATGCCTGGCGAAGCCCTTGATATTTCAGTCGTTGTTCCGTTGTTCAACGAAGAAGAATCTCTCCCCGAACTAACCGCGTGGATTGCACGCGTGATGGATGAGCATCATTTTAGCTACGAAGTACTGCTCATTGATGATGGTAGCACCGATGATTCGTGGACGGTGATTCAAAAATTGGCCGTAACAAACCCTTACATCAAAGGAATCAAGTTTAACAGAAATTACGGCAAAACGCCTGCTTTGCAAACGGGGTTTCAGGTAGTGCGCGGAAGTGTGGTTATCACGATGGATGCCGACTTGCAGGACAGCCCCGACGAGATACCTGAGTTGTACCGAATGATTACTGAAGATGGTTTCGATTTGGTATCGGGCTGGAAACAGAAACGCTATGACCCACTCAGCAAAACACTCCCCACGAAGTTATTCAATGCCGTAACTCGCAGTATATCGGGGGTTTATCTTCACGATTTTAACTGCGGATTGAAAGCTTATAAACAGCGAGTCGTAAAAAATATTACACTTTACGGGGAAATGCACCGCTACATTCCAGTGGTAGCCAAATGGAATGGTTTCCGCAAAATTGGCGAGAAAGTAGTACAACACCGCGCCCGCAAATACGGAAGTACCAAGTTTGGCTTAGAGCGTTTTATCAATGGCTTTTTGGACTTGCTTTCTATCACCTTTGTGCATCGTTTTAGCAAA